>NZ_CP142675.1:995000-1326666 GCF_036365825.1 Qipengyuania sp. HL-TH1
TATCCATCTCAAGACCATTCCCGAGGCCGATGCCGAGATCGTCCACCAGGCGGGGCTCTATGCCGACCGTGTATCGATCAATGTCGAACTGCCGACCGACAGCGGCCTCACCCGGCTCGCGCCCGACAAGGATGCGCGGCAGATCGAAGGCGCGATGGGCCGGGTCAAGAGCGACATAAGCGAACTGAAAGACGCCAGAAAGCGCTTCAAGCACGCACCGCGCTTCGCCCCCGCGGGCCAGTCGACGCAGATGATCGTCGGCGCCGATGCCGCCACCGATGCGGATATCGTCGGCAAGGCGAGCCGACTGTATGACAATTTCCGCCTGCGCCGCGTCTATTACAGCGCCTTCTCGCCGATCCCCGATGCCAGCGCGGTGCTTCCGCTGAAACGCCCGCCGCTGATCCGCGAACACCGGCTTTACCAGTCCGACTGGCTGATGCGGTTCTACGGCTACAAGCCGGTCGAAGTGATGCAGGCGACCGAGGCCGACGGCAACCTGCCGCTCGACATCGATCCCAAGCTCGCCTGGGCGCTCAAATTCCGCGAACAGTTCCCGGTCGATGTCAATCGCGCCACCAGGGAACAATTGCTGCGCGTCCCCGGGCTGGGGGTGAAGGCAGTGGGCAAGATCCTCGCCAGCCGGCGCCATCGCAATCTGCGGCTCGACGATGTGGCGCGGCTGACGCTGTCGGTGACCAAGGTGCGGCCCTTTATCTGCACCGTCGACTGGCGGCCCGTCATGCTGACCGACCGTGCCGACCTGCGCAGCCTGCTCGCGCCCAAGACCGAGCAGCTGGAGCTGTTCACCGCATGAATTTCCTGTTTCTCTTTCCCCGTCATCCCCGCGCAGGCGGGGATCCAGATAACGGCCGTGGCTTGTGCTGCGGACCTTGTCTGGCCCCCTGCCTGCGCAGGGGCGACGGCTTGGGGGTGCTGGTGTGAGCGCGCTCCCGCAGGCCCGGCTCGCGAGCCATTATATGGTCCACCTGCCCGAGCCGGACGATTTCGAGTTCTGGCGCGAGCAGGCCCGCACGCTGGTGCAATGCGAGGTCCCGCCCGATCGCATCGCCTGGGTCGAGCCGGGCGGCAATGGCGACCTGTTCGCGGCTGCACCGGCTGCGGAAAGCGAACGGGGCATGCCCGTCCCGCCCGCCGATGCGCGGCTGGTGCGCGCGAGCAAGCGCTTCGTGACGCTGGCGCGCAATGCGATCCTCCATTCCGATCCCGAGCGGTTCGCGCTGCTCTATCGCCTGCTGTGGCGGTTGCAGGCGAACGGGCGGATCATGGAGGACAAGGCCGATCCCGATGTGCGCCGGGTGGAGGAGCTGGCCAAGAATGTCCGCCGCGACAGCCACAAGATGCATGCCTTCGTCCGCTTCCGGCTGGTGGAGAACGAAAAGGGGGAAGGCGGCGAGCATTACGTCGCCTGGTTCGAACCCGATCACCATATCCTGCGCGCCAATGCGGGCTTCTTCATGCGGCGCTTTGCGAACATGCGCTGGTCGATCCTGACCCCGCGCGGTTCGCTGCACTGGGACGGGACGACCATGTCCGAAGGCCCGCCGGCCGAGCGGTCCGATGCGCCCGAAGGGGATCCGACGGAGGATCTGTGGCGCAGCTATTACGCCTCGATCTTCAATCCCGCGCGGCTGAAGATCGGCGCGATGCTCAAGGAAATGCCCAAGAAATACTGGAAGAACATGCCCGAGGCCGCGCTCATCCCCGAACTGGTGGCGGGCGCGCAGAACCGCGAGGCGCAGATGGTCGACAAGGGCAAGTCTCTGTTTGCGGACGGGCTGGAGGACCGGCCCGATACGCTGGCGGCGATCGACAAGGCGATCCATGCCTGCCGCAAATGCCCGATCGGCCAGCTCGACAACCATGCGGTGATGGGCGAGGGGCCGGACGATGCCGCGCTCATGATCGTGGGCGAACAGCCGGGCGACCAGGAGGATTTGTCGGGACGCCCCTTCGTCGGGCCCGCCGGGCAATTGCTCGATGTGCATCTGGAAAAGGCCGGGATCGACCGGCGCGGCGCCTATGTCACCAATACGGTGAAGCATTTCAAATATGTCCAGCGCGGCAAGCGGCGGCTGCACCAGAATCCGGGCGCGAAGGAAATCGACACCTGCCGGTGGTGGATCGAAAGCGAACGCGCGATCGTGAAGCCGAAACTGGTGCTTGCCATGGGTGCCAGTGCGGCGCGCGGGATGCTGGGCAAGACGGTCAGCATCACGAAGGCGCGGGGCCGTCCGATCCCGCTCGGGGATGGCAGCGAACTGTGGGTCACCGCGCATCCGTCCTACCTGTTGCGGCTCGATGGGCCCGCGCGGGAGGAACAGGCGCGCCTGTTCGATGCCGACCTTGCCGCGGTGCGCGCACGGCTCGCGGAACTAGCCGCGCCATGATGCCCTCAACTTCTCTCGTAAGCCCCGCGAAGGCGGGGAGCCAGCCAAGCTTTCGCCCAGCGGCGCAGGTGGATGGATCCCTGCCTTCGCAGCGATGACGGCGGTCCTGCGGCCTATCCATCATGCCCGAAAACGACCTCCAGATCCCGAAGCGAACGATCGAGCTCGATCCCGCGAGCATCGAGGCACCGCCGCGTTCGCCCTTCGTCGAGCTCGGGCTCGTGTCCTGCTTCAGCTTCCTGCGCGGGGCGTCGGATGCGGTCGACCTGGTGCTGCAGGCGCGGGCGCTGGGTTACGATGCGATCGGAATTGCCGATGCCAATACGATGGCGGGCGTGGTGCGCATTCATACCGAGGCAAAAACGCTTAAACTGAAGCCGCTTATCGGCTGCAGGATAGAAACGGTCCAAGGTCTTGCCTTCCTAGCTTATCCGCGGAATCGCGCCGGCTATGGCCAATTGTGCCGCCTGATTTCGGCCGGGCGGATGCGCACGCTCGACGGGGAATGGCAGGCCAAGGGCGCCTGCGACATCAGCCTCGCGATGCTGGCCGGGCATGCCGGGGATGTGCAGCTGATCCTGCTGCCCCCGCGCGATCTCGACCAGCGCTTTGCCGTGACGGTGCCGAACAATGTCGTCCCCTTTCCGCCCGGCTCCCGGACAGAGGCATCCGAAGGCGGGCAAGCGGATCGGGTGCGGGTGGAAGGAACGCTGTCCGATATCCTGCCGCATATCGCGGCCCAGCTTCCCACTCTTCGCCACCTTGCCGCAAGCTTCCTCTATACCGACAGCGATATTGCGCGGATCGAACGGCTCGATGCGCTCGCCAGGGCGCATGACCTTGGCATCCTCGCTACCAATGACGTGCATTACGCCACGCCCGACAGGCGCCCGTTGCAGGACGTGATGACCGCGATCCGCCACAAGACCACCGTGGCGGCGGCGGGGCACCTTCTGGAAAGCAATGGCGAACGCTATCTCAAGCCGCCCGCGACCATGATCAGGCTGTTCGAACGCTGGCCGCATGCGATCGCCGCCACGCGCGAAGTGGCCGATGCCTGCGATTTCAGTCTCGACGAACTGGCGTATGAATATCCCGAGGAAATATACCCCGACGGGCAGGCGCCGCAGCAATATCTCACCAGCCAAACCTGGAAAGGGGCCGCCTGGCGCTATCCCGGCGGGGTGCCCGAGACTGTGCGCGAAACGATCGAACGCGAACTGGCGCTGATCGGCAAGCTCGACCTGGCGCGATATTTCCTCACCATCAAGGATATCGTCGATTATGCGCGCGGGGTCGATCCGCCGATCCTGTGCCAGGGGCGCGGCAGCGCGGCCAATTCGGCGGTCTGCTATTGTCTCGGCATCACCAGCGTCGATCCGGCCAAGCACGCGCTGCTGTTCGACCGTTTCATTTCGGAAGAACGCAAGGAGCCGCCCGACATCGACGTCGATTTCGAGCATGAGCGGCGCGAAGAGGTGATCCAGTACATCTATCGCAAATACGGCCGCCACCGCGCCGGTCTGTGCGCCACGGTGATCCATTACCGGCCGCGCATGGCGATTCGCGAAGTGGGCAAGGCGATGGGGCTGACCGAGGATGTCACCGCCGCGCTGGCCAAGACCGTATGGGGCGGGTGGGGCCGCGAGATCAGCGAGAAACACGCTGCCGAGACGGGCATGGATGTGCGCGACCCGCACTTGCGCCGGGTTCTTAAACTGACCGAGCAAATGATTGGCATGCCAAGGCATTTGTCGCAGCATGTCGGCGGGTTCATCCTCACCGAAAGCGCGCTGACCGAAACCGTGCCGATCGGCAATGGGGCGATGCCCGAACGCAGTTTCATCGAATGGGACAAGGACGATATCGAGGCGCTCGGCATCCTCAAGGTCGATGTCCTCGCGCTGGGCATGCTGACCTGCATCCGCAAGTGCCTCGACCTGCTCGACGATCACTACAATCGCCCGCTCAGCCTTGCCAGCGTCCCGCGCGAGGACCCGGAAACCTATGCCATGCTGCGCAAGGGGGATTCGCTGGGTGTGTTCCAGGTCGAAAGCCGCGCGCAGATGAACATGCTGCCGCGGCTGCGCCCGCGCGAATTCTACGATCTCGTGATCCAGGTCGCCATCGTGCGCCCGGGGCCGATCCAGGGCGACATGGTGCATCCCTATCTCAAGCGCCGGCGCGGGGCCGAACAGGTCGTCATTCCCGCGCCTGCCCCCGAGCATGGCCCGCCCGACGAGCTGTCGAGCATTCTCGAACGCACGCTGGGGGTGCCGATCTTCCAGGAACAGGCGATGAAGATCGCGCTCGATGCGGCGCAGTTTTCCTCCAAGGAAGCCAACCGGCTGCGCAAGGCGATGGCGACCTTCCGCAGCCGCGGCATGGTCGACGAATTGCAGGACATGATGGTCGAACGCATGGTCGAACGCGGCTACGACCGCGAATTCGCGCAGCGCTGCTTCAACCAGATCCGCGGTTTCGGCGAATACGGTTTCCCCGAAAGCCACGCCGCCAGCTTCGCGCATCTGGTCTATGTCTCTAGCTGGCTCAAATGCCATTTTCCCGCCGCCTTCGGCTGCGCGCTGCTCAATTCGCAGCCGATGGGGTTCTATGCCCCCGCGCAGATCGTGCGCGACGCGCGCGAGCATGGCGTCAGCGTGCTGGCCGCCGACGTCAATCTGTCGCAATGGGATTGCACGCTGGAGGATATTGGCGGCGGGACACCCGCGAGCGGCCGAGAACGGGGGCGGGGCCGGCAGGACAGGAATATCGCGCTACGTCTCGGCCTGCGGCAGGTCGACGGCCTGCCCGAGGCGGTGGCGGCGCGGCTGATTGCCGAGCGCGAGGCGGGCGGGGCCTATGCCGATGTCGCCGCGCTCAAGGACCGCGCGCGGATCGGGCCGGCGCATATCGAACGCCTGGCCAGTGGGGACTGCTTCGGTTCGATGCAGCTGTCGCGCAGGCAGGCGCTGTGGGATGCGCGCAGCATCGTGGGCGGGGCGGACCTGCCGCTGTTCGCCGCCGCCGCAGCGCGCGACGAGGGCGCCGAGACCGCGCGGACGCAATTGCCCGCCATGCCGCTGAGCGAGGAAGTGGTGGCCGATTACCAGACCACGCGGCTGAGCCTGAAAGCGCACCCGATGTCCTTCCTGCGCGCCAGCCTGGCCGAACGCGGCTTCGTGCGCGCCAGCGATCTGCGCAGCCGCAAGTTCCGCAGCATGGTGCATGTCGCGGGCGTGGTGCTGATCCGCCAGCGACCGGGCAGCGCCAAGGGGGTCTGCTTCATCACGCTGGAAGACGAAACCGGCGTTATCAACCTCGTGGTCTGGCCCGATCTGAAGGAAAAACAACGCCGTGTGGTCATGGGTTCACGGCTGATGGAGGTGCGCGGCCGGGTCGAATATGACGACGAGGTGATCCATGTGATCGCGCATCACATGGAGGATGCGACGCACCAGCTCTATCGGCTCTCCGACGACATGCTCAATGCGCCGGTCGCGCGCGCGGACCATGTCACGACGCCGCTGCCCGCCAAGTTCAACCCGCGCGACAATCTCAGGGAAGGCGGGGACGACCCCTACCGGCCGGTCGAGCCATGGGAGGAGCCCCCGCCGGGCAATCGCGAGTGCGGGTGGTTCGGCCCCAATTCGGGCGGGCATCCGCGTGATGCGCGGATCATTCCCCCGAGCCGCGACTTCCACTAGGCGCGCTGCATGATCGATGCCGAAAAGCTCGCTGCCTTCGCGCTGGTGACCGCGACCACCAGCCTGGTGCCGGGGCAATCGATGCTGTTCGTCATGGGGCAGGCGGTCTGGCGCGGCGCGCGGTCGGGCTGGGCGGCGCTGCTGGGCATGCAGATCGGGTACCTGGTGTGGTGGGTGCTGGTCGCGTTCGGGCTCGGCACGCTCGCCGCGGCCTATCCGCTCGCCTTCCGGGTGCTGGCCTTTGCGGGGATCGGCTATCTCGCATGGCTCGGCATTACGGCGATCCGGCACTCCTTCCACGCGGGGGAGGAAACGCCGCCAACTGCCCGCGCGCCTTCGCGCCATGCCTTTCGCGACGGCATCCTCATCGCCATCGGCAATCCCAAGTCGCTGATCTACATGCTCGCGATCATCCCGCCCTTCGTCGATGCCGCATCGCCGATCGGGCCGCAGATCATCCTTCTCGCCGTTCTCGCCCTCGTGATCGACGTGCCGGTCGGGGCGCTGTACATCGGTGCCGGACAACGGCTCGCCCGCCTGATGGCGCGCGCTGCGACGCGCCGCTGGATCGATCGCGGTATTGGAACGGTTTTCCTCCTGATAGCGGCCCTCGTCTTGGCCGAATTACTGGGGACTAAGCTGTGACACGGATGATTTCGCGACGGATCGGAGACTTTGCCGGCGACCGGCGGGTGGCACTGCTGCTGATCGCGGCGGGACTTTTGCTGAGCGGCCGGGTCTGGCTCGCCGAGCATCCCGAGCACAATCCCTGGGCACCGCTCGACCTGCGCGATCCGGTGGGTTGGGCGACCGATCGCAAGCTGCTCGCGCTGCGTGAGGATGCTCCGGCATGCCGCGCGGTGCTCGAGCGCAGCGATATCGCGCATGATGTGCTCGAACCCGCGGGCGAGGGCGCGTGTCGGCGAGAGGACCGCACACGGCTCGCCGACTATCCGCTCAGTCCCGATACGCCGCCGGTCACCTGTCCTGCGTCGATCGCGCTGCTGCTATGGGAGCGTGACGTGCTCGAGCCCGCTGCGCAGGCGATCTTCGGATCGGAAATCGCGCGGATAGAACATCTTGGCGCCTATTCCTGCCGCCGTCTCTATGGCCGCGATTCGGGAGCGTGGAGCGAACATGCGACTGCCAATGCGATCGATATCGCAGGCTTCGTCCTTACCGATGGAACGCGGATCAGCGTGCTGCGCGACTGGGACGGGGAGGGGGACAAAGCGCAATTCCTGCGTACCGTGCGCGATGGTGCCTGCGGCAGCTTCGCGACCGTGCTCTCACCCGATTACAATGCCGCGCATGCGGACCATTTCCATCTCGACATGAGCCCGCGCTGGCGCGGCGTCTGCCGGTAGGTCAGGCCTCGAGCGAATAGCCCGCACTGCGCACCGTGCGCACCGGATCCTTGGCGCCGTCGATCTCGATCGCCTTGCGCAGGCGCCGGATGTGGACATCGACCGTGCGCAGCTCGATCTCGCTCTCGGTGCCCCAGACCCCGTCGAGCAGCTGCCCGCGGCTGAACACGCGGCCCGGGCTTTCCATGAAGAACTTGAGCAGCCGGTATTCGGTCGGACCGAGTTGCAAGGTACGCCCGCGGCGGGTCACCTTGTGCGCCACCGGGTCGAGCGTGATATCGCCGACCTCGATGCTTTCGCCGGCCAGCGCGGGGCGAATACGGCGCATGACTGCGGCCACGCGGGCGAGCAACTCGCGCGGTGAGAAGGGCTTGGTGAGGTAATCGTCGGCGCCCGTATCGAGGCCGCGCACGCGGTCATCCTCGGCCTCGCGCGCGGTCAGCATGATGATCGGGACGTGCGCGGTTTCCTTGTCGCGGCGCAGGCGGCGACAGACCTCGATCCCGCTGGTCCCTTCGATCATCCAGTCGAGAATGACGAGATCGGGGACATCTTCGGTGGCGAGCAACAGCGCTTCATCGCCATCGGAGGTCGTGCGGACCTGATAGCCTTCATTGGTAAAGCGGTATTCGAGCAGTTCGGAGAGGGCGGGATCGTCCTCTACCAGGAGCAATTTGGCGGCGTGCAAATTCTTGCCTTTCCGGGAAAACTCAGTCTCGGTCGACACCGCTTTATGACCTTCGCACTACGGTTTTGTGTCAACCGTCCTCGTCGAGAGGATAGTTTCCGGTAGCCGCAAAGTGCACCATTTCGGCCACATTGGTGGCATGGTCGCCGATGCGCTCGAGATTGCGCGCCACGAACAGCATCTGTGCCGCGCTCGAGATGGTCGAGGGGTTCTCGACCATGTGGCTGACGAGGTTGCGGAAGATCGAATTGTAGAAGGCATCGACCTTTTCGTCGGCAGCGATCACTTCGCGCGCCAGTTCGGCGTCGCGCGCGGCATAGGCGGTCAGCACGTCATGGACCATTTCCGCGGCCACTTCGGCCATGGCGGGCAGCAGGGTCAGCGGTTCGAACTGCTTGCGATTGCCGCCGATTTCCTTGCTCGCCTTGGCGATGTTCTTCGAATAGTCGCCGATCCGCTCGACCACGCCGGCGATCTTGAGCGCGGCGATCACTTCGCGCAGGTCGTCGGCCATCGGGGCGCGCAGTGCGATGATGCGCACGGAGAGCTTGTCGATCTCGCTTTCGAGCGCGTCGATTTTCTTGTCGCCCTTGACGACCTTGTCGGCCAGTTCGTCGTCGCCCTTGACGAGCGCCTCGAGCGACTGGGCGATGGCGGCTTCCGCCAGCCCGCCCATCTCGGCGATCAGCCCGCGCAGACGGGTGATGTCCTCATCGAAGGCCTTAACGGTATGTTCTTGCATCGGATTCATGGCCTTATCCGTAACGCCCCGTGATGTAATCCTGGGTCCGCTGCTCGTGCGGGTTGGTGAAAATGTCTGAGGTGCGGCCATACTCTACCATTTTCCCGAGATGGAAAAAGGCGGTACGTTGGCTGACGCGGGCAGCCTGCTGCATGGAATGGGTAACGATCACGATGGCGTAACGACCGTTGAGTTCGGCAATCAGTTCCTCGATCTTCGCGGTGGCGATCGGATCGAGTGCGGAGCAGGGCTCGTCCATCAGGATAACCTCGGGGTCGACCGCGATGGCGCGGGCAATGCACAGGCGTTGCTGTTGGCCGCCCGAAAGCGCCGTGCCGCTGTCCAGCAGCCGGTCCTTCACCTCTTCCCACAGCCCCGCGCGCTTGAGCGACTTCTCGACGATCGCGTCGAGCTCGTCCTTGCCCTCGGCAAGACCGTGGATCTTGGGGCCATAGGCGATGTTGTCGTAGATCGACTTGGGGAAGGGGTTGGGTTTCTGGAACACCATCCCGACGCGGGCGCGCAACTGGACGACATCCATGCCCGAGGAATAGATGTCTTCCCCGTCGAGTTCGATGCACCCTTCGACGCGCGCCGAAGGAATGGTGTCGTTCATGCGGTTGAGCGTGCGCAGGAAAGTCGACTTGCCGCAGCCCGAGGGACCGATGAAGGCGGTCACATATTCGGTCGGGATGTCGATCGAAACCTCGTCGATCGCCTTCTTGTCGCCGTAGAACACGGAGACGGCATTGGCGCTCATCTTGGCTTCGGTCTTCTCGAGGTTGTCGTGGACTACGGTCACCAGGTTTTCTCGAATTTGTTACGCAGGTAAATGGCGAGCCCGTTCATCACGAGCAGGAACAGCAATAGCACGATAATCGCCGCGCTGGTGCGTTCCACGAAGCCGCGGTCGATTTCGTCCGACCACAGGAAAATCTGCATCGGCAGCACGGTCGCGGGCGAGGTGAAGCCATCGGGCGGGGTGGCGACGAAGGCGCGCATGCCGATCATCAGCAGCGGGGCGGTTTCGCCCAGCGCGCGTGCCATGCCGATGATCGTGCCGGTCAGGATCCCCGGCAGCGCGAGCGGCAGGACGTGGTGGAACACCACCTGCACGGGCGATGCGCCGATGGCCAGCGCGCCATCGCGAATGCTCGGCGGGACCGCCTTGATCGCATTGCGCCCGGCGATGACGATGACCGGCATGGTCATCAGCGCCAGCGTCATACCGCCAATCAGCGGGGCCGATCGCAGATTGGGGAACAGCGTCAGGAACACCGCGAGCCCCAGCAGGCCGAAAATGATCGACGGGACCGCCGCCAGATTGTTGATCGACAGTTCGATCAGGTCGGTCCAGCGGTTCTTGGGAGCGTATTCCTCGAGATATAGCGCCGCGAGCACACCGATCGGGAAGGCCAGCAGGAGGGTGACGACCATCGTCAGCAGCGAGCCCTTCAGCGCTCCCCAGATACCTGCCTGCTGCGGATTGGTGGCATCCGATCGCCCAAGGAATCCCGGATCGAAGTTCTTCGACAGCCGTCCGTCCTCATAAAGGCCGATGGCGAGTGCCTGCATATCTGACGAGCCTTCGCCTTCATAGCCCGACGCGAGGTCGGCCGAGGCGGGCAGCCAGAAGCTTTCGCTGCGCTGGAGCAGTGCAGGATCGGCGATCACCGCAGCGGCGACATCGCGCCAGGCCTGCGCGCCGAGTTCGTCGGCGGCATCCTCGCCCAGTTCTTCCGCTGCGAAATATTGCACGACATCGCGCAGGCCCTGCGCCTCGAGCGAAGCGAGCGCCCCCGGCTGCGCCATCGTATCGGGACTGGCGGCGATGCCGGCCTGCGTGAAGTCGATCGGGACTTCCATCTCGACGCGCTGGAAGCCGCCGATGCCGTTGAAGGTCATTGTTCCGAGCAGGAAGACCAGCACCGCGATCGAGAACACGATCGCGCCGAGGCCGAGCGCGCGGAAGCGCTTCTCGGAGGCGTAGCGTTTTTTCAGCCGCGCTTCGAATTCGGGCGTGCGCGTGGGGGCGATGCGCTCACTCATATGCTTCGCGATACCTTTTGACGACGCGCAGGGCGACGAAGTTCAGACCCAGTGTCACCATGAACAGGACGAAACCCAGGGCAAAGGCGCTGAGCGTGGCGGGGTGGTCGAAACTGCCTTCCCCGGTCAGCATGGCGACGATCTGCACGGTCACCGTGGTCATCGATTCGAGTGGATTGGCGGAGAGATTGGCGGCGGTCGATGCCGCCATCACCACGATCATCGTCTCGCCGATGGCGCGGCTGATCGCCAGCATGATCCCGGCAACGATACCGGGCAGCGCAGCGGGGATCATCACGCGCTTGATCGTTTCCGAGCGCGTGGCGCCCATCGCCAGGCTGCCGTCGCGCATCGCGCCGGGCACTGCGGCAATCGAATCGTCGGCCATCGAGGACACGAAGGGAATGATCATCACGCCCATCACGAGGCCTGCGGCCAGCGCACTTTCGCTCGACGGGTTCGATACCCCCAGGCTCATCGCAAGGTCGCGGATCGCCGGGGCGATCGTCAGCGCGGCGAAATAGCCATAGACCACCGTCGGCACGCCTGCGAGGATCTCCAGCGCGGGCTTGACCCAGCGTCGCAGGGCCGGGTCGGCATATTGCGTGAGGTAGATAGCGCTCATCAGGCCCAGCGGAATGGCCACGATCATGGCGATGATCGCCCCGATGAACAGCGTCCCCCAGAACAGCGGGACAGCGCCGTAGCGGCTGCCGTCCGGATTGTCGGGATTGGCCATCGGGTCGGGGCCCCAATGCGTGCCGAACAGGAAGTCGATGGGCGAGACCATGCCGAAGAACCGCACGGTTTCGAATACCAGGCTGGCGAGGATGCCGATGGTCGTCAGGATCGCGACCAGCGAGGCGCCCAGCAGGATCGCCATGACGATCCGCTCCACCTTGCTGCGCGCGGCGAAATCGGGCCGCAGCTTGAGGAAGGCGTACGTACCGGCAAGGAAGGCGATCAGCAGCGCCACGACGATGCCGATCGTGTTGTAGTAGAACAACGCCTCGCGATAGGGTTCGACAAGGCCCGAGGCTTGCGGATTGAACACTGACGACGCGGCCCCAGTCGCGACCGCGCGCGCTTCGTTGAGGATGGTCTGGCGCTGGAACCCGAAGGCGGGCAGTTCGGCCGCCGCCGGGCTGGCGAGCACTTGCTGCGTCACGAGACCCGGGGCAATTGCGCTCCACAGCGCGATGAAAGCGACCATGGGCAGGATGACCCACAGCGCGACATACCACGCGTGGTAGACCGGCAGGCTGGGCAAGCGACCATCGGCGCTGTCACGCCGGAATGCCCATGCCCGGGCACGGGCCGCCAGCCATCCGGCGAGCCCGAGCCCCAGGGCCAGGAGAAGCAGGATAGCTGGCGACATGGGTTGCTTTCAGACCTTACTTGAGCTGCGCGCCGTCGAGCGTGGTGTACTCGGTGGCTGCCTTCAGGTTGGTCGCCATAACGTCCTCGGGCGATGCGACAAGGCCGATCTTGGCCAGTTCCCCGTCCTTGGCCCACATCTTGGTCCACTGGAGCAGGTATTCGCGCAGGCCGGGGATCGCATCGAGATGCGCCTTCTTCGCGTAGACATAGAGCGGCCGCGCACCGGGGTAGTCGAAATTGGCGATGTTCTCGTAAGTCGGCGCGACGCCGTTCATGTCGAGACCCTGCACCTTGTCGGCATTTTCCTCGAGATAGCTGTAGCCGAAGATGCCGACGGCGTTGGGATTGCCCTCGATCTTCTGGACGATGAGATTGTCCTGCTCGCCCTGGTCGACATAGGCGCCGTCGGAGCGCACTTCGGTGCACAGCTGCGCGTGGCGATCCTTGTCGCTGTCCTTCAAGGCTTCCATTTCGGCATTGGTGTCACAGCCGACTTCGAGCACCAGTTCCTTGAGCGCGTCGCGCGTGCCCGAGGTGCTGGGCGGACCGTAGACGAGGATGGGCTGGTCGGGGAGCGAGGGATCGACATCCGACCAGGTCTGGTTGGTCTGTTCGCCGCCATAGGGCGAAGCGGCAATCGCCTCGTAAACCTGCTTGGGGGTCAGGCTCATGGTGATCCCGCCCTTGGCCGAGGCGAAGGCAATCCCGTCGAGCCCGACCTGGATTTCGATGACGTCGGTCACGCCATTGGCCTGGCAGTCGGCGAATTCGCTCGCCTTCATGCGGCGCGAGGCATGCGTCATGTCGGGGGTGTCCGCCCCGAGGCCGGCGCAGAACAGTTTCATCCCGCCGCCGGTGCCGGTCGATTCGATGATCGGCGAGCGGTAGTCGGGCTGCGCACGCACGAAGGCTTCGGATACGGCCTTGGCGAAGGGGAATACCGTCGAGGAGCCGACCGCGCGGATCGAGATCGCGCGATCCGCCGTCGCCGCCATTGGCGCCGCAGGCGGTGAGGGCGACAGCCGATGCCGCGGCGAAGATGAAAGATTTGGTCTTGCTCATGGATAACCCCTTGTAAGTCTAGCTAGCGGCGCAAAAGCGCCCCAATGTTACATGGTTGCGACAATATTTTGACCAGTGGTCCGCAGCGCGGAAATAAACGCGTTTCCCGGCCTGTCAGAAATCGATTTGCGCACGGACGCCGAAGGCATCGACGCCATAGGAGGTATCGCCATTGGCGGCGGGCAGGATGGCATCTTCGTACTGCACACGGCCGTAATTGACCAATAGCGCGGTATAGTCGGTCGGTTTCCAGATCAGCGAGGCGAGATAGCCCGCCTGGCGTCCGCCCAGGATCCCCGCGTCGTTGAGATCGAGATGGTCGTAGCGAAGCGTGAACTGGAGCGATCCGAAGCCGCCTTCGCCAACCGGGCGCTGCGGTTTGGTGCGATCGAACTTGCCACCTTTGTACCCGCGCGAATCGTCGGTCAGGAAAACGCCAGCTTCGGCATAGCCGCCAAAGAAGGTCGGATCGCTTGCCAGCGCGGGCATGGCGACGGTCTGCCAGTATCCTTCGGCTGCCACGTGGAAGCGCCCGGCGATCGCGGCCGCCTCGAGCCCGAAACCGGTTTCGCTGGTGGCCTCCATGCTGCCGGTGTCGATGAAGCGCTGCGAGGTGAAGTGCACCAGCGGGCGCTGGCGATACCGCAGCTGCGTAGCGGCATCATCGAGGTCGTTGTAATGGACCGAGCCCGCGAAATGCAGCTGCGCATCACCGGCTTTCGGCATGTAGACGAGCCGCGCATCGACGCCGCGGTTCTTGCTGTCCGTATCCTCGATATTGTCGGTGAAGACGCCGGCTTGGGCGAGGAAATCGCCGCGGGCGTAGGTGATCGAGGCACCGAGGCGGCGCTCGAAACCGAAGGCATCGGTAAAGGCAGCGCGCTCGATAAAGGTCGTGTGGAGGCTGCTGGTCAGTTCTTCGAGCGACTGGAAGGTGTTGTGCTGGCCGATGCTCACCTCAAGCGGGCCGTCCTCGTAGGACAGAATGGCGTCGGCCACGGAAATTTCGTTGCCCGCGAAATCGACTTCGAACTTGTATCCGAAACCGCCCGGCATGTCGCCCGAAGCGCCGAGCCGCGCGCGGCGCACTTCGTTGCCAAAGCCGTCCGCAGCGCCGGTCGACGCGGGGGCCGAGGTAAAGCCCGCGTCGAACATCAGCCGACCGCGGGGCTTGAAGCTCCAGCCGTCCGACTTGCCGAGAGCAGCAACCGGTGTGTCTGCTGCCGGTTGAGCGGGCGCTGCGACTGCGGGCGCAGCGCGCGTCGCCTCCAGCTCGGATTCAAGTTGGTCGATGCGGGCATTCATCGCTGCAAGCTGCAAGCGTAGCGCGGCCAGATCTTCGGCAGCGTCCTGCGCAAGCAACGGGGTGGGCAAGGCGCAGCCAAGTGCAAGGGTCACCAGACAAAGGCGTGAGCGGGTGCGCATCAATCGATTCTCTTGTAAGGAGGGTTACGGATCGACGACGCCACTATGACCATGATGTTGCAGATATATGACATCGAACGTGCGCGGCCCATCCACCGTACGGCTACCGCGCAGGCCGCCAGGGCCCCGGCTCAGCTTTCCTTGTCGTCTTTTTCCAGCGGCAGGATGACTGTCACGCGGGTGCCTTCGCCCAGCGTGCTGTCGATATCGAGCCGCCCGCGATGGCGTTCGACGATATGCTTGACGATCGCCAGGCCCAGTCCGGTGCCGCCCGAAGCGCGGCTGCGCCCGGGATCCGTCCGATAGAAACGCCGGGTGAGATGCGGGATGTGTTCGGGAGCGATCCCGTCGCCGCGATCGGTCACGGTCAGCCGCAGCCGGTTCTGGCCCTTGGGATGCAGCCGGACGGTAACCGGTTGGCCCGGCTTCCCGTATTTGAAGGCATTGTCGACCAGATTGCGGACCAGCTGTTCGAGCTGCTGCCGGTCGCCGCGGATGACGAATTCGCCTGCCGACTTGAAATCGAGCAATTCGCCGCGTTCTCCGCTGGCCGCGTCATGCGCGGCGCGTTCGGCGAGCTTGGAAAATTCGAGCGTGCGATCGGGCAGATCGTGCTTTTCCGCCTCGATCCGCGAGAGCGACATGAGATCGCTCACGAGATCCTGAAGCCGTTTCCCCTCGCGCTGGATGATCGCGAGAAACTTGTCGGCCGTATTCGGATCGAGATTCTCGACATCCTCGCGCAGCGTTTCGACATAACCGATGATCGCGGCCAGCGGCGTGCGCAGTTCATGGCTGGCATTGGCAACGAAATCGGTATGCGCGCGGGCGATGTCGGCTTCGGCGGTCTTGTTGACGAATTCGATCACCGCAAGCTCGCCCGGCAGAGTCTTGCGGTTTATCCGCCAGATATCGGTCCGCCGGTTGAGGCCGCGCACCACCGCGCCGCCTTCGGCATTGCGCGCCAGCAGCCGAATCGCCTCGGGCTGGCGCAGCGCCATGCGCACATCCTGCCCGACGATATGGCCGCCCAGCAGCTTGCGCGCCGACAGATTGGCAATGATCACCCGGTCGCGTTCGGTGATGACCACCGGGGTTTCCGAATGTTCGAACAAATCGGCCATGTTGTCGCGGGTGAAGGATGGCCCGACGGGGGCCTCCTTTACCTCGGGCGGGCGCGCAGCAACGAGATAGAGCGAGCCGATCCACACGATGAAGATCAGGGCGGCATAGACGAGGCTGGTACCGAGCGTCGCGAGAATGATGCAGGCGAGCAGCGCCAGCACGAATCCGGACCAGGGAAAACTACGCTCGCTCATTGCTGCGCGGCTTAGCGGGGCGCGGTTCGCCGCGCCACCTGCTTTTCCCGATGATGTGGTGAGATGGTGACCCGTACGGGAATCGAACCCGTGTTTCAGCCGTGAAAGGGCCGCGTCCTAACCGCTAGACGAACGGGCCACAGATGTGGCGCTGGCAAGAAATTGCAGATGCAACACCCCACCGTGGTGACCCGTACGGGAATCGAACCCGTGTTTCAGCCGTGAAAGGGCCGCGTCCTAACCGCTAGACGAACGGGCCACGCCCGCATGGCGGGTCGGTGGCGTGGCGGGCCAATTAGGCGTGGGGGTGCGGGTCGTCAACCCTCCAATGCACGCATTTCGGTCAATCGGCCCAGGCGGCGTCCTCGAGGTGCAGTTCGGCCTGCGGACGGCTGCCCCAATCGTCGATCTTCACCCGGCCTGCCAGCCATAGCCGGCGCCCGCGCGAACCATGCAGCAGCGCCTGGCCCATATCGCTGTCGGCTGCGCGGAATGCGATGCCCTTGAAGCTCTTGCCGTCGTCACCGGCGGCGATCAGGCGGACGTGATCGGTGCCCACGATGTCGCATTTGACGAGACGCACCGGCCCCACCGCCACGCGCGGTCCTGGCCAGCCGACACCATAGGGACCGGCCTCCTCGAGCGAATTGACCAGTTCGGAGGTCAGCCCGCCGGGCGACACCGCGAGGTCGAGCGCCATCTCGCGACTGGCAGAGGCGCGGGCCACCTGGCCCTCCAGCGTGCGATCGAGCCATTCGGCAAGCGCATCGACCTTGTCGGCGCTCACCGTCAGACCGGCAGCCATCGCATGACCACCGCCGGCGACCAGCAGGCCTTCGTCACGCGCGCGGATGATCGCCGCGCCGAGATCGACGCCGGAAATCGAGCGACCCGATCCCTTGCCGGTTTCGCCATCGAGCGCGATGACCAGCGCGGGCTTGCCGGTCTTTTCCTTGATCCGCCCGGCAACGATCCCGATCACACCCGGATGCCAGCCTTCGCCCGCCACCAGATGGACCGCGCGATTGTGTTGGGCGGCCAGCTGCTGTTCGGCCGCTTCCTGAACCTCGGCCTCGATCAGGCGGCGTTCTTCATTGAGCGCGGATAATTGCGCGGCGATGGTCCGCGCCTCTTCGGGGTCTCGCGTGGTCAGCAGGCGGACGCCGAGCGTCGATTCGCCGACGCGCCCACCCGCGTTGATTCGTGGCCCCAGCGCGAAGCCGAGATCCGAACAGGCGGGACTGCGCTTCAGCCGGCTGGCGTCGATCAGCGCAGCCATGCCGATATTGTCGCGCCGCGCCATGACCTTGAGCCCCTGCGCGACGAACGCGCGGTTGAGACCGTGCAGCGCGGCGACATCGGCGACGGTGCCCAGCGCGACGACATCGAGCAGCGCGAGAAGGTCGGGTTCCTTGCGCTCCGCGAAGAAACCGCGCTGGCGCAGCGTACGGACCAGTGCGATCGCCAGCAGGAATGCGACGCCGACTGCGGCGAGATGCCCATGCGCGGCGGCCTCGTCTTCTTCGTCGAGCCGGTTGGGATTGACCAGCGCGACCGTCTGCGGAAGATCGGGGCTGCATTTGTGGTGATCGACCACGATCACGTCGATCCCTGCCGCATGCGCCATCCCCAGCGCCTCATGCGCCATGGCGCCGCAATCGACCGTGACGATCAGGCTGGAGCCCGCCTGGCCCAGCTTGACCAGCGCTTCGCCCGAAGGGCCATAGCCTTCGAGCAGGCGGTCCGGGATGTAATAGCCCGCCTCAACGCCCAGTTCGCGTAAAAGGCGGATCAGCAGCGCGGAACTCGTCGCCCCATCGACGTCGTAATCGCCATAGATGGTGATCGTTTCGCCCGCGATGACCGCCTGGGCAATCCGGTCGGCCGCAACGTCCATATCGCGGAACAGCGACGGATCGGGCAGGAAATTGCGCAGGGTCGGTTGGCGATGCCGTTCGATATCGGCGGCCTCGACGCCGCGCGACAGCAGCAGCTGGCGGACGATATCGTCGCCCAGCGTCGGCTTGGCACCCAGTTCCATATTGCCGCCGCGCCAGCGCCATGCGCGGCCGGTGAGCGACGAGGATACGCCGAATACGTGTGAAAGGGCCTGCGATGCCATAACCGGGCAATAGCCCCTGCTTGTGGGCAGCGGAAGTTCCGGTGATTGACAATCGACAGGCGCGGGCGATGCTTCGGGCATGTCCACGGGCCCGCTCCTCATCATCTGGCACAGCCGCACCGGCACCAGCGAGCAGCTGGCCGCAGCAGCCTGCGAGGGCGCGGGCGAGGGCGCGCGGTTGTTGCGTGCCTGCGATACCGCGCCGGACGATCTGCTCGCTGCAGGCGGCTATCTGTTTTGCTGTCCCGAAAACCTCGCCAGCATGAGCGGCGAGATGAAGGAGATGTTCGACCGCTGCTATTACCCCGTCCTTGGACGCATCGAGGGGCGCCCTTACGCGACGGTGATTGCGGCGGGATCGGATGGCGAGGGCGCGCAGCGGCAAATCGACCGGATCGCAACCGGCTGGCGGCTGAAGCGCGTGACCGATCTGTGGATCGTCAAGACCGATGCGCAGGAGCCCGAGGAGATCCTCGCTCCGAAAACCGTGAGTGACAGCGAGCGTGCGCGCGCGGCCGAACTCGGCGCGGCGCTGGCAGAGGGCATCGCGCAGGGCATTTTCTAGAACTCGCTCCACATCCGAGCGGTTGGGCTGCGAAGACTCGACGGATTATCCGATAGCCGCCAAGACCACCCCGCGGGCAGAAGGACGGCGATTTCGGTGACAGTGGATGCGCAAGGCGGCGACCAGGACGGGGGCACCCGACCCGGCCTGATGCTGATCTTCGACCGTGGCCAGCGGCCCGACCGCGCGGCCGTGGCCGCAGCGCTGGCAACTATTCCGCGCGCCGTGGTCAGCCATGATCCCGCGCAGGCCGATCCTGCTCATCATGTCGCCGATCCGCCGCAGCGGGCCGCGGCGGGGGAGGACTGGCTCGAGCTTCTCGCCGACGGGCTGACATTCGACCTGTTGGGACTCTCGCCCGGCCCGGGCTTGTCCGCGCCCGAGGTCGCCTACCGGTACAATTGCGATATCGACTCCCTGCTCGATAGCGAGGCGATTGCGCTCGTTCCCGGCCCGCATATCGCGCAAGGCGCGCATGCCTTGCCGATCATCCGCACGCTGCTGGGCCTTGGGGCTGCGCTGACCGACGCGCTCGAGGGCGTGCAGACGGTTTGCTGGCCGTTGGCGCGCACCGCGATTGCGCCCCGGTTCTTTGCCCGGACGGTCGATGCCTGGCTCGGCGGGGGGCCGTTTCCCGCGCTCGGAATGCTCGGGTTCGACTTCGACGAACAGGGTGGACTGCGGAGCGAGGGCCTGCGGTTCTTCATCGGCTGCGAACTCGCTATCGATCCTGCGGCATGCCGCGATCGCCTGGCCGCCACGCGTCTGGCGGTCCGCATCGTTCAGGAATTGGTCGGCTACCCGCGACCAGACGGGCCGCAGAAGTTTACGACCGAGGGCGGCGAGGTCTTTACGCTCGAAACCGATCTTCCGATGGGGCTCCTCAAGCTCCGCCCAGCCTAGGTGCGATATGGGGGAGGGCACGCAATACACTCCCTCGCACATGCGCCGTCGCTTGCCGTTTCGCGCGGTCAACCGGCGGGGGTCGCCGCAGTACGATCCGGCGCTTCAGAGGCATCACCTGCTGCCCTGCGAGCTGCTCGGCAAAACGTGTTTCGCCCCGCTGATCGAGACGCTGGGCAAGGACCGGATCGGGTTCGACGACTTCCGGCGCAACGGGCTGCTGCTGCCTGCGCGCGAGGAGGCGGTGCGGCGGCTTGCGCTGCCGCTGCACCGCGGGCCGCACCGCGATTACAATGCGATGGTCATCGAACGCGTCGGCCGGATCGAGCGGCGCTGGTCACGCCAGACGCTGGCCGATCCACGCGGTGCGGCGGATACCGCGCTGATGCGATTCTCGCTGCTCCAGCGGGCGCTACGTCGGCGGCTGCTCGACGAACGCCAGCCCTTGCGGCTCAACCGCAAGGACCCGGTAGGCAAGGGGATGGATTTCACCGACCTCGACGCGATGGCCGAAATCCTGTGGGGCGCGACCGCGCCCTAGGCAGTCGCGCGCGCCAGCGCTTCTTTCGCCGCAGTGTATTCGCGTTCGAGCCGCGCCACGGTGTCCTCGACCGGTGCGCTGGCGGTGACCGTGCCGATGCCCTGGCCCGAACCCCACACATCCTTCCACGCCTTGGCCTTGGTATTGCCGCCGCTGCCGAAGTTCATCTTGGTCGGGTCGCTCACGGGCAGATCGTCGGGGTCGAGCCCGGCGCTCTCGATGCTCGAACGCAGGTAATTGCCGTGCACCCCGGTGAACAGATTGGTGTAGACGATGCCATCGGCGCCGCCTTCGACGATAGCTTGCTTGTAGCGTTCGTCGGCATTGGCTTCGGTGGTCGCAATCCATGGCGAGCCGATATAGGCAAAGTCGGCGCCGAGTGCCTGCGCGGCAAGGATCGAGCGGCCATGCGCGATCGAACCCGAAAGCGCGACCAGTCCGTCGAACCATTCGCGGATTTCCTGCATAAGCGCGAAGGGGCTGAGCACGCCGGCATGCCCGCCGGCCCCTGCAGCCACGGGAATCAACCCCGTTGCGCCCTTTTCGATCGCCTTGTGCGCAAAGCGGTTGTTGATCACGTCATGCATGGTGATCCCGCCCCAGCCGCTGACCGCGTTGAACACTTCCTCGCGCGCACCCAGCGAGGTGATGACCATCGGCACCTGCCATTTGGCGCAGGTCTGCATGTCGGCATCGAGCCGGTCGTTCGATTTGTGGACGATTTGGTTGACCGCATAGGGCGCGGCCGGGCGCTTGGGATTGTCGCGGTTATGCGCCGCCAGTTCCTCGGTGATCTGGTGGAGCCATTCGTCGACCTGGCTTTGCGGCCGCGCATTCAGCGCGGGGAAGCTGCCGACAATGCCCGCCTTGCACTGCGCGATAACCAGCTCCGGCCCGGATACGATGAACAGCGGCGATCCGATGACGGGGATGCGCAGTTTGTCGAAGGGGGCGGGCAGGGTCATGGTAGGCGGGCTCCTCGCTGGTTTCGTGAGACGTGGGCGTATGGCGCGTTCCCGCGCTTGTCGAGGGTGACGTTACGTCAACGTCAAGTGGCGGGGAGGACGTGCTCGATATCGTAGATGCGTGCTGCGGTGCCGGCGAACAGCGCGTGTTTCTCCGCCGCGCTATGCCCAGCGGCCAGCCGCTTGAAGGCGTTCCACAGCACCGGATAGCTCGCGCCCCAGCGGTCGACGGGATAATTCGATTCGAACATCGCCCGGTCGGCGCCGAAGGCTTCGATGCAGGTCTCGATATAGGGCCGCCACAGTCCTGCGAGATGCTCCGAATTGTGGCCCTTGTCGGGGCCGGTGTCGGGCAGGCCGCAGAAGGCCATCGCCAGCCCGCCCAGCTTGACCGCGACATTGGGGCATTCGGCAATCGCCCGGATCGACCGGCGCCAGCCGTCGAAACGCTCGTGCAACTTGCCGTGATAGCAGGCGATGTTGAGCGGCGTGCCGCAGTGGTCGAGCACGATCTGCTGGTCGGGGAAAGCCTTGGCGAGCGCGAGCACATCGTCAAGCTGCGGTTCCAGCAGCCAGGCATCGAAGGTCAGGCCATATTCGGAATAGGCGGCCATCCCGGCGCGAAAGGCGTCCGAGCCATACAGGCCCTCCGGGGCATGGAAGGGCGGGCCGAGCACTGCGGGATCGGCATCCCATGCGGCGCTGTGGCGAATCCCCTTGAAGCGGCCATTGCCCGCCGCGACCAGCGCCTCGACCACGGGCTTGACCGCATCGCCCAATGTCAGATCGGCATGTCCGACGATCGCCGCGCAGGGGCGGTAATCGCCATAGAGGCCGCTTGCCCCCTGCGCTGCCACGCCATTGACGAACTCGACCTCGCCGACCGGCTTCATCGCCTCATCGCGCGCGGCGTCGTAGAAGGCGCCGCATTCCATGAAGACGGTGCCCACGATATTGTGGCCCGAATGCGTGTCGGCATGCAGCGCGTCGAAGGTGTAATAGGCCGCGCCCGCGATCGCTTCGATGAAATCGTGTCGCGGTTCGGGAAAGGCGGGCACCAGCGCGCGCAGGTCCCACAGATGGTGGTGCGGATCGATGATCGGCAGTCCGGGTTCGAGGATCTCTTCGGTCATCGGCGGCTCTCTCCCCTTCGCTGCCCTATAGGTATCGTTCGGCCCCCGTTCCGGGGCCTGCGACGATGGAACACATGGACCGCAGTCCTGACAAGGAAAATTGGCGGGCTTCGCTCCATTGGCAGTTGCCGCAATCGCGCGGTAAAATGGTAGGGGCGTTTCCTGACGCAATCCTTTCCAGCCGTTAACCTTACCGCTCTATCGCTGCCTTATGGGACGGGCATTACCTCGAACGCACCCGGTGTGGCAGATCGCTCTTTACGGCGCGATTTTCTTTGTCGTGACCTCGTTCACGATCTTTTGGACGCGGTTCGCCGGCGGGTTGGCGCTGGTCTGGCCCGGAACCGCGATTGCCGCGGCCCTGTTCCTTTCTCTTCCGCGATCACGCCACCTCATGGCAGCCGCGGTGCTGGTCGTGCTGAGCACGCTGGCGACAAGCCTGTTCGGTTTCGGCCACGAATGGGCCTTCCCGCTGGGGCTGATCAATATTTTCGAGGCCTGGTTCATCGCGCGGCTGCTGCTGCATTTCCGGCCTCAGCGCGATTATCTCGATCGTGAGAGCGGGATCGTCTGGCTGGGCTTTCTCGCCGGACTGGTTGGCCCGCTGCCATCGTCGGTGGCGGGGGGAATCGTGGTCACGCAGATCGTCGGCGGCGAATGGCACGACCATGCCTTCTCGTGGGCGGTCGCGCATGGCCTCGGCACCCTGCTGGTCATGCCGCTGGTCTTGTTGCTGGGTTCCGCGAGACGCTCTGGACCGCAGGCGTTGTTGAAGCGGCGGGAGAGGGTCGCGTCCTTTGCCGGAATGGTGGTGCTGACGATCGTCATTTCGCTGGTCGCCTTCCTCCAGTCGACCTTGCCTTTGCTATTCCTGCCGATCGTCCCGCTGGTGCTCGCCAGCTTCCGTTTCGGGCGGTTCGGTGCCTCCATTGCGGTGCTGACCATCTCGATAGCCGCTGCCGGATCGCTCGGGATGGACGCTGGCATCCTTGCCGAACTGGCCATCCCATTGTGGCAGAAGGCACTGTTCCTCCAATTCTACCTCGCAGGATTGTTGCTGATCTCCTTCCCGCTTGCTGTCGCACTCAACCAGCGTGAACGGGTCATGCAGGAGCTGGTCGATCGCGAAGCCATGCTGCGGCTCATCGCGGACCATTCGGACGATGCGCTGCTGCATCTCGACCGGCACGGGACGATCCGCTTTGCATCGCCTTCATCGCAGCGCCTGAGCGGTATCGAGGAGGTTATGAATCTACAACTGGCGGTATTTTTCAGCGATACCGATAAAGCGATCGTCTCTACTGCGCTTGCCGCTGCCGTGCAGCATCCGGGTCGGACGGAGATTTTCGAACGGTCCGTCGTGCGCGGCGGCCAGACCATCTGGCTCGAAGCCAAGCTGCGTGCGGTCGAATCGTCCAAGCAACACCCCTCGGCCTTCGTCGTCACCATTCGCGACGTGACCGAACGCAAGCTGGAGGAGCTTCAGGCCACGCTGGAAGCGCGGACCGATGCGCTGACCGGATTGCCCAATCGCAGGGCCTTCCTCGATGTCCTCGAAGGCCATCTCGCGGGCGCCCACGACCATCCCTTCGCGCTGGCGCTGATCGATCTCGACCACTTCAAGCGCGTCAATGATACCTATGGCCATACCGTGGGCGATATGGCGCTCAAGCAGGTCGCGGAGATCATGCGCGAGGCCGCCACGGAAGACTGCTTCTTCGCCCGGGTCGGCGGGGAAGAGTTCGGGATGGTTGCGGTCGGTCCGGCATTGGAGACAGTATCGAAGGTTTGCGAGCGCCTGCGGCTCGCCATCCAGCGCCATGTCATGACCGATAGCGATGGCGGCGCCTTCTCGATTACTGCCAGCGTCGGCGTCGCCCGGATTGCGGAGCGGTGCAGTTCGACCATGGCCCTCCAGGCAGCGGACGGGCCGCTCTATTCGGCCAAGGCCTCGGGACGCAATTGCCTCCGCCACGCACAGGACATCGACCGTTTCGGGCCGCGCGAAGGGCCGGTCAGGAAACTACCGCTGACCGTGGTCAGCTAGGCGTCTTCAACCGCCGAATTCGCGGCACTCAGCACCGCCCTGACGCTGGCGGTCGCCACGTCTTCGTCGATCCCGCAGCCCCAAATCGTCCGCCCTGCGGCATCGCGGCATTCGAGATAAGCGGCCGCGCGGCTGTCGCGTCCGGCAGTCAGCGCGTGTTCGGTATAGTCGACCACTTCCAGATGCAGGCCAAAGGCATCCTCGATCGTCGTCAGCACCGAGGAAATCAGGCCGTTGCCGCGACCGGATACGGTCTGTTCCTGACCCGCGACCGCGATCGTCCCCGTGAACAGCCGCGTCCCGTCGGTCCCGCGGCGTTCCTCGTAATCGACCAGCTGGAAATGCTTGTCGCTCGTCTGGACGTGATAGGCGGCCTTGAACGCGTCCCAGATATCGGCAGCGTTGAGTTCGCGGCCCAGCGCATCGGCCATGCGCTGGACGTGGGGGCCGAAATCGGCCTGCATCTTCTTGGGCAGCTTGAGGCCCTGATCCTGTTCGAGCACCCAGGCGAAGCCGCCCTTGCCGGATTGCGAATTGACCCGGATTACTGCTTCGTAACTGCGTCCGAGGTCGGCGGGGTCGATCGGCAGATAGGGGACGCGCCAGTGCGGGTCGTTCTGCGTTTCGAGCGCGCCGAAACCCTTCCGGATCGCGTCCTGGTGGCTACCCGAAAAAGCCGTGTAGACCAGTTCGCCGCCGTATGGATGGCGCTGGTGAACGGGCAGTTCGTTACAATATTCAACTGTCTCGATCACGCGGTCGATATCGGAAAAGTCGAGCCCCGGGTCGACGCCCTGCGTGTACATGTTGAGCGCCATCGTCACGAGGCAGCAATTGCCAGTACGCTCGCCATTGCCGAACAGGCAGCCTTCGACACGGTCGGCCCCGGCCATCAGGGCCAGTTCGGCCGCCGCGACGCCCGTGCCGCGGTCGTTATGCGTGTGCAGGCTGATCACCGCGCTGTCGCGATTGGGCAAATTGCGGATGAAATATTCGACCTGGTCGGCGTAGATATTGGGCGTCGCCGCCTCGACCGTGGCGGGCAGGTTGAGGATGATCGGGTGGTCGGGTGTCGGGGCCAGCACCTCCATCACCGCCTCGCAGACCTCGAGGCTGAAATCGAGCTCGGCGGTGGAGAAGGTCTCCGGGCTGTACTGGAAATGCCAGTCGGTACCGGGCTGCTTGCCCGCTTCGTCGCGCATGACCTTGGCGCCGTGAACCGCGATGTCGCGGACCTGGTCCTTGGTCATCCCGAAGACCACTTCTCGCCACGCCGGGCTGACTGCGTTGTAGAGGTGGACGATCGCCTGCTTCGCGCCGGTCAGGCTGGCGAAACTGGTGCGGATCAGATCCTCGCGGCTTTGGGTGAGTACCTGGACGAATACATCGTCGGGAATGCGGTCCGATTGCACGAGGCCGGAGATGAAATCGAATTCGGTCGCGCCCGCGCTGGGGAAACCGACCTCGATCTCGCGCACCCCGATTTCGACCAGCAGGTCGAAGAACCGGTTCTTCTTATGCGCGTCCATCGGATCGACGATCGCCTGGTTGCCGTCGCGCAGATCGGTGCTGAGCCAGCGCGGCGGCGCAGTGACGGTACGCGTCGGCCACTGGCGGTCGGCGAGGGGAACCTGCGGAAAGGGCGAATATTTGCTGCTCGGATCGCGGAGCATGGGCATGGGATGTACTCGGCTGTAGCGTAACTGGCTGGGTGAAAGTCGGTCCCTTGGGCGCTTAGCGCACCCGGAGAGGTACGCCAGCTATCACGCCCAAGGGCGGGTAAGTCGCAGGGTCAGGCCGAGTGCAATGTGCATGGCAATTACTATGCGAAAGCCAGGTAGGGTTGTAAAGCAAAACAGTCTTGGGCATCGCGAGAAATTATATTTCACGCTGCGCAGGAGAGAGCATGGCCGAGGGGCATTCGCTAAACGAGACTTTGGGACTGATACGGGTCGTATCGACCGACGCGAAGGGCCATGCGAGCCTCGAATACGAGGCCAAGCGCGAGCAATGCCATTCGGGCGGCGTGGTGCAGGGCGGCTTCATCAGCGGATGGATCGATGCGGCGATGGCGCATGCGGCGATGGCGAAGAACGGGCCGGGCATCGTCCCGATGACGCTGGAACTCAAGGTCAGCTATTTCGCGCCGACCCGGCCCGGGCTGGTCGTGGCCGAGGCGTGGGTCGAACGGCATGGCAAGCGGACGAGCTTCTACGAAGGCCATCTCAAGGATGCGGAAGGTAACGTGCTCGCCAAAGCGACAAGCACGATCCTGCTCGCGGATATGAGCCGGGTGGTGGCAGCCTCGAAGAAAGCGACGGGCGAGCCGGCATGACCGCGATCCGCCCGTTCGAACTCGCCATTCCCGAAGACCAGCTGGTGGCGCTGGCCGACCGGCTCGACCAGACCCGCTGGCCCGAGGAAGAACCGGTCGACGACTGGTCGCAGGGCACGCGGCTGGCGGCGCTCAGGGAACTGGTCGCCTATTGGCGGATCGAATATGACTGGCGGCGCTGCGAAGCGCGTCTCAATTCCATCGGCCAGTTTACCACCGAGATCGACGGGCTCGATATTCATTTCCTCCACAAGCGCTCGTCGCGCGAGGATGCGCTGCCGCTGATCATCACGCATGGCTGGCCGGGTTCGGTGGTCGAATTCCTCGGTGTGATCGACGAATTGGTCGAGCCTTCGGATCCGGCGGCGCCTGCCTTCCATGTCGTCGCGCCGTCGCTGCCCGGTTACGGTTTTTCGGGCAAGCCCGGGCAGACGGGCTGGGGGGTCGAGCGCATTGCACGCGCCTGGGCCGAACTGATGCAGCGGCTCGGCTACGGCCACTGGGTTGCGCAAGGGGGCGATTGGGGCGCCGCAGTGACCACCGCCATCGGCCAGCTTGCGCCCGACGGGTGCCGCGGCATCCATCTCAACATGCCGATCGGCCGTCCCGGACCCGGCGATATGGAAAGCAAGGATCCCAAAGTGCTCAAGGCGCTGCAGCGGCTGGGGTTCTATCAGCAGTGGGATTCGGGCTATTCGAAGCAGCAGAGCACGCGCCCGCAAACGATCGGCTACGCACTGGTTGATTCGCCGGTGGGCCTCGCTGCTTGGATGCTCGAGAAGGTCTATTTCTGGACCGATAACGACGGTTCGCCATGGGATGTCCTGTCGATGGACCAGGTGATCGACGACATCATGCTCTACTGGCTGCCCGCGACCGGAGCGTCGGCGGCGCGGCTGTATTGGGAAAGCTTCGGCAGTTTCGGCGAAGGCATCGTCGCGATCTCCGCAGGCGCGAGCGCGTTTCCCGGAGAAATCCTCCCCGCACCGCGCGAATGGGCGGAGCGGACGCTGACCAAACTGGTCTATTGGAACGAAGTCGAGCGCGGCGGGCATTTCGCCGCCTGGGAGCAGCCCGAGCTGTTCGTGCAGGAATTGCGCGCCTGTTTCGCCAAGATGGTTTGAATTCCGAGCCCAGTCATTGCGAGGCGCCGCAGGCGACGCGGCAATCCGGAAGGTGCGGGACTGGCAGCCAAGCGAAGGACTGGAGTGCTTCGCTGCGCTCGCAGTGACTGGGTGAGCGCTTACCGCCAGCGCAGCCGATCGGCGGTGAGCTGGTCGATCGAGGTCACACCCATCAACCGCATGCCGCGCTCGATCTCTTCCTTGAGGATTTCGATCGCGCGTTCGACACCTTCCTGACCTGCGGCGGCAAGCGCATAGAGGTAGAGGCGGCCGCCCGAGGCGGCGGTGGCGCCTGCCGCGAGGCCCTTGAGTGCATGCGTGCCCCGCCGGACCCCGCCATCGAGGACGATCTCGATCTCGCCACCGACTGCGTCGACGATCTCGCGCAATTGGTCGAAGGGTGCGCGGCTGCCATCGAGCTGGCGGCCGCCATGGTTGGAGATCCAGATCGCGTCGGCGCCGATCTCGACCGCGCGGCGCGCGTCGGCGGCGCTCATCACGCCCTTCAGCGCGAAAGTGCCGCCCCAGTCCTGCCGGATGCGCGCGGCAGTGTCCCAATCCATGTTCGTATCGAGCATGGTGTTGAAATAGTCCTGGATGCTGACCGATTTCCCGCTGCCTTCCTGCACATGCCCATCGAGATTGGGCAGGCGGAATTTGGGCCCGAACACATAGTCGAGCGTCCAGCGCGGGCGCGTGGCGTAGCTCCACAGCGAGGAAGCGCTGAAGCGGGGCGGGGTGGTAAAGCCCGATCGCAGGCACCGTTCGCGCTTGCCCGAAACGATCGTGTCGACCGTCAGCGCCAGCGCGTCGAATTGCGCGTCGCGGCAGCGTTCGATCATCGAGGCGTTGAGCCCCCTGTCCTTGTGAACGTAGAGCTGGAACAGCTTCGGGCCGCTGGTGAGCGCGGCGATTTCCTCGATCGAATGGGTGGCGAGGCTGGAGATGCCGAACCAGATGCCGAACTTTGCCGCCGCCCTGGCGACCGCCCGCTCGCCGTCCTTGTGGAAGGCCCGCTGCAGCGCGGTCGGGCTGAGCATCAGCGGTAGCGCGCTGCGGCGACCCATGATCGTGCAGCCGGCGTCGATCTCGCCGACCCCCGCCAGCACATCGGGGACGAGGTCGACCTCGTCGAAGGCGCTGGTATTGCGCGTCTTGGTGATCTCGTCATCGGCGGCGCCGTCGATGTAGTCGAACACCGGCCACGGCAGCCGTCGCCGCGCAAGGCGGCGGAAATCGTCGATATTGTGGCAGTCTGACAAGCGCATGCGGCGGACCGTGGCCGCTCGTCATGCGCTTGTCGAGAGGGCTTTAGTCGCGTTCGAAGGCAGCGCTGATTTCAAGGTCGACCATGGGGTCGACCAGCGGTGCGGCATAGCTGATGCCCCACGCCGTACGGTCGATCCGCGCGCGGGCGTGGAAGCCGACGGTCTGCGCCTTGCTCATAGGATTTTCGCCGGCTCCGGAGAATTCAACCAGCATCGTGACCGGACGGGTCTTGCCATTCATCGTCAGCTGCCCGGTCGCGACCGCGGTCGTCTCACTCGTGCGCCGGACCGAGGTGGAAACGAAGCGCGCCGCTTCAGGTTCGGGGCCGAAGAAGTCGGGGGCCGCTCCATCCTTGCCCGGTCGCAGCAGATGGTCTCGCAGCCCTTCGCTGGGCACCGAGACGCTGGTGATCGGCACGGTAATGTCGAACTCGGTTGCCCCGATATTGGCTGGGTCGAGCGTCATCGTCCCTTCGATCTGGCCAAACAGACCGAAATAGTCGTTGAAGCCGAAATGACCGACCTGCCAGCTGACCAGCGTATGCGAAGCATCGAGCGTATAGTCGCCTGCCTGGACCCGGCTGACATCGGGGGCGCCGGGCACCTGCGGCTGTTCCTGCGCAGAGATTGCGGTCACGGCAAGGCTGCCGCTTGCGGCGAGCGCGAGGGCAAGGATCGATTTCTTCATGGTCGGCCTCCTGTTGATGCTTAGTTCTGAATGATCGTCGGCAAGTACCCGTTCCCGCGCACGGCACGCGCGCCCACGTTACGAGAGTGCGAGGCGCTGTTCGGGTGTGAGCCGCCGCGGCGTGGCGATTGGTTGCAGGGTCTTGGGATCGAACAGCGGATTGCGGCGATGATCTCCCGAAACGTAATCCTTCACCATCCGCACCAGAAAACCCCGCATCAGCCGGTTCATCGACAGCGGCTTGAGGCCTGCCGTCGGTCCCGGGGCATCCTCGAGAAACAGATGGCCGAGCGGCGGGCCGAGGCGGTTGCGCCCCGCCGCTTCGCAATTGGCAAGAATGGTGGTGACGTAGGGGATCCGGCCGGTGGCATAGGTGTTGAACATCGGCGTGTCGCAACACATCGCATACCAGCGCAGCGTCGGCTTGTCGGTCAGGTGCAGGCAGGCGAGCCGCTCGCTGCCGCGCGCGAATTCGAGCCGGGCGCAGCGTGATTGGTAGAGCGCCGTGCCTCCCGCATCATCGAGAATACGCTCGGCGGCCCCGAGAAAAGCCGGGAGGGCCTGGCAATCCGTGCAATGGCAGACGACATGGTCGCCGTGGTCGGGGGTCGCCCGGTGGATCGTCCCCGCGATCGTCCCGCAGGCGCAGGCAAAGTTCAGTCGGTTGTCGGCATCCATCGGCGAGTCCCCTCTCGACGGATGCCGACACTAAGGGTCAGTTCCGGTCCTTGTCGACCAGCTTGTTGGCGCCGATCCAGGGCATCATCGCGCGCAGCTGAGCACCGGTCTGTTCGATCGGGTGCGCCGCGGCGGCCTTGCGGCTGGCCTTGAGTTCGGGCTGGCCCGCCTGGTTGTCGAGCACGAAGTCCTTGACGAACCGACCCGACTGAATGTCCTTCAGCACGCGTTTCATCTCGGCCTTGGTCTCGTCGGTGATGATGCGCGGGCCGGTCTTGATGTCGCCATATTCGGCCGTGTTCGAGATCGAATAGCGCATGTTGGCGATCCCGCCTTCATACAGCAGGTCGACGATCAGCTTGGTTTCGTGGAGGCATTCGAAATAGGCCATTTCGGGCGCGTATCCCGCCTCGACCAGCGTTTCGAACCCAGCCTGGATCAGATGGGTGATCCCGCCGCACAGCACCGCCTGCTCGCCGAACAGATCGGTTTCGCATTCTTCCTTGAAATCGGTTTCGATGATGCCCGACCGGCCACCGCCGACCGCGCTGGCATAGGACAGCGCGAGCTGCTTGGCGAAGCCATTGCCGCCCGACTGGCTCGATTCCTGGTGGATGGCGATGAGGCAGGGCACGCCGCCACCCTTGATATATTCGCCGCGCACGGTGTGACCCGGGCCCTTGGGGGCGATCATGATTACGTCGACATCGGCGGGCGGGTCGATCAGGCCGAAATGGATGTTGAGGCCATGCGCGAAGGCCAGCGCGCTGCCCGGCTTCATCTGACCGGCGACTTCATCGGCATAAATCGCCGCCTGGTGCTCGTCGGGTGCGAGGATCATCATGACGTCGGCCCATGCGGCGGCGTCGGCAACGGTCTTGACGGTAAAGCCCGCATCGGCGGCTTTCTTGGCACTGGCCGAGCCTTCGCGCAGCGCCACGGCGATCTCGCCGACCCCGCTGTCGCGCAGGTTCTGGGCATGGGCATGACCCTGGCTACCATAGCCGACGATCGCGACCTTCTTGTCCTTGATCAGCTGCTGGTCGCAATCGGCGTCGTAATAAACTTGCATTGTTTTTCCCTCGCGTCGCCCCTGCGGAAGCAGGGGCCCAGATAAGGTCGCCCGCTGGCGATAGGTTGGATAGGCTCCCGCTTATGCCGGAGCGATGAAATTGTCTCGCTTAGTCGGGCTGGGCCCCGCGCATCATTCCCACGATGCCCGAGCGGCCGACCTCGACCAGGCCGAGCTCGCGCATCAGGACGATGAAACTGTCGATCTTGTCGGGCGAGCCGGTCAGTTCGAACACGAAACTGCTGGTAGTGGTATCGACCACATTGGCGCGGAACAGTTCGGCAATCCGCAGCGCCTCGACCCGGTCGTCGCCCTTGCCGGCGACCTTGACCAACGCCAGCTCGCGCTCGACATGCTCGCCGCTTTCGGTGAGATCGATGACCTTGTGGACGGGCACCAGCCGTTCGAGCTGCGCGCGGATCTGGTCGATCACCGGTTCGGGCCCGCGGGTCACGATGGTGATGCGGCTGATCGCGTGATCTTCGGAAATATCGGCCACGGTCAGGCTGTCGATATTGTACCCGCGCGCGGTGAACATGCCGGTGATCTTGGCGAGAATACCCGGTTCGTTATCGACGATGACATTGAGGACGTGCCGTTCGTTCGCCTCCTGGGTGATCTTCATCGCGCGCGATCCTGCCATACGGGTTCGAACATCCGGCCGTCGCCATCATATTCGGTCAGGAAAACGCGGCCCATGCGCACCGCTTCGAAATTCTCGGTCTGCCGCGTCAGGTCGAGCCGGTCGGCCAACAGCGTCCAGTTCCCGTCGTCCTGTTTCTGCGCCACGTCCATGCCCACGAAGCGGTGCCCATTGTCTTCGAGCCAGTCGAGCAGGCTTTCCGCATCCGCACGCGAATACCAGCTGCGACGCTCGGCGCGCGCTTCGAAGCCCTGCGGAATTTTCGCCATCATGCCCATCACACCAATGCCTTCGCTTCGTCGTCCATCGTGCCGCCCACCTGGTCGCCATAGAGCAGCATTTCGGTATGCGCGGCGCCGCTCGGGATCATCGGGAAGCAGTTCGCTTCCTTGGCGACCTGGCAATCGACCATCACCGGGCCATCATGCGCGAGCATCGCCTCGATCCCGGCGTCGAGCTGGCTTTCATCCTCGATCCGGATGCCCTTCCAGCCATAAGCTTCGGCCAGCTTCACGAAGTCGGGCAGGCTGTCCGAATAGCTGTTCGAATAGCGGCTCTCATAGGTCAGTTCCTGCCACTGGCGGACCATGCCCATATATTCGTTGTTGAGGATGAACACCTTGACCGGCAGGCGGTACTGGCTCGCCGTGCCCAGTTCCTGGATGTTCATCTGGATGCTGGCCTCGCCCGCGATATCGATCACGAGGCTGCCGGGATTGCCCAATTGCGCGCCGATTGCGGCGGGCAGGCCATAGCCCATCGTCCCCAGACCGCCGCTGGTGAGCCACTTGTTCGGGCCGAAGAACCGGAAATATTGCGCCGCCCACATCTGGTGCTGGCCGACCTCGGTGGTGATGATCGGGTTGTGGTCGCGGGTGAGCGCGAACAGCCGTTCGATGCTCTTCTGCGGCATGATCTGTTCGCTGCCCCGCTCGGGATAGGCAAGACAGTCGCGCGCCTTCCAGCCGAGGATGCGGGCGTTCCATTCGGACAGGTCGCGCGGCTTGCGGCCGCCCCAGGCTTCGAGCATCTGCTCGAGCACATGCGCGCAATCGCCGACGATGCCGAGATCGACGGGGACGATCTTGTTGATGCTCGCACGGTCGATGTCGATGTGGATCTTCTTCGCCTCGGGCGCGAAGGCATCGAGCCGCCCGGTCACCCGGTCGTCGAACCGCGCCCCGATCGCGACGATCAGGTCTGCGCGGTTCATCGCCATATTGGCTTCATAGGTGCCATGCATGCCGAGCATGCCCAGCCAGTCGGGGTGATCGGCGGGAAAGGCACCCAGGCCCATCAGCGTACTGGTGACGGGCGCGCCGATGGCATGCTGCAGGCGGCGCAGCATCGCGCTGGCATGCGGCCCGGCATTGATCACGCCGCCACCGGTATAGAACACCGGACGTTCCGCCGCAGCGAGCATGTCGATGGCTTCGGCGATCTCGTCCGCCGCACCGACCATGCGCGGCTGATAGCGGTGCGAGGGGAGCGGGGTGTCGTCCTGTTCGCCCCAATTGGCGAGCGCGATCTGGACGTCCTTGGGAATGTCGACCACCACCGGGCCGGGACGGCCCGTGGTGGCGATACGGAAGGCTTCCTCGATCGTTGCTTGCAGGCGCTCGGGGTCCTTCACGAGGTAATTGTGCTTGGTGCAGTGACGCGTGAGGCCGACGGTGTCGGCCTCCTGGAACGCGTCGGTTCCGATCAGCGCCGTCGGGACCTGTCCGGTGATCACCACCAGCGGGATCGAATCCATATAGGCATCGGCAATACCGGTGACCGCATTGGTCGCACCCGGTCCGCTGGTGACGAGCACCACGCCGGGCTTGCCGGTCGAGCGGGCATAGCCTTCGGCGGCATGCGCGGCGCCGGCTTCGTGCCGCACGAGGATGTGGCGGATGCCATCATCGGCGAACAGCTCGTCATAGATCGGCAGGACCGCGCCGCCGGGATAGCCGAAAACGAATTCGACATCCTGCCGCTTGAGGCATTCGATCAGGATTGCAGCGCCGCTGCGCTCGGTATTCACACTAACCTCCGGCCCGTTTCCGGTGCTTGCAAGACACAAATCGACCCGGCGCTGGGGTCTATAGCGCCGGGCCGACAGGCACCCAATAGGGGCCTTGAATTGCGTGGTCAACCGTTATCGTGAAACAATGAAACAAAATAATCGCACTCGACAATAGTTTTGTTATCCGCGCGCGGCCATTCATCCGGGGGCTGGTTGCGGAACCACGTATATTGCCGTTTGGCATACTGCCGGGTCGCGGTCTGGCCAGCGGCGATAGCTTGAGCGCGCGATAGTTCGCCTTGGAGCATCCATGCGATCTCGCGCACGCCGATTGCGCGCATGACCGGCAAGTCGGGATCGAGGTCGCGCGCAAGTAGCGCCTCGACCTCGTCAATTGCGCCCGCGTCCAGCATGCGTTCGAAACGCAGGTCGCAGCGCGCGTTCAGCCAGTCGCGATCGGGGAGCAGGATGAGCGGATGCAGCGCGATTTCCCCGGCAATCCCGCCGGTCTTCTGCGCCTGCCATTCGGCCAATGTGCGACCGCTCGACCGCACCACTTCGAGTGCGCGGGTCGTGCGCGTGGTATCGGCGGGGGCGAGGCGGGCAGCAGCGCCGGGATCTTCGCTTTCGAGCGCGGTACGCGCATCGGCTTGCTGCAAGGCGCGCACGGCCTCGCGGATTTCGGGATCGATTTCCGGCACCGGCGCGATCCCGTCGAGCAGCGTGCGCAAATAGAGGCCGGTTCCCCCGCACAGGATCGGCACGTCCCCCGCGCCATGGATTTCGGCGATGACATCTTTCGCGGCAGCGGCCCAATCGGTAGCCGAGCACGCTTCTGCCCCGTCCCAGGTGCCGAACAATCGGTGCTCTATACCGCCCATCTCGCCAACGGTCGGACGCGCGGAGAGGATCGTGAGGTCGCGATAGACCTGCTGGCTATCGGCGTTGACAATGACCCCGCGCCTCCCGGCACGCGCCAGCCGCTGCGCCAGTTCAACCGCGAGTTGGCTCTTGCCGCTCGCGGTTGGCCCTGCAATGAGCGCGACCGGCTTTTTCTCGGGAGGGTTCAAGGTGCTCATTGCGCGGCTGATAGCAGACATGGAGGGTGTGGAAACACGCCTCGATGCAGCAATGCAGGCTTGCGCTGCAGCGGATATGCCGGTGGCGATGGCCGGGCTGCTCGACTTCTGCGGCGATGTGCTCCAGCTCTCGCTCCCGCATGGCGACCGCGCGCAGCTTACCGCGATCCTCGTCGAGCAGTTCGGCGAATGCGACCTTCTCGTGGCGGATCACGAAATCGAGATCCCGCGGCTGTTCGTGTCCGACATGGATTCGACGATGATCGGCCAGGAATGCATCGACGAACTTGCCGACTATGCGGGGATCAAGGACCAGGTCGCCGCGATCACCGAGCGCGCAATGCAAGGCGAACTCGACTTCACCAGCGCGCTGAAAGAGCGGGTGGGGCTGCTGGAAGGCCTTGAGGAAAGCGCGATCGACCGCTGCCTGCGCGAGCGGATTCGCCCGGTCGAAGGTGCCCGCACGCTGGCCGCGACCCTGCGCAGCAAAGGCTGCCGGACCGTGCTGGTAACCGGGGGCTTCCATCATTTCGCCGACCCGGTGGCACAGGACCTCGGCTTCGAACGCGTGGTCGGCAATCGCCTCGGCGTGGCGGGGGGCAAGTTGACGGGCCTGCTTGCCGGCCCGGTCAGCGATGCCTCGACCAAGCTGGCGACGCTGGAGGATGAGCGGACCGGCCTGGGCGACGGCGCGCGGGTGCTGGCAACGGGCGACGGTGCGAACGACATCCCCATGCTGCAGGCAGCCGATTACGGAATTGCCTACCGCGCCAAGCCCAAGGCGCGCGATGCCGCCAATGGCCGGATCGCCAGCGCGGGCCTGACCCCCATCCTCAAGCTGTTCGGCATCCCCGAAAGCGAGTGGGTCGAGGAATTCAGCCCGGCATAGACGTGGCGAGCATTTCCAATCGTGGGAGGTCGGTTTCCGTTAAAGACCGATCTGATATGAATAGACCCATGACCAGCAGCGCCTTCAATTCCGCCGATCTCGATGCCGCGCGCGACGGCACCCCGCTGAGGCACCCGCGCCGCCCCAAGGCTCGCTATCGGCCATTTACGGCGGTGAAACACTTTCGCCGGCTGCTCAAGGACAAGGAAAATACCGCCGAGGTCTTCAGGATCTACGACGCGCTTCCCTCCGCCAAATTCCTGCCCCGCGTGCGCGCGCTGACGCTGAGCCCGCATGGCGAGGCGTTGCGGGCAAGCGAACCCTTTCTCCCGCCGATCCTCGACGATCACGAGGCCCTGCGACGGCTCCCCCAAGGTTCGGTCGCGCAGGCCTATTGCGATTTCATGGAGCGCGAAGGTCTCTCCGCTGCCGGACTGGTCGAGGAATCGAACAAGACCGGTCGGCCCAGCTATGACGATCTGGTCCAGTGGTTCGGTTACCGGCAGCGTGACACGCACGATCTGATGCATGTGTTGACCGGCTATGGACGCGATGCGCTGGGCGAACAGTGCGTGCTGCTGTTCACCCATGGCCAGGCGCCCAGCCAGGGGCACTTGCTGCTCGGCTATGCGGGCTCATTCCATCTGAAACAGCAGGTGAAAAGCGCAGCGCCGATCCTGAAGGCGGTACGCCAGGCCCACCGGACCGGCGCGGCCTGTCCCACGCTGGTCGGCCTGTCGATCCGCGAGCTATTGACCAAGGATCTCGAAGAAGCGCGCGCCGAACTGAACATTCCCGAGCCCAATTGGTATCGGGAATGCCACCGCGTCTGGCGGGCAGAGGGGATCGACCCCTACGATTTTCTAGCGCAGCAGTCCGAGCGTGAAATGGCGGCAGCCGCCTGAGATCACAGCCAGCTGGAAATCTGTTCCAGCGGTTTCTTCCTCAGCGCATGCGCGGGAACGGTGGCGCCTTGAGCCGGGTGTCCGACGACCACCACCATCAGCGGTTTCTCGCGATCGGGCCGACCGCACAAATCGCGCAGGAACCCCATGGGCGAGGGCGTGTGCGTCAGTGTGGCGAGCCCCGCTTCATGCAGCGTCGCAATGAGCATGCCGCAGGCGATCCCGACGCTTTCGTTGACGTAATAGTTCTGGGTGGTGCCGTCTTCCTCGATCCCGCCCTTGCGCTGGGCGAAGACCACGATCAGCCAGGGGGCGGTTTCGAGAAAGGGCTTGTCCGCATCGGTTCCGAGCGGGGCCAGCGCGTCGAGCCATTCACCGCTTGCCTTGCCGGCATAGAAATTGCGTTCTTCGGCTTCCGCCGCCTCGCGGATTGCGCGTTTCTTGTCGGGGGACGAGACCCCTGCGAAATGCCAGGGCTGGTGGTTCGCGCCATTGGGAGCGCTGCCAGCAGCCTCGATCGCCGCCTCGATAATTGCGCGCGGAACCGCCCGGTCCGAGAAATAGCGGCAACTACGGCGTTGTTTCAACCGGTCGCGCAGGGCCCGGGCGCGGGCGATGCGGTCCTCGTCGGGCAGGTCGGGCAGCGAATAGGGGACGGTGTCATGGTCGCGCATGGGCAGTGTTCTAGCCCATGCAGGGGTCAGCGCAATTCCTTGCGGATCACCAGCTTGAGGCCCGACCAGGTCTCGTCCACCGCGCAGACCTTGGTATCGACAAGGCCCAGCGGGAGCGCCACTTCGCGGATGGTGTCCTCGGTGATGTCGGTCGGCAGCTTCGCCGCCTGCTTGGGCCAGCTGACCCAGACATGCCCGTCGCGCGCCATGTGATCGCGCAACGTCTGCAGCTTCGCTTCCAGCTGCGTCCGTTCGGTAACGAAGATATGCGCAGCGTCCGGGCCTTCCTCCGGTCCGCCGACGAAGGTCAGCTCAAGCGCGTATTCGCCGATATCGTCCTGGATGGCCTCGGGCATGCCATCGAACCACACCCTTTGCCCATCGCGCAGGCTGAGTTTTTTCGCCAGCGGCGTGTTGGAATAGCCCGCCGCCACCGCGTCAGCCTTCCATCCAGTCGGCGAAGAAGCTCTGGTGCGCGGCACGCATTTCATCGACGCTCTTGCCGAACAGCGTGCTGCCGCCGGTCTTGCCGATGCGGCGGAAACCGATCGAGGCGGTTTCGTCGCTTTCGGTCCCCTTGGCCAGCGCGCGGTTGAGCGCCTCGGTATCGGGCACGGTCACCACATACCGGCCCTGATCCTCGCCGAACCACCACTGTGCCTGCGTATAGTCCGTGTGCCATTCGACCGCGGCGCCGATCCCGCCCGCCATCGCCATTTCGGCCAGCGCAATCGCCAGTCCGCCATCCGATACGTCATGCACGGCGCTGACCAGCCCGTCGGCAATCAGCTGGCGCACGATCCGGCCCGCGTTCTTCTCAACGGTGAGGTCGGTCGGCGGGGTGCGGCCTTCGTCGCGGCCATGGATTTCGGACAGCCACAGCGATTTGCCCAGATGCGAGCGTTCGGGATCGGGGGTCGCCCAGTGTTCGGCGCGGATCAGGTAGATCGCTTCGCCCGCTGCCTTGAACGGCATGGTCATCATGCGGTCGTAATCGTCGATCAAGCCGACGCCGCCGATCGCGGGCGTGGGCAGGATCGCGCTGCCACCCCCGGTCGCCTTGCTTTCATTGTAGAGCGATACATTGCCCGACACGATCGGGAAGTCGAGCAGACGGCAGGCCGCGCCCATGCCTTCGAGCGCATGGACGAACTGGCTCATGATCTCGGGGCGCTGCGGGTTGGCGAAATTGAGGCAATTGGTCACCGCCAGCGGGCGCGCGCCAACCGCGCACAGATTGCGGTAGGCCTCGGCAATCGCCTGCTTGCCGCCTTCATAGGGATCGGCATGAACATAGCGCGGGGTGCAATCGGTGGTGATCGCGAGCGCCTTCTTCGTTCCATGCACGCGGACGACACCGGCATCGCCGCCGGTCTGCAGTGTGTCCGCGCCGACCTGGCTGTCGTATTGTTCGGCGATCCAGCGGCGCGAGGACAGGTTGGGCGAGGCGAGCAGCTTCATCACGTCACCGCCCACATCGTCGGTGTCGGGACGCTCGCGCATCGGCGCAATGCCCGCCCAGGCAGTGTAGTCTTCCTTGGACAGGTAGGGCCGATCGTATTCGGGTGCGTCGGCTGCCAGCGGGCCGAGCGGAATGTCGCAGACGACCTCGCCATCGAATTCGAGCACCATGTGCTGCGTATCGGTGACTTCGCCGATGATCGCGAAATCGAGCTCCCACTTGTCGAAAATGGCCTGCGCCATGGCTTCCTTGCCGGGCTTGAGGACCATGAGCATCCGCTCCTGGCTTTCGCTCAGCATCATCTCGTAGGGGGTCATCCCGTCTTCGCGGCACGGCACCTTGTTCATGTCGAGACGGATGCCCGCCTTGCCATTGGTCGCCATCTCTACGCTGGACGAGGTCAGGCCCGCCGCGCCCATATCTTGGATCGCGACAATCGCGTCGGTCGCCATGAGTTCGAGGCAGGCCTCGATCAGCAGCTTTTCGGTGAAGGGGTCGCCCACCTGCACGGTGGGGCGCTTGGCATCGGCGTCTTCCTCGAAATCGGCGCTGGCCATGGTCGCGCCGTGAATCCCGTCGCGGCCGGTCTTTGAGCCGACATAGACGATCGGATTGCCCACGCCGGTGGCGGCGGAATAGAAGATCTTGTCCTGGTCGGCCACGCCCACGGTCATCGCGTTGACGAGAATGTTGCCGTCATAGGCGGGATGGAAATTGGTCTCGCCGCATACAGTGGGCACGCCGACGCAATTGCCATAGCCGCCGATGCCGGAGACGACGCCCTTGACGAGGTGCTGCATCTTGGGGTGGTCGGGCCGCCCGAAGCGCAGCGCATTGGCATTGGCCACTGGGCGCGCGCCCATGGTGAAGACATCGCGCAGGATACCGCCGACGCCGGTCGCCGCGCCCTGGTAGGGTTCGATATAGCTCGGGTGGTTGTGGCTCTCCATCTTGAAGATGGCGGCCTGCCCGTCGCCGATATCGATGACGCCGGCATTCTCGCCGGGGCCGCAGATTACCCAGGGCGCCTCGGTCGGCAGTTTCTTGAGATGCAGCCGCGAGCTCTTGTAGCTGCAATGCTCGGACCACATGACCGAGAAGATGCCCAGCTCCACCAGATTGGGCTCGCGGCCCAGCGCGTGCAGGACGCGTTCGTATTCTGCGGGGCTGAGGCCGTGCTGTTCGACGACTTCGGGGGTGATCGCGGATTCGACTGTTGCCATGCGCGCGCGCTTAGCCCCGCTAGCCCGCGACCGCCAGACCCCGCTGGTTTTTATGCCACCGTGTCGATTGCACCCAGAAAGCCATGGCGGTCAGGATCCCGTAGGACAGGAAGACCGAGAGATACATGCCGACGCCTGCGGTTTCAGGCTGCGGCCCAAACCAGTTGATCGCCTGGAACAGCAACATGGCCCCAAGCAGAATCAGCGGCGGGATAACGGGTCCCTTGGTCCGGCTGATATAGAACCAGTAGGCAAGCAGGACGAGGCCGATCTCCAGCGGCATTTCGATATGGGGCGTGTTCCACAGACCAAGCCCGTGTTTGTCCTCGCCGCCCGCGATCGTCAGGTCGGGGCGATGGACCAGCAGGTCGAGCAGCCAATGGCTAAGCACCACGATCACACCCCATGCGGCAGCGACCATGTTGCGCAGGACGACCCCGACGACCACGCCAAAGACCAGCGCCCAGCCAGCCGTCGCCAGAAGGCTGTGCGAATAGGGCATGAAGACGAGATCGTAGGGATTCATCGCAGTGATGCCGGGCACGATGCGAAGCTGCTCGATGCCGAATATCGCGAATGTGAAGAATGCCCAGTCGACCAGCTGCGCGGCGATGAACAGCACGCCGAGCTTGGGCGCATCCTCGGTGATTCCGCGGGCCAGCAAAGCGGGGGCGAAATGGCCGATGAACATGGTCTAGCCGAACTTGTCGGCGGCGAAGGTGGCGGCGCTTGCCGCGACTGCCGTAGCGAACGCGCCCCAAACGATGTCGGCGATGGTAACCGTGGTCGACCAGCTCCGCAGCGTGGCCTGGTTGGTCAAATCATAGGTCGCATAACAGATCGCGCCCAGCAGGGCGCCATTGAGCGCGGCGGACGCGATCCCGTGGGCGAGGCCCGGGCGCACCGCGAACCAGACGACCGCGGCGACATAGGCAGCGTAGAATACCAGCGCGGGCGCCATGCGGAAACTGTCAGCCAGAAGATCGCCGAGTTTGGGGCGATAGAAATTGGGTCCGGCCCAGCTCAGCCACACCGCATCCAAGGCCCCGAACACCAACGCCACAGCGATGACAGCGACAATCCACGTCATATTGGCTCCCCCGTTTGGGTTTACTTGACCGCGCGCAGGCGGACCGTCAATGCTTGCCTGCGATGGCAGAGGAACAGTCACAGATTTCGGATTTGAGCTTCGAGCAGGCACTGCGCGAACTCGAGGGTGTGGTTCGCCGGCTTGAGAGCGGCGATGTGCCGCTGGACGAGAGCATCGATCTCTACGAGCGCGGTGAAAAACTGCGCAAGGCGTGCCAGGCGCGGCTCGATGCGGCGCAGGCGCGGATCGAGAAGATCGTGGCAGGCGCCGACGGCAAACCGGCGGGCACCGAGCCCTTCGATGCAGGCGGCGCCGCGTGACGGTGGTTACCGCGCTGCCGGACCTGCTTGGCGAGGCGTTCGAGCGGGTCCAGGCCGATATCGACAGCGCGTTCGACGCGTTTCTTCCCGTCCCCGACGATACCCGCGCGCGGCTGGTCGAGGCGATGCGCTATGCCGCGATCGGCGGCGGCAAGCGGGTGCGCCCGCTGCTGCTCGTCGCGACCGCCGACCTGTTCGGGGTCAACCGCAGCGCGGCGATCAATGCCGGCTGCGCAGTCGAGGCAATCCATGCCTATTCGCTGATCCACGATGATCTGCCCTGCATGGACGACGATGAATTGCGGCACGGCAAACCCACCGTGCACACCGCCTTCGACGAAGCGACCGCCGTGCTTGCGGGCGATTGCCTGCATGCCTTGGCTTTCGATATCCTGAGCCAGCCCGATACCAGCACCGATCCCTTCGTCCGTGCCGAGCTGGTCGCCACGCTCGCCCGCGCCAGCGGTCATGACGGTATGGCGGGCGGGCAGATGATGGACATCATGTCCGAAGAACAGGCCTACGACCTGCGCCAGATCACCCGCCTCCAGCAGCTCAAGACGGGCGCACTGCTCGCTGCCAGCGTCGAGATGGGGGCCGTACTCGGCCGCGTGCCACCCGAAGGACGGGCGCATTTGCGCGCCTATGCCCGTGATATCGGCCTCGCCTTCCAGATCGCCGACGACCTACTCGACGTCGAAGGCGACGAGGAACGCGCCGGCAAGGCCCTGCGCAAGGACGAGGTGCAGGGCAAGCAGACATTCGTCACGCTGATGGGCGTCGAACAGGCGCGCGCGCAGGCGACCATGCTGGTCGAACAGGCCGGACGGCACCTCGCCAGCCATGGCGAGGATGCGCGGCTGCTGGTTGAGCTGGCGCGTTTCATCGTGAAGAGGGATCATTAATGGCCAAGCGTATCGGCATTTACCCCGGGACCTTCGATCCGATCACGCTCGGGCATATGGATATCATCGAGCGCGGCGCGAAGCTGGTTGACGAGCTGATCATCGGTGTCACGACCAATATCGCCAAGTCGCCCATGTTCGACGATGACGAGCGTATCGCGATGGTCGAACGCGAAGTGGCGGGCATCAAGAGCCAGAGCATCCGCGTGGTCGGCTTCAATTCGCTGCTGATGGACTTTGCCCAGCAGATGGGTGCGGGCATCGTCATCCGCGGAATCCGCGGCGTGACCGATTTCGAATATGAATACCAGCTCACGGGCATGAACCGGCAACTCAACGACCAGATCGAAACCGTCTTCCTGATGGCCGATGTCGAACTGCAGCCGATCGCCAGCCGTCTGGTCAAGGAAATCGCTTTCTATGGCGGCCCGATCGGGAAGTTCGTGACCCCTGCCGTTCGCGCCGATGTCGAGGCACGGGTGCAGAAGCTCGGCCCCCGCGGCGGCTGACCCGGCTACCCAAGCTATTCATTGAACCGACAGACGCCGGTCGCTAGACGATCCGCCATCCAGGACATTGCTACGGAATGACGATGCTCAAGACTTCGCTTGCCATTGCTGCCACGCTTTCGCTTGCCGCGGCCCCCTTTGCCGCCCAGGCGCAGGAAGCTGACCCGACGGTTGCCGCCGAAGCGGAAGCCGATACGCGCGTATTCACGCCGGTCAATTTCGACGTGACCGAGGACCGCGAAAACATCCTGCTGCTCGACCTGTCGAATGGTGAACGCGTATCGATCCGGCTGAAGCCCGACTGGGCACCCAACCATGTCGAGCGGGTCAAGACGCTGACCCGGCAGGGGTTTTATGACGGGATCATTTTCCACCGCGTGATCGACGGGTTCATGGCGCAGACCGGCGATCCGACCGGCACCGGCACCGGCGGTTCGGAATTGCCCGACATTGCGGCGGAATTCCACCGCATGCCGCATGTCCGCGGAAGCGTGTCGATGGCGCGCTCGTCCAGCCCCGACAGCGCGAACAGCCAGTTCTTCCTGGTCTTCTATCCGCGCTTCAATCTCGACGAGAATTACACCAATTTCGGGCGCGTCATTGCCAATATGGCCGCCGTCGACGCGATCGAGCGCGGCGAGCCGCCCGCGAACCCCACCCGGATCCTCCAGGCGTCGATCGCTGCGGACAACAAGCCGGTCCCCGCCATGCCCGCGCTAAGCGTGCCCGATGCGGCAATTTCGGCCAGCGATCTGAACGCGCCGATCGGCAACTGACTTTCCATCGCGCCGCACCCGGACTAGGGGCGGCGCGATGAAAGTCGACCTCTTCGATTTCGAACTCCCGCCCGAACGGATTGCGCTGCGCCCGGCGCGTCCGCGCGATGCTGCGCGCATGCTCGTCGTCCACGGGGAAGGCCCCTTCAAGGACCGCGGCGTGCGCGACCTGCCGCATATGCTGCGCGCGGGCGATGTGCTGGTGTTCAACGATACGCGCGTGATCCCCGCGCAGCTTGAAGGCCGCCGGGGCGAGGCCAAGATCGGTGCCACGCTGCACAAGCGGATCGACTTGCGCCGCTGGCAGGCCTTCGTGCGCAATGCCAAGAGATTGCGGGTCGGTGATATCGCCGAATTCGGCGGAGGGGTAACCGCGCTCGCCGAAGAGCGGCTTCCCGATGGCAGCTTCGTGCTCGCGTTCGCAGGCGACGAACCGGTCGAGGTCCTGCTCGAGCGGGCAGGGCGGATGCCGCTGCCGCCCTATATCGCCGGCAAGCGCGCCACCGACGCGCGCGACCGCGAAGACTACCAGACCATGTTCGCGCAGGAGGATGGCGCGGTCGCCGCACCCACCGCCGCGCTACATTTCACGCCCGAGCTAATGGCGTCGCTGGCTGAGGCCGGGGTTGGGACCGAAACACTCACGCTGCATGTCGGGGCAGGGACCTTCCTGCCGGTCAAGGCGGACGACACCGACGACCATGCGATGCATGCCGAATGGGGCCGGATCGAACCTGCAGTCGCCGCCCGGCTCAATGCAGTGCGCAAGACCGGCGGCAGGGTCATCGCGGTCGGCACCACCAGCCTGCGCCTGCTTGAAAGCGCGACGGGCGAAGACGGCGTGATCCAGCCGTTTGCGGGCGATACGGCCATCTTCATCACGCCGGGTTACCGGTTTCGCGCGATCGACGGGCTGATGACCAATTTCCACCTGCCCAAATCGACACTGATGATGCTGGTGAGCGCGTTGATGGGGCGCGATCGGATGATGGCTGCTTACGAGCACGCTATTGCGCAGGAATACCGCTTCTATAGCTATGGCGATTCCTCGCTGCTGCTTCCCTGATCTAGGGGAACACGTTGTCTGTATCGAGCAAGCGGTCGATCAGCGCATCATCGGCGCTGATGCGCCCGTCGAGCATCAGCATCGCAATCCCGTGCGCAATCGACCAGGCCTGCAGTGCGAGCGTTTCGGCGCGTTCGGGATCGCTGGTGAGCGCCTGGGTATGCGCGGTGAGTAACTCGCGCGCCTGATCGGGTGCATCGCGGTCGTCGACCGGGTGGCCCTGCGTGAACATCAGCCGGAAAAGCGCGGGATGCGCGAGCGCGAAGCGGACATAGGTCCGCCCCGTCTCGGCAAAGCCCGCGGCACCGCCGCCCGCTTTCTTCGCTGCTTTCGCCTGCTCGCTTCCGAGTAGCGCGAGGCCCTCTTGCGCAAGCGCCTTGTCGAGCGCCTGCTTGTCGGGAAAATGGCGATACACTGCAGTCGCCGAAACCCCGACTTGGCGCGCCAGTTCGCGCAGCGAGGGGGCCTTGCCCTCGGCCCCTTCGAGCGCTTCCAGCCCGGCGGCGAGCAGGGCGTCGCGCAAATTGCCGTGATGGTAGCTGGCAGGCGATGTTGACACTGTTAGCATGACCTCTATGTTTACAGCGTTCACTTTAACCGGAGCGAGTCGGTCATGGCAAGCGTCATCGAGAAAACCATCCGCAAGGCAGTTACACCCGCACTTCAGGCGGTTGCCAGCATCAATCGCACCCGTCTGCCGGGTGCGGAGGACAATCCGTTCCTGCACGGCATCCATACACCGCTGGCCGAGGAATTCACGCTCGATAACCTGGCGGTGACCGGCACCATTCCCGCCGAACTCGATGGCCGCTATGTCCGGATCGGTCCCAATCCTTTCGGCGAAACCGGCAAGGGCCACCACTGGTTTCTGGGCGATGGGATGGTGCACGGCGTCCGGCTGAAGGATGGCAAGGCCGAATGGTATCGCAACCGCTTCATCCGCTCCGCCGAGCTTGAAGGCAAGGGCGGCCCGCCGGCCGTGGGCGGCCCGCGCCGCGGCTTTGGCGACACCGTCAACACCAATGTCCTCGATATCGGTGGGACGATCATGGCGCTGGTCGAGGCCAACAGCTTCCCGGTCCAGCTCGACGGCAATCTCGACAGCGTCGCCTATTCCGATTTCGGCGGCGGGCTGACCGGCTCCTTCACCGCGCATCCGCATCAATGCCCAGATACGGGCGAATATCACGCGATCTGCTACGATGGTCCGTCGCAGGACACCATTCGCCACGTCGCCATGGACCGGCACGGCAAGGTGCTGCGCGAAACCGAAATCGCGGTAAAGCATGGACCCTCGATCCACGATTGCGCGCTAACCGAGAACTTCGTGGTGATCCTCGACCTGCCGGTCACCTTCTCGATGCAGGCGCTGATGTCAGGCCACAAATTCCCCTATCGCTGGAACCGCGACCACAAGGCGCGGGTCGGATTGCTGCCGCGCGGCGCCACGGGCGACGAGGTCGTGTGGCACGAGGTCGACCCCTGCTATGTCTTTCATGTCGGCAACAGTTTCGAAGATGAAACCGGCCAGGTGATCATCGACGTCTGCCCCTATGAGACCATTTTCGACGGCGAGATGCCGGGGCCCTATGGCAAGGCGCTCGGGCTCGAACGCTGGACGGTCGACGGGCAGGGCGGGAAGGTCACCCGCCGCACCATGGACGCAGCGGGCCAGGAATTTCCCCGGCCGGACGAGCGCTATTTCACCAAGCCTCATCGCTATCTCTGGTCGATGGGCATGCCCGAAGACGGGGATCTGGATTTTGTCGCGCCGATGCCGCTCTATCGCCACGATCTCGCCACTGGCGAACGCGTGCAGCACGTTTTCGGCGAAGGGCGCATTCCCGGTGAATTCGTCTTTGTTCCGCGATCCGCCGACGCGCCCGAAGGCGATGGCTGGGTGATGGGATATGTGATCGACCGCAACCACGGCACCAGCGCACTCGAAATACTCGACGCGATGAGCCTTTCCCCGGTCGCAGCGGTCCATATCCCGCATCTCATCCCACCGGGCTTCCACGGCAACTGGATCGCCGCTAGCTAGGAGCCTGTGGATCCGATTCTCGAACTCAGCGGCCTGTCGAAGGTCTATCCCGGCGGGCTGAAAGCGCTCGACCATGTCGATCTGACTGTCAGCAGGGGCGAGATCTTCGCACTGCTCGGTCCCAATGGGGCGGGCAAGACCACGCTGATCGGTGCGGTCTGCGGGTTGGTCCGGCCCAGTTCGGGCACGATCCACGCTTTCGGCTACGACCTCGCCAACGACTGGCGCCGGGCGCGCAGCCGTATCGGTCTGGTGCCGCAGGAGCTCAGCACCGACATGTTCGAACCCGTCGAGCGTGCGGTCAGCTATTCGCGCGGGCTATTCGGTCTTGCACCCAACCGCGAGCGGATCGAGGAAATCCTGCGCAGCCTGAGCCTGTGGGACAAGCGCGACGAGCGCATCATGGCGTTGTCGGGCGGGATGAAGCGCCGGGTGCTGATTGCCAAGGCGCTGGCGCATGAGCCCGATTTGCTGTTCCTCGACGAGCCCACCGCGGGCGTCGATGTCGAACTCCGTAAGAGCATGTGGGCGATCATCGACGACATGCGCAGCCGCGGCGTGACCATTATTCTCACCACGCATTATATCGAGGAAGCCGAGATGATGGCCGACCGCGTGGGGATCATCAATCGCGGCAAATTGCTGATGGTGGACGAGAAGGATGCCATGATGGCGCGGCTCGGCCGCACCGAGGCGCATATCGCGCTGGCCCAGCCGCTGACCGTACTGCCGCCTGCAATCGCCCGTTTCCCGGTCGAGCTGGAACAGGGCGGAACCTCGCTTTGCTATCGCGGCGGCGACGGGACCGGCAAGGGCAAGGCCGAGGTTGCCGACCTCACCAAGGCACTGATCGCCGCAGAGATCGACTACACCGGCATCGAAACGCGCGAGAGCAGCCTCGAGGACATCTTCGTCTCGCTGCTGGGCGAGGGGGAGGCGGCATGATCTCCTGGCGTTCGACCTGGTCGATCTACACCCGTGAACTGATGCGGTTCCTGCGCACCGCGTTCCAGTCGGTGCTTGCGCCGGTGCTGACCACTTCGCTCTATTTCATCGTCTTCGGCGCGGCGATCGGCGGGCGCATGCCCGATCTCGGGGGGGTCGAGTATGGCGCCTTCATCATTCCCGGCCTGCTGATGCTCACACTGCTGGGCGAGACCACCAGCAATTCCAGTTTCGGCATCTACATGCCGCGCTTTACCGGGACGATCTACGAACTGCTCAGCGCGCCGGTGGGCGTTGCCGAAACGCTGATCGGTTTCGTCGGGGCCGCAATGACCAAGAGCCTGCTGCTCGCCGCGATCATCCTGCTCACCGCGCGATTGTTCGTCGATTATTCGATCGCGCATCCTTTGCTGGCGGTATGCTACATCATGCTGGTCGCCGCGGCCTTCAGCCTGTTCGGCTTCATCCTCGGCATCTGGGCGGACAATTTCGAGAAGCTCGGCATCATCCCGATGCTGTTCCTGACCCCGCTGACCTTTCTCGGCGGGACCTTCTATTCGATCGATATGCTGCCCGAACCGTGGGACACGATCGCGCTCGCCAATCCGATCGTCTATCTGGTCAGCGGCTTGCGCTGGACCTTTTACGGATCGAGCGATGTCGATATTGGGATCAGCTTCGGCATCACGCTTGGCTTCCTCGCAACCTGCGTCGCGGTGATCGCTTATATCTTCAAGACCGGTTGGCGCCTGCGCGCCTGACAGGTTCCATCGATTGGAGGGTGGCGAGGCGCGAAACTAGGCGCTACGCGCAGCCCATGCGCTTTATCTCGTTGATCTTTTCCACCCTGCTGGGCTGTGCCGGGACGGCCGTTCACGCCGAGCTTCCCGAGGGCGCACGCGCGATGATCGATGCAGCCATAGCCAGCGGCGACGAGAAGAAGGTCGCTACGGTTGTCGGCCTTGCGCGCAGCACATGGCCCGAAGAACGCAGCATGATCGATGCGATCAACGACCAGTGGAAGATCACGCTGGCGGCGCGCCGTGCGGCCGAGGCCGAGGCGGAGCAGACCGCGTTGATCAACGCAGGCATGTTCGAGCGCTGGAGCGGCGAAGGCGAGCTGGGTGCTTTCCAGTCGAGCGGCAATACCGAGTCTGTCGGGGTGGTGGCCGCGTTGCGGCTCGATCGCGAAGGCATCGACTGGACCCATTCGATCAGGTTGCGCGCCGATTACCAGCGGCAGAACGGCTCCACCAGCCGCGAACAGTTCGCGGCTTCCTACGAACCGCGCTGGCAGTTCGACGAGAACATCTTCGCCTATGGTCTCGCGCAATATGAACGCGACCGGATCCAGGGCTTCTCCTCGCGCTATTCGGTGTCGGGAGGACTCGGTTATCGCGTGGTCGACAATCCGGAGCTCAAGCTCTCGCTCAAGGCGGGCCCCGCCTACCGCGTGACGGATTTCACCGACGGAACCAGCGCGGATCGGATCGCGGGACTGGTCGGGCTCGATTTCGACTGGCAGGTGCTCGACCGCCTCAAGCTGACGCAGGATGTCGAGGCGCTGGCCGAAACCGGCGCCGAGGCAACGCTGATCTTCGATGGGGCCAACACAACGATCAATCTGGTGACCGGTCTCGATTTCGACGTCAGCAACCGGCTGCGTTCGCGCCTGTCGTACAAGGTGGAGTACGACAGCAACCCGCCAGCGGGGTCGGAAGGCACCGACACGCTGACCCGCGCCACCCTCATCTACGGCTTCTGACCATGAGCGAACGTTTCGCATTCACCATCCACGCTACCGATGGTGCCGCGCGCACTGGCAGCATTGCGATGCAGCGCGGGGAAATCCGCACGCCTGCATTCATGCCGGTCGGCACTGCGGCAACGGTCAAGGCGATGAAGCCCGAGACCGTCCGCAAGACGGGCGCGGACATTATCCTCGGCAATACCTACCACCTGATGCTCCGCCCGGGGGCCGAGCGGGTGGCGAGGCTGGGCGGTCTGCATAAGTTCATGAACTGGCAGCGCCCGATCCTGACCGACAGCGGCGGGTACCAGGTGATGAGCCTGTCCGACCTGCGCAAGCTGACCGAGAAGGGAGTGGAGTTCCGCAGCCATATCGACGGGTCCAAACACATGTTGACGCCCGAGCGCAGCATGGAAATCCAGCGCCTGCTGGGCAGCGACATCGTGATGGCGTTCGACGAATGCCCGCGTGCCGACCGCCCGCGCGACGAGATCGCCGCGAGCATGGAAATGTCGATGCGCTGGGCGCAGCGCAGCCGTGATGGCTTCGACGCGGGCGGCGAGCATGCCGCGCGGTCGGCGCTGTTCGGGATCCAGCAGGGCGCGCTCGACGAGGACCTGCGCCGCATCAGCGCGGACAAGCTCGCCGATATCGGCTTCGACGGATACGCCATCGGCGGGCTCGCCGTGGGCGAGGGGCAGGAGGCGATGTTCGCCACGCTCGATTTCGCCCCCGGTCAATTGCCGACCGACCGCCCGCGCTACCTGATGGGCGTAGGCAAACCCGACGATCTGGTCGGCGCGGTCGAGCGCGGGGTCGATATGTTCGATTGCGTCCTGCCCAGCCGCTCGGGTCGCAACGGCCAGGCCTTCACCTGGAACGGCCCGATCAACCTGCGCAATGCCCGCTTCGCCGAAGATGAAGAACCGCTCGACAGCCGCTGCACCTGCGATACCTGCGGCACCTATACGCGCGCCTATCTGCACCATCTGGTCAAGTCGCAGGAAATCCTCGGCGCGATGTTGATGACCGAGCACAATATCGCGTTCTACCAGCAGCTTATGCAGGCGATGCGCGATGCAATCGCGGCCGGACAATTCGCGCAATTCGCCAGCGATTTCCGCCGCGACTACTTGCGTTGAGGCGCGCGGGCGATAGGCTCCCCGGATGACGGATAATCCCCAGCCGCTCGTCGCGCCCGCAAAATGGGGCCTGCCCTATGCGGAGGACCACATGCAGCCGGCCATTCAACGCGAGCAGAGCTATATCCTCGCCTTCGCAGTACTGACGATTATCGCCTGGCAGACCGAGATCGGGACGCTGGCGCTGATGCCGTTTACGCTATTGGCGACCTGGTTCCACGAGATGGCGCACGGGCTGACCGCGATGTTGCTCGGCGCCGAGTTCGAGCGTCTGGTGATTTTCGCCAATGGCTCGGGCTTTGCCGAATATTCCGGGAGTATGTGGGGCATCGGCCAGGCGATCGTCGCGGCGGCAGGGTTGCTGGGTCCGAGTATTGCGGGGTGCCTGATGATTATCGCCTCGCGGTCGCGGCGGGCCACCCGCTGGGTCCTTCTGGGCTTGGCAGCGGCGCTGGTGGTAACGACGCTCATCTGGGTGCGATCAATAGCGGGCTGGATCGTGCTGCCGCTATTCGCCGTGGCGGCGGGTTACATCGCGCTGCGCGGCAATGCGAAATGGGAACGCATCGCGGTCGAGTTCCTCGGCGTGCAGGGCGCCGTGAGCGTATATCAGGACCTCGGCTATCTCTTCAGTCCTGGCGGCCAGCTTGGCGGGCAAGCGGTCTTGTCCGACACCGGCCGCATCGCCGATGCTCTGTTCCTGCCCTACTGGTTCTGGGGCGGGGCGATCACGCTCGCGATCGCCGCGATGGTGTGGAAATCGCTGCAGGTGGCCAGCCGCTACTGATGCAAAGCGCTCACGGTCCGGATGTGCGTCGAGCAGCAATATGTTCATGTTGGGCCTTCGTCTTGATGCCGCGGACGAGTGTTGCACCCATCCTTGTCCGGCGAAAGGACAAGTGAACCCCCTTCAAGCATGGGTTGAGCCCAAGGCGGTTGTCCATTTGGGTAGGCGGCCATCGGGCCGCAATCAGGCCTCTCTGAGGTTGCATTGATGCCACTGGTTGTTAGGCTTCGACGCATTATTACTTGAGGGGTCGTATTCATGAACAAGCTACTCGCGGGTGTCGCCGCCATTTCTTTTTGCGCGGCTGCCACGCCGCTCTCCGCAGAGACCGTTGAAGAAGACGCTACCGCCTTTGGCGCGCGGCAATCGGTGATCCATGCCAGCCTGTCGCCTTCGGGTGACAAGCTTGCCTATGTCGCCAGCGTCGGCGCGGGCGGCGAAGCGCTTTACACGGTCGACCTTGCTGCGGGCACGCCGCCGCAACGCGCGCTTGCCGCACTCGATGTCATGAGCGATCTGGCCTATTGCAACTGGATCACCGAACAGCGCCTTGTTTGCCAGACGATTGTATCGCGCGAGGACGAGTCGATCGGGCGCTTCATCTCGGCAACCCGCATGATTGCGGTGAATTCCGATGGCAGCGAACCAAACGTTATCGAGGGCGCCCGCTCGCTGCGGGCTCTGAGCCATACCTATTACGGCGGCGGGATCGTCTCGCTCAATGCCGAGAGCGACGACAGTTCGATCCTAGTTAGCCGGTTATATGGCAAGGAAAGCTCGCTCAACACACGCCTTGCCAATCAGAAGGACGGTCTTGGCGTCGTTTCGCACGATGTCGATACGGGGAGAGAAAAGCGTGTCGAAGCGCCGGACAAGGACACTTTCGGATATATCGCGGACAGTAACGGCGTCGTTCGGATAAAAGGCACCGGTAACGCAACAGCGCGCGGTTACTCGAAGGATGAGCTGGCCTACTTTTACCGCGAGCAAGGGTCACAGCGCTGGCAGCCGCTTTCTCGGGCGGAGATCGACAGCCAGACCGTTGATGGATTTGAACCGCATGCTGTCGATGCAGCCGGTAATGTGGTGTATGGTTTCGATTACGGCGACCGGGGTTTTACCAACCTCTATTCGATTGCGCTTGATGGCAGCCTGGCGAAGTCGCTGGTGCTTTCCGCCGAGGGTGCCGATGTCGACGATCTGGTAACGATAGGCCGTCGCCAGCGCGTGATCGGTGCCAGTTTCGCGACCGAGAAACGCTTGGTCAAATATTTCGACCCCGGACTGCGCGATCTGGCTATTGCGCTGGGCAATGCACTTCCCGGCCAGCCCATGGTGAATTTCGTCGGTGCGAGCGAGGACGAGCGCAAGCTGCTGATTGTTACGGGGTCGGATGTCGATCCGGGCATGCTGTATCGCTTCAACCGCGATACCAACGAGCTGAGCCCGTTGCTGCCCGTGCGTGAGATGACCGAGGGGCGCCAACTGGCCGAGATGAAGCCGGTAACCTTTCCTGCCGCCGACGGAACCCTGATCCCCGGCTACCTCACACTGCCGACCGGGTCGGACGGAAAGAACATACCCGCCATCGTCATGCCGCACGGCGGCCCTTCCGCCCGGGACGAATGGGGCTTCGACTGGCTGGTCCAGTTCTTTGCCGCACGGGGCTATGCGGTGCTGCAGCCCAACTTCCGCGGCTCGACAGGCTACGGCAAGGCTTGGTTCGGCAAGAACGGCGTCAAGGCATGGCGTACCGCCATTGGCGATGTACACGATGCCGGTCGCTGGCTGGTCTCGCAGGGGATTGCGAATTCGGAAAAACTTGCGATCGTCGGGTGGTCCTATGGCGGCTACGCAGCGCTGCAATCGCAGGTCGTGGATCCCGAGCTATACAAGGCTGTGGTCGCGGTCGCGCCGGTCACCGATTGGCGGCAGCTGATCGAGGAGGAGAGAATGTCCTCCAATTTCCGCCTCGTTCAGAAATTCGTCGGCGATGGACCGCATCTCGAACAGGGCAGCCCGATGCGCAACGCTCAGTCCTTCGCCGCACCTGTCTTCCTCGTCCATGGCACGGCCGACAACAACGTCGACGTCGAGCAGTCGCGCGATATGGAAGCGGCACTAAGGCGAGCGGGCAAATCCGTCGAGTATCTCGAATTCGAGGGCTTGGAACACTCGCTCCGCGATAGTGCAGCGCGCAAGGACATGCTGATGCGGATCGACGCGTTCCTCTCCACCAACCTCGGCTCCTGAACCAAGGCATACCCACCACAAAGAAAAGGGCGGCCCCGCGCGGGACCGCCCTTTTTCTGTGTCGCTGCCGGTGAGGCTTAGCGCGAGTAGAATTCGACCACGAGGTTCGGTTCCATCGTCACCGGATAAGGCACTTCGTCGAGCTTGGGCACGCGGGTGAAGGTCACCTTGTCGTTGCCGTCGGGAGCGACGTAGTCGGGAATGTCACGCTCGGGCAGGCTCTGCGCTTCGATGACCAACGCCATTTCCTGCGCCTTCTTGCCGAGTGCGACAACGTCGCCGACCTTGACGCGCGCCGAGGCGATGTTGGTCTTCACGCCGTTGAGGAGGATGTGGCCGTGGCTCACGATCTGGCGGGCGGCGAAGATGGTCGGCGCGAACTTGGCGCGATAGACGACCATGTCGAGACGCTGTTCGAGCAGGCCGACGAGGTTCTGGCCCGTGTCGCCCTTCATGGCCGACGCTTCCTTGTAGGTGCGCTTGAACTGCTTCTCGGTGACGTCGCCGTAATAGCCCTTGAGCTTCTGCTTGGCGCGCAGCTGCAGGCCGAAGTCGCTCATCTTGCTCTTGCGGCGCTGACCGTGCTGGCCGGGGCCGTAGGAACGCTTGTTGACCGGGCTGTTCGGGCGACCCCAGATGTTTTCACCCATCCGGCGGTCGAGCTTGTACTTGGCGCTGGTGCGCTTCGTCATAGATATTCTCCAATTTGCTGGGCCATCCCGTCGACGGCCATCAAACCCGGCATCACACCGCCGAACCGGGGGTTCGACGCGGCTTCCGCTTCACCGGGGTGCGGAGCCAATTTGCGAAGGCGCGCTCTTATCAATATCGGGCTGCGCGTCAAGCGGTAACATAGGCGCTCGACAAGGCGGAGCAAGCGGGGCAGGGCGCTGCGCCATGACCCAGGATTACAAACTGCCCGACGACTGCACCGATATGCGCGACGTGCGGCGCGGCGTCGATGCGACCGACCGCGAATTGATGGATTTGCTCGAGCGGCGGTTCGGCTACATGCGCGCGGCGGCACGGATCAAATCCGACCGCCACGCCGTACGCGACGAAGCGCGCAAAGCCGAAGTGGTCGGCAATGCGCGCTCCGATGCGGTTCGCCGCAATCTTCCGGCAGACCCGCTTATGCAGATTTGGGAAGATTTGGTGGAAACCTCAATCGCTTACGAGCTGGTCGAGTGGGACCGGCTCCGCGAAGGAAACTAGCCAGCGGTGCTACGGGTGTTGCCCGTGCCGCTGCGATCCTGGTTTTCACGCGCGGCAGCGCTAGCGGCTTCGCGCTCGATCTTCCATGCGGCGTTAGTCTTGCAAACCCTCTTGCCGCCCAGGCGCGAGCCTACGGGCGGGGGCTGACGCTTGCAAACGATCGTCGCCTCATCCTTGGCGGCTGCACTGTCCTCGTCCCCGACTACGCCCTTTTCGCCATCCGCCAATGCGGATGAGGGAAGCAGAAAGAGTGCGGCAGCGCTCGCAGCGATAGTCAGATACTTGGTCTTCACATTTTCCTCCTGTGAGCCAGCCCATGGCATGGGCCATCGATAGGCAATCCGCGCTAGTCCACCCCAAGCGTGAGGCGCGGATTGCAAGATGCGAAAGCAGCCTATCGAGCCCAGCCGGGATTGTCAGGGATTATTTCTGATCCGCCCGCGCCGTTCGACATCATTCGCCGTTTCGCGTGTCGTCCGTTCCCATTCTTCCCACTTATAAACCGGCAGGCAGACCTCGCGACCAGGGATGCGCGTGCCCGCCTTGGGGGCCAGTTCACGACAAACGATGGTTTCGTCCTGGCGCTCCACCGCAGCGTCTTCGGCCTCATCGCTCAAAGCAACCTTTGCGGCCGCGTCGGGATTTTCGGAATCGTCCTGAGCAATCGCAGGAACTGTGAAGAATAGGGCGCCAGCAAAAAGCGCTATTGTAGCTGTATTTGTCATGTCTTGTCCTCTCACCATCCGACCCTTGCAAAAGGAGGGCAGAAAAAGACTACCACAAGATCGCGAAATCAAGAAATTAGAAGGACCTAGTCTCTGGGTGGGCGTGCCAGGGAAGACAAAACCCCGCGCAGGGTGCGGACTTCGAGATGGTTCCAGCCCGGCTTGGTGAGCACACCGCGCAGGGTCCGGCGCGATGCTTCGGCGCGCGACTCGGGGAGGAAATAGCCCTTGGGTGCAAGCATGCCCTCGAGATGCGCCACCAGCCCATCGAGATCTTCCTGCGGGGCGGGTGGCAGGAGGTCTTCCTGCGTGGGCTGGACCAATTGTTCGTGCTTCGACCATTCATAGGCGCACAGGATCACCGCCTGCGCGAGGTTGAGCGATCCGAATTCTGGATTGATCGGTACGGTCAGGATCGCGCGGGCCAGCGCTACGTCCTCGGTCTCCAGACCCGAACGCTCGGGCCCGAACAGGATCGCGCTGCGACCCTGCGCTGCGGCGATTTCCTGGCTGGCTTGCTCGGGCGTGACGACCGGCTTGGTCACACCGCGCTTGCGCACTGTCGTGGCATAAACATGCGCGCAATCGGCGACGGCTTCGGCAGTGGTGGCAAACACTTGGGCCTGATTGAGCACGATGTCCGCGCCCGCCGCGGCAGGGCCGGCCGCGGGGTTGGGCCAGCCGTCGCGCGGCTCGACCAACCGCATTTCGACCAGTCCGAAATTGAGCATCGCGCGCGCCGCCTTGCCGATATTCTCACCCAGCTGCGGGCGGACGAGGACGATTACGGGTTTGCGCGTATCAGCTTCGCTCATTGGCGGCCGCTTCCTGCACAGTGCTGGCAAATTCCTCGAAATCGCGCGCTTCGCTGAAGTCGCGATAGACCGAGGCAAAGCGGATATAGGCGACGCTGTCCAAGCCGCGCAGTCCGTCCATCACCATTTCGCCGATACGCTGCGAAGCAATCTCCGCCTCGCCCGCGGTTTCGACCTGGCGCTGGATCCCGCTGACCAGCTGATCGATGCGTTCCTGCGGGACATCGCGCTTGCGGCAGGCGAGCGCAATCGACTGTTCGAGCTTGGTACGGTCGAAGGGCTGGCGGCGGTCGCCCGATTTGAGCACGGTAACCTCGCGCAGCTGGACGCGTTCGAAGGTGGTGAAGCGCGCGCCGCAGCTGGAACATTGCCGCCGCCGCCGGATCGAAGTGGAATCCTCGGTCGGACGACTGTCCTTTACCTGGCTGTCGTCATGCGCGCAGAAAGGGCAGCGCATTTACGGTCGGAGACGTTTGTAGAGCATGAAACCTGCGCCTGCGACGAGACCGATCGGCCAGGTCACGACGGGCAGCAGGCCGCCCGCAATCGCGCCGACGGCCGCGCCGGTCAGCACCGGTTTGGTCGAAGGATGGTCGAGGCCCTTGGTCGCCATGTCCTTCACCTCGTCCTTGGCGTCGGAAAGAAGCTCGTGATCCTGGTGCTTGGGGTCCTGCTCGTCCATCACTCGTCTCCTCAGCGCCCCGGATAGACGGGGAAGGCAGCGCACAGTTCGGCAACCTTGCCGCGCACCTGCTCTTCGACCTGGCCGTCGCCCTCGGGGCCGTTGCGCGACATCCCATCTACCACTTCGCAGATCAGCGCGCCAATGGTTCTGAACTCGTCAGGCCCGAAACCGCGCGTGGTCCCTGCCGGCGTGCCGAGGCGGATGCCACTGGTCACGAAGGGGCTGCGCGTGTCGTAAGGGATGCCGTTCTTGTTGCAGGTCAGCCAGGCGCGGTCGAGCCCGGCTTCGGCGGCCTTGCCGGTCACGTCCTTGGCGGTGAGATCGACCAGCATGGAGTGGTTGTCCGTCCCGCCCGACACGACGCGCAAGCCATTGGCCTCGATCCCTTCGGCCAGCGCGCGGGCGTTGTCGACGACGCGCCGCGCATAGTCCTTGAAGTCGGGGCGCAGCGCCTCGCCAAAGGCCACAGCCTTGGCGGCGACGACATGCATCAGCGGGCCGCCCTGCATGCCGGGGAAAACCGCCATGTTGAACGGCTTGGTCAGCGCCTCGTCATTCCACAGGATCACGCCCGAACGCGGGCCGCGCAGCGATTTGTGCGTAGTGGTGGTCACGACATGCGCATGGGGGAAAGGATTGGGGTGGGCGCCGCCCGCGACGAGGCCCGAAATGTGGCTCATGTCGACCATCAGATAGGCACCGACTTCATCCGCCACCATGCGGAAAGCGGCCCAGTCCCACACGCGCGAATAGGCAGTGCCGCCCGCAATGATGAGCTTGGGCTTGTTGGCTTTGGCGATCGCCATGACTTCGTCCATGTCGATCAGCTCGTTATCCTGGCGCACACCGTAGCTGACCGGATTGAACCACTTGCCGCTCATATTGACCGGCGAGCCATGCGTGAGGTGACCACCCGAATTGAGGTCGAGCCCCATGAAAGTGTCGCCCGGCTGCAGCAGCGCAAGGAACACGGCCTGGTTCATCTGGCTGCCCGAATTGGGCTGGACGTTGGCGAATTCGCACCCGAACAACTTCTTGGCGCGGTCGATCGCCAGCGTTTCGATGACGTCGGCATAGTCGCAGCCGCCGTAATAGCGCTTGCCGGGATAGCCTTCGGCATATTTGTTGGTGAACACGCTACCCGTGGCTTCGAGAACCGCGGTGGAGGCGATGTTTTCGCTGGCGATCAGCTCGATCTTGTCCTGCTGGCGGGCCAATTCGTTGCGGATCGCAGCATGGATCTCGGGATCGGCTTCGGCCAGCGTATCGTGCCAGAAACGGTCCCTCGGATCGCGCGCGGTGTCTTTTGCCTGGGTAGCCATAGATCAGATGTCCGGGTTGGAAAGCTTGTCGACGCGGCGCTGGTGGCGGCCGCCGGCGAAGGGGGTTTCGAGGAAGGCGGAAAGGCACGCCTTGGCCATGTCGCTGCCCGTCAGGCGGGCGCCCATGGCGATGCAGTTCGCATCATTGTGTTCGCGGGCGAGGGTGGCCGAGAGGGGTTCCCCCACCAGCGCGCAGCGCATGGCGGGATTGCGGTTGACGCTCATCGAAATGCCGATCCCGCTCCCGCACAGGGCAACACCGCGCTCGGCGGTGCCATCGGCGACGACGCTGGCCAGCTTGTAGCCGAAGTCGGGATAATCGACGCTGTCGGCGGTCTCGGGACCAAGGTCGGCGACCTCGTGGCCCTGTTCGATCAACCAGTCGCGCAGCTCGGTCTTGAGATCGAGCGCGGCGTGGTCGGATGCTATGGCGATACGCATGCGCGCCCCATAGTCGTTTCCGCCGCGGCTCGCCACCTCCTTGTGGCGGTTGCCCACGCCGGATTGATAGGGTCAGTTGTCGATCGCGATATCGCGGATATCGTCTAGCACATAGGGCTTGGTCAGCGTGGTGACATCTGCCAATTCTGCCGGGTGTTCGGCGTCGCCGTAGCCGCTGGCGAAGACGAAGCGGACGCCCTTGCGCACGAGCTCGAAGGCGATGGGGTAGCTTTTCTCGCCATGCAGATTGATGTCGAGAATGGCAAAATCGAACGTCCCGGCTTCGACCTGATCGAGCCCTTCTTCAAGCGAGCCCACGGCGACCACATCGGCGCCGTCCTCGAGGAGCATGTCCTCGAGCGAGAAGGCAATGATGGGCTCGTCCTCGACCACCAGGATCCGCTTGCCGGTCAGGGGCATAGAATGCCCTCGAGGCGGCAGTGGAGGCCGGCGGGTGCATAGTCGATCTCGGTGCGGCTCCCCGGTGTGCCGAGCCCGCGCTTGATGAGCCGCGATCCAAATCCGGTCCTGTCCGGCTTCGCGACCGTCGGGCCGCCGGTTTCGCGCCAATCGAGAACGAGCCGGCTGCCGTCGGCGCCCTGTTCGAGCGACCAGTGAATATCAACCGAGCCACCCTCGGTCGAAAACGCGCCGTACTTCACCGCATTGGTGCACAATTCATGGATCACCATCGCCAAGGCGACGGCGGGCTGCGGCTCGAGACGGATATCCGGCCCATCGAGCGTATAGCGGGACTGGCGGGTCCCGGCGGTTGCTTCGAGCGCCCCCCGGACAATGGTTGCCAGATCCGCCGATTCCCACCGCCGTTCGGTCAGCAGGCTGTGCGCACTGGCCAAAGCCGCCAGCCGTTCGACGAAGATATCGAGCTGGGGATTTTGCTTGTCACCCCTGAACGATTGCTGCGCCAGGCCCTGAACGACAGCCAGCGTGTTTTTCACGCGGTGGTTGAGTTCGTTGATCAGGATGCGCTGGCTTTCCTCGGCCACCACTTCCTCGGTGACATCATACCCCTGGACCAGCACACCCTCGAAGCGATCGGGACCGCGAATGGGCTGGAATATGAATTCGAGATGCCGTTCGCGCAGTTCGTCGTCATCGCTGCTTTTCAGCAGGACCTTTTCCCGGCGTCCGAAATAGGGTTCGCCGGTCCTCATGACCCTGTCGAGCACCTGGACGAAGCCCTGTTCGGCGATTTCGGGCAGCGCCTCCGCCACACTCTTGCCTTCCAGTTCGCGCTCCCCGATCAGGCGGCGATAGGCGGCATTCGACATGACGAAGCGGTGTTCCGGACCTGCAAGTACGGCCACGAAACCGGGCGCCTGTTCCAGCAAGGCGCGCAGCCGGTCCAATTCCTTCGACGCGCCGCGCCACCGCTCTTCGACCGCTTCGGCCCGGCGGACAACGCCCGCAGTATCGCGCTGTTCGATCTTCGTGATCTGGATGGGATGCTGGAGAATGTATTCGACGGCCCCGCTATCGTCGAGGATCGGAACCTGGGTCGTGCTCCAGATATGCGCATCCATGCCGCCCGAGGCATTGGGAATATCGTATTTTATATGCGCGATTTCGTCGGGCTCACCCGTCTCGAGCACCCGGTCGAAAGAGGTCTGGAGTTGTTGGCGGCTCTCACCTTCGTTCGGGAATGCATCGAATACATGACGGCCGACGATGTCGTCGCGCTCGCGATCCATGAGCTCGAGATAGGTATCGTTTGCCCATCGTATATTCAGCTCGTGATCGAGCAGCAGATAGGCGTTCGGCGAGTGCGCGAGCACGAGCTTGAAGTCGATAGCCCTATCCAACGTCGATGATCCCCGAACACCGGCCAATTTCGCGACCGGGCCCCCTCGTATTTCTCCCCGCATGGCGCCTTAAAGCATTGGACGCCCAACGGTTCCCGGCAATCTTAAAGAATTTGCCGGTTGGGGTGATGGGCATGCGCTCCCGCAGGTTGCGCATGCGTCTACTGATCGAGGAACGAACGCATCTTGCGGCTACGGCTCGGGTGCTTGAGCTTGCGCAAAGCCTTGGCCTCGATCTGGCGGATACGTTCACGGGTGACCGAGAACTGCTGGCCGACTTCCTCAAGCGTGTGATCGGTGTTCATGCCGATACCGAAGCGCATGCGCAGTACGCGTTCTTCGCGCGGGGTGAGGCTGGCCAGAACCCGGGTCACGGTTTCCTTGAGGTTGGCCTGGATCGCGGCATCGACGGGGATGATCGCGTTCTTGTCCTCGATGAAATCGCCCAGATGCAGAATCTTCCTCGTCGCCGATCGGCGTTTCGAGGCTGATCGGTTCCTTGGCGATCTTCATCACCTTGCGCACCTTCTCGAGCGGCATCGAGAGCTTCTCGGCCATCTCTTCGGGTGTCGGTTCGCGGCCCTGGTCGTGCAGGAACTGGCGGCTGCAGCGCACCAGCTTATTGATCGTCTCGATCATGTGGACCGGGATGCGGATCGTGCGTGCCTGATCGGCGATCGAGCGGGTAATTGCCTGACGGATCCACCAGGTGGCATAGGTGCTGAACTTGTAACCGCGGCGGTATTCGAATTTGTCGACCGCCTTCATCAGGCCGATGTTGCCTTCCTGGATGAGATCCAGGAACTGCAGGCCGCGGTTGGTGTATTTCTTGGCGATCGAGATCACGAGGCGCAAATTCGCCTCGACCATTTCCTTCTTGGCGATACGCGCCTCGCGCTCGCCCTTCTGGACCATGTTCACGATACGGCGGAACTCTTCCAGCGCCATGCCGGTCTGGCTGGCGATGTCCGAGATCTCGGCACGGATGCGTTCGACCGCATCGCCTTCCTTCTCGGCGAAGGCCGCCCACTTCTTGTCCTTCTTGGCGCGTTCCTTGAGCCAGCTATCGTCGAGCTCGTTGCCGATATAGGCATCGAGGAAATCGATCCGCTTGACCTTGTGGCGTTCGGCAAGGCGCAGCATCTGGCCGCCCAGCGCGGTCAGGCGGCGGTTGAAGGCGTAGAGATTGTCGACCAGGAATTCGATCTTGGTCGCGTGGAACTGGACGCTTTCGACTTCGGCGGTGAGCTGTTCCGAAAGCGCTTCGTATTTCTTTTCCTTGGCGCGGGTGAAAACCTCGCCCTTGGCCATCAGGTCGACGCGCTCCTTCTGGAGCTTCTCGAATTTGCCGAAGAGGTCGGCGATGCGCGCGAACCGTTCGATGGCATCCGGCTTGAGCGCGGCTTCCATCTGAGCAAGGGACATGGTGTTGTCCTCTTCCTCTTCGTCGTCGCTCTTGGACGAACCTTCCTCGCCCTCTTCGCCTTCTTCTTCCGAATCCTCGTCTTCATCGTCGTCGCGAATCGTCGGACCGGCGGTTTCCTCGGAAATCTCGCCGTCGTCGTCTTCATCCTCGCCCGCTTCCATCTTCTCGGGCGGGGGTTCCTTCGACAGCATGGCATCGAGATCGAGGATCTCGCGCAGCTGCATTTCCTCGGCGTTGAGCGCTTCGGACCACTGGATGATGGCGTGGAAGGTGATCGGGCTCTGGCACAGGCCCATGATCATCATGTCGCGGCCGGCTTCGATGCGCTTGGCGATCGCGATTTCGCCTTCGCGGCTGAGCAGTTCGACCGCGCCCATTTCGCGCAGGTACATGCGGACCGGGTCATCGGTGCGTTCGCCGGTGGCGAGCTTGCGCGTGGCGGTGGGCTTGTTGGCTGCGGCCTTGGTGTCTTTCTTGGCACCCGCTGCGATTTCCTCGACTTCGGAATCTTCCTCGGCCGCGGCTTCGGCTTCCTCGTCGCTTTCGACGATCTGCACACCCATGTCGGACAGGGCGGACTGGATATCTTCGATCTGGTCCGAACTCATCTCGCCCTGCGGCAGCGCGTCGTTGAGCTCGTCGTAGGTGACGTAACCCTTGCGCTTCGCCTTGGCGATCAGCTTCTTGATCGAGGCTTCGTTGAGGTCGATCAGGGGAGCGTCGCCATCGTCCGTGGTCTTCGACTTGGTGGCCATAAAGATTTCTAATCCAGTCTAAAACTTCCAGCGGGCCGCGTTCCCGCCAAGATCATGTGTCCGATTCGCCGTCTGCTGCAGCTTTCCTACGCCCAAAACGCTTCAAACGCTCGTTCAGGGCCAGCAATCGCTCGCGCAATCGGCCCTGTTCGGCGATGGAACCTTCCGGATCGCGTTCAAAGCGCGCTGTAGCCTCCGCCAAAGCGGATTCCAGCGCTGGTCTTTCGACCAGGAGCGACACGGCCTCGGCCAGATCCTCGCGCGCATCACCCGGGTCGATGCCTTCATCGAGGAAGGCGAATAAGGTTTTTGCCGGTGGGGCGGGAAGGCCTCGCTCGAGCGATATGGTCGATTGCGCGGACAAATCAAGCGTCTCGGCAGCTTCAAGCAGCGAATCGAGTGCCGGACCGACATTTTGGTCACGCCGCGCGAGGTCCGAAAGCGCGTCTTCGTGGCGCAGGATCTGATCGGGAAACTTGACCAGTCCCGCGATCACCGCGCGGGTCAGCGAATCGCGCGCACCGCCCGCCATCGCCCGCGTCAGGCTGTCGCGGGCCTCGGGCGACAAGCGGGGTGCGGGGGGCTTGAAGCCGCCCTTCTGCCACTCGCCGCGCGGGCGGAATTCGCGCGGCGGGCGCGGGGGGAAGGCATAGGCGGAGAACCGCTCCAGCAGCTCGCGCTTGTACAGCGCGCGAATATCGGGGTGCTGGATGCTATCGACATGGTCGAGCAGGCGCGCCTTGAGCCCGGCCTTGTCCTCGGGCGAATTGAGCGGGGCAGCCGCTTTCTCGAAGTCCCACAGTGTGTCGAGCAGGCTGGCCGGTTCGGCAAGCAATTGCTCGATTGCGCCGACGCCCTGGTCGCGGACGACATCGTCGGGGTCCATCCCCGTGGGGAGGCGCACGATTGCCAGCGAATGCGCAGGGCGCAGCATCGGCAGGGCGCGGGAAATGGCGCGCATCGCCGCGCGTTGCCCGGCCTTGTCGCCATCGAAGCACAGGATCGGCCGTTCGACCTGGCGCCAGAGCAGCTCGATCTGGTTTTCGGTCAGCGCGGTCCCCAGCGGGGCGACCGCCTCGCGAATGCCCGCATTGGCCAGCGCGATGGCGTCCATATAGCCTTCGACCACGATCATCCGTCCGCTCTGCCGCGCGGTGGGCGCAGCGCGGTGGAGATTGTAAAGCGTGCGGCCCTTGTCGAACAGCGGTGTATCGGGGCTGTTGAGATATTTGGGCGCGTTGGGATTGGCTTCGCTGTCGAGGATCCGGCCGCCAAAGGCGATCACCCGCCCACGCGTATCGTGGATCGGCAGCATCAACCGGCTGCGGAAGCGGTCGTAGGGTTCCTTGTCCTCGACCGTGATCCGCATGCCCGCCTCGATCAGCATGGGCTCCTCGAACCGGCCCAGCGCGCGCTTGAGCGCCTGCCGGTCCTCAGGCGCATAGCCGAAACCGAATTCGCGCACCGTCGCATCGGAAAACCCGCGCCGCCCGAGATAGCTGCGCGCCTGCACCCCGTCTGCGCCGCGCAAATTACCCTCGAACCATTCCTGCGCCGCGGCGGTCACATCGTGGAGGCTGGCGCGTTGCTCGGCGCGGCGGGCGGCCTGCGGATCGGGGGCGGGGACTTCCATCCCGGCTTCTGCGGCCAGTTCCTTCACCGCATCCATGAACGGCAGGCCGCGCTGGTCGGTCAGCCAGCGGATCGCATCGCCATGCGCCTCGCAGCCGAAGCAATGGTAGAAGCCCTTCTCGTCATTGACGTAGAAACTCGGCGTCTTCTCGTTATGGAACGGGCAACAGGCCTTGAACTCGCGGCCCGCCTTGGTCAGCCGCAGGGTACGACCGATCACCGCGGACAGCGTGGTCCGCATGCGCAATTCGTCTAACCATTGGGGTGACAGGGCCATAAGGTCGCAGACCTTATCGCCGGTATGCGGCCACCGCTAGCGCGCGGCGGAACCCTCCACAGGCTTATCCTCCGGCGGGAACGGGCCGGTGGTAGCAACCTGCTGGCCGTCGAGTTCGAACAGATAGGCTTCCGCCGGACCCTGAGGCGCAGCGGTGGACTGCCACCACAGCGTGACCGTGCCGCCCGGTTGCCAGCCCGAACCGCGCACCACGCGCCAGATCAGGCTGCCATTGTCATTGGTGATCGAAATTGCATCGGGATCGCCCAGCGCGGCTTCGGCCTCCGCTGTCGAATAGCCGACCGCCTGGTTGAACCCGGTCGCCGCGCGAAGCGTGCGGAACAGCGTGGGCGGGGTTTCGCGCAGGTCGGGAGCATCGGCGACAGGACCTTCGGCGACGTCTTCGGCGTCCACCAGCGTGATTGAATGGACGTAGGTGTAGACAGTGCCCGCAGGCATCTCACCGGGTTCGCACACTAGCGTCCCGGCGGGGCAGGCGACATAGCTGACCAGCGTGCCGATCTGGCGATTGCCCGCGCTGAGCACGGTTTCGACCTCGGGTCCCTGCGGCCCGACGATCTTCGCGCCGAGCGTTCCCAGATCGAGATCCGCCCCGACCAGCGTGCGCGGGGCGGCGATGGTCGGCGTGGGGGAAGGCGCGGGCGCCGGCTCGCTATTCCCGCAGCCAGCCAAGGCCAAACACCCGATAGTGGCCGCGATCGCGGTGGCGCGGATCATGCGATTACCCTTCCGCGCCCGCTACGGCGGGTGCGTTGCAGGCGTTGGGCGCGCCGGGCGCATCGGCGGGGTAGGGGCCGCTGCCCGTCGCCTGCGCGTAATTGGCGTCGATCGCATAGGCGGCAGCCGGACCCGCAGGTGCGACGGTCGATTGCCACCAGAAGGTCAGGGGTTCGGCCTGCTCCCACTGGTCGCCGCCATCACCGGCGCTGACGGTCCACACCAGCGCGCCATCGTCGCAGGTGATGACGACATCGGCCTTGGCGCCGATGGCGGCCATCGCCTCGTCTTTCGAATAACCGGCCGCGCCGGTGAACCCGGTCGCCGGGCGGGTCATGCGAAACGCGGTCGCGCGTTCGACATCGGACGAATCATTGCCTTCGCCGCTGCCGGTCCCTGCCTCATTATCCTCGCCCGGATAGACGACATGGACATAGGTATAGATCGTGCCTTCGGGCGCGGCCGCGGGATCGCATTCGGTCATGTCCGCAGGACATGCGACGAAGCTGCGTAGGTCGGCGAAATTGCCTTCGGCGTTCGACAGCGCGCTGGTCACTTCGGGACCCTGCGGTCCGACGATCTTTGCACCAAGATCGAGATCGAGGAATTCGCCTGCCTCGATATTGCGCGCGAGCGCCGCGGCCGCGCCATCGCTCTCCGCGTTTTCCAGATCGGTCGGCGGTTCATCGGCGGACCCGCAGGCGGCGAGCGCCAGCGAAAGGGGGAGGGCGAATACGATCTTGTTCATGATAGGGCTTCCTTCACCAGTCCGCTGGCCTTGCTCATATCCAGAGTAGCGCCGTGGCGGCCTTTGAGTTCCCCCATCACGCGGCCCATGTCTTTCATGCCATCGGCACCAAGGTCGGTCTTGATCTGCGCGATCGCGGCGCGGGTTTCGTCCTCGCTCATCTGCTGCGGCAGGAATTCCTCGATCACCGCCAGCTCGGCCTTTTCCTTGTCGGCAAGCTCCTGGCGGCCGCCATCCTCGTACATCTCGATCGATTCGCGGCGCTGCTTGGCCATCTTGAGCAGAACTTCTGTGATCATGCTATCGTCGGACTCAGGCGGTGTGTAGGCGCTGGCAGGAATGGGATTATGGTCCTGATCGTAGTCGACGGCGCGACCTTCGGCCTTCGCCTTAAGACCACGCTCTTCAATGTCGCGGTCCTTGATCTTCGCGCCGATCAGGCGGAGCGCGGCGGTGCGGTCCTTGTCCTTGGCCTTCATCGAGGTAACGGTTTCGGACTGGATTTTCTCGCGGAGCATGACGCCTCCTTGCACTAAGCTGTGGATGGTTCATACGTCCTGTAGAACAAGCTGCCGCAAAGCCAAGCGTTGCGCTTGACGGAACGCCAGCGCGTCTCTAGCCGCTGAGGCTTAGCAACATCGCTGGAAAACTTTTACCCGGAGCGCCCATGGCCCTGTCCGCATCTTCGCACGCGCAACCCTCAGGCGCGACGGGAGTCCTCGTGCTGGGCGACGGCACCGTCATCTGGGGCAAGGGCTTTGGCGCCACCGGCACTGCCGTGGGCGAGGTGTGCTTCAACACCGCGATGACGGGCTATCAGGAAGTGATGACCGATCCGTCCTACGACAGCCAGATCGTCACCTTCACTTTCCCGCATATCGGCAATGTCGGCGCGAACGAGGAAGACCACGAAAGCCGCGGCCTCGGCGCGGTGGGCTGCGTGGTGCGGCAGGAAGTGACCCCGCATTCGAACTTCCGCGCGCAGAATGAATTTGTCGAATGGATGAAGGATCATGGCAAGATCGGCCTGTCGGGCGTCGATACCCGCGCGCTGACCCGCCGGATCCGCATGGCGGGCGCGCCCAATGCGGTGATCGCGCACAGTCCGCGCGGCGAATTCGACCTTCCGGCACTGAAGGCGCAGGCCGCCGAATGGAGCGGGCTCGAAGGGCTCGATCTCGTCCCCGGTGTGACCCGCGACGCCAATGAAGATTGGACCGGCGGCCACTGGCAGCTCGGCTTCGGCTATGGCGAAGCCAAGGCCACCAAGCCGCATGTCGTGGCGATCGACTACGGCGCGAAGGACAACATCTTCCGCAACCTCGTGCAGGCGGGCGCCAAGGTCACGGTCGTGCCCGCGCGCGTCACGCTCGACGAAGTGCTCGCGCTGCAGCCCGATGGTGTGTTCCTCTCGAACGGCCCGGGCGATCCGGCGGCGACGGGCGAATATGCGGTGCCGGTGATCGAGGGGCTGCTCGAGCGCGACGTCCCGCTGTTCGGCATCTGCCTCGGCCACCAGATGCTCGGCCTCGCAGCAGGCGCGAAGACCGCCAAGATGTTCCAGGGCCACCGCGGCGCCAACCACCCCGTCCAGCGTGTCGGGGAAGGGTGGGGCGAGAGCACCGGCCTGGTCGAGATCACCAGCATGAACCACGGCTTCGCGGTCGACGGCGAGACCCTGCCCGAAGGCGTGGAGCAAACCCACGTCTCGCTGTTCGACGGCACCAATTGCGGGATCGCGATCACGGGTAAGCGGGCGTTCGGGGTGCAATACCACCCCGAGGCGAGCCCCGGCCCGCAGGACAGCTTCTACCTGTTCGAGAAATTCGTAGGGATGCTGGAGAACTAAGATGGCTACAGTTCGGAAATTCGAACACACGCAAACGAAAACCGGAGCAAGAAGCCATACGGAAGTCGATGCAACTATTGGCATCGTCGAGTCCAACGGCGAGACGTTCATCCAGATCGATACATTTGGATCCGTCGACCGCGAGTATCCCGGAAAGCTTTCTCAAACCTTGAGGCTTTCTAAGAAGGCCTACCAAGAGCTGGTCGATATGGGGAAATTTCTAAGCTAATGCCCAAACGCACTGACATCTCCTCGATCCTCGTCATCGGCGCAGGTCCCATCATCATCGGCCAGGCGTGCGAGTTCGACTATTCCGGCACGCAGGCGATCAAGGCGCTGAAGGAGGAGGGCTACCGGGTCATCTTGGTCAACTCCAACCCCGCCACGATCATGACCGATCCGGAAATGGCCGACGCGACCTATGTCGAGCCGATCACGCCCGAGATCGTTGCCAAGATCATCGCCAAGGAGCGCCCCGACGCGGTGCTCCCCACGATGGGCGGGCAGACCGCGCTCAATTGCGCGCTGGCGCTGTTCAACGACGGCACCTTCGAGAAATACGGCGTGCAGATGATTGGCGCCGATGCCGACGCGATCGACAAGGCCGAGAACCGCCAGCGTTTCCGCGAGGCGATGGACAAGATCGGGCTCGAAAGCGCGCGCAGCGGCGTCGCCAATACGGTGGACGAGGCGCTTGCGGTGCTCGAACGCACCGGTCTGCCCTCGATCATCCGCCCCAGCTTCACGCTCGGCGGTACGGGCGGGGGGATCGCCTATAACAAGCCCGAGTTCGAACGGATCGTCCGCGAAGGCCTCGAAGCTTCGCCCACCACCGAAGTCCTGATCGAGGAATCGCTCCTCGGGTGGAAGGAATTCGAGATGGAGGTGGTGCGCGACCGCAAGGACAATTGCATCATCATCTGCTCGATCGAGAATGTCGATCCGATGGGCGTGCATACCGGCGACAGCATCACCGTGGCGCCTGCGCTGACGCTGACCGACAAGGAATACCAGATCATGCGCACCGCCAGCATCAACGTGCTGCGCGAGATCGGGGTCGAAACCGGCGGCTCGAACGTCCAGTTCGCGGTCAATCCCGAAGACGGCCGCTTGATCGTGATCGAGATGAACCCGCGCGTGTCGCGGTCCTCCGCGCTGGCATCGAAGGCGACCGGCTTCCCGATCGCGCGCGTCGCCGCCAAGCTGGCGGTGGGCTACACGCTCGACGAGATCCAGAACGAGATCACCGGCGCGACCCCGGCCAGTTTCGAACCGACGATCGACTATGTCGTGACCAAGATCCCGCGCTTCGCGTTCGAGAAGTTCAAGGGCGCCAAGAACGAACTGTCGACCGCGATGAAATCGGTCGGCGAGGTCATGGCGATCGGTCGCTGCTTTGCCGAATCGATGCAGAAGGCGCTGCGCGGTCTCGAAACCGATCTCGACGGGTTCAACCGGGTGACCGAGCTGGAAGGCGTTTCGCGTGACAAGATCGTCGCCTCGCTCAGCCAGCGAACCCCCGAACGCATCCTCAAGATCGCGCAGGCCTTCCGCGAGGGGCTGAGCGTCGAGGATATCCAGCCGATCACCGGATTCGATCCCTGGTTCCTGCGCCAGATCGAAGCGATCATCTACGAAGAGAACATGATCGCGCATAACGGCCTGCCCAATACCGAGACCGAGATGCGCCGCCTCAAGGCGATGGGCTTTTCGGACAAGCGGCTTGCCACGCTGGCGGTGCGGTCGGTCGGCGTCGCGGGCGGGTTGGGCGAAACGCAGGCCAAGCGGTCGGGCCTGCTGCACGATGCACTGCGCGCGATGGCCGGTGCGACGAGCGAGCAGGAAGTGCGCAATCTGCGCCGCAAGCTCGGCGTCTATCCGGTGTACAAGCGGATCGACAGCTGCGCCGCCGAATTCGAGGCGATCACGCCCTATATGTATTCGACCTACGAGGCCCCCAGCTTTGGCGAGCCCGAGGACGAGGCGGACCCGTCCGACCGCAGGAAGATCGTCATCCTGGGCGGCGGGCCCAACCGCATCGGGCAGGGCATCGAGTTCGATTATTGCTGCGTCCACGCCTGTTTCGCACTGGCCGAGGCCGGGTTCGAAACCATCATGGTCAATTGCAATCCGGAAACCGTCTCGACCGATTACGACACTTCGGACCGGCTCTATTTCGAGCCGCTGACCGAGGAAGACGTGCTCGAGATCATGCGCGTCGAGATGTCGAAGGGCGAAGTGGTCGGCGTCATCGTCCAGTTCGGCGGGCAGACTCCGCTCAAGCTGGCCGCCGCGCTCGAACGCGAAGGCATTCCGATCCTCGGCACCAGTCCCGATGCGATCGACCTAGCCGAAGACCGCGAACGTTTTGCCAAGCTGATCAACAAGCTGAAGCTGAAGCAGCCGCTGAACGGCATCGCCAAGAGCCGCGACGAGGCCGCCGCGGTGGCGGCGCGGATCGGCTATCCGGTGCTGCTGCGCCCGAGCTACGTGCTGGGCGGCCGCGCGATGGAAATCGTCGACAGCGAAGCGCAACTCGACGACTACATCGCCACCGCGGTTAATGTCAGCGGCGACAGCCCGGTGCTGGTCGACCAATATCTGCGCGATGCGGTGGAATGCGATGTCGATGTCGTTTCCGACGGCACCGAAGTGCGGATCGCTGGCGTAATGCAGCATATCGAGGAAGCCGGCGTCCATTCGGGCGACAGTGCCTGCACGCTGCCGCCCTACAGCCTGCCACAGGCCATCATCGCCGAGATGGAGCGCCAGGCGACCGAACTGGCCGTGGCGCTGGAAGTGCGCGGGCTGATGAATGTCCAGTTCGCGGTCAAGGAGGGCGAGGTCTATCTGATCGAGGTCAATCCGCGCGCCAGCCGCACGGTGCCCTTCGTCGCCAAGGCGATCGGCCGGCCCATCGCCAAGGTCGCCGCACGCGTCATGGCGGGCGAGCCGCTGAGCGCATTCGAACCCTTCGACCTTAACCCCAACCACATGGCGGTGAAGGAAGCGGTGTTCCCCTTCGCGCGCTTCCCCGGTGCCGACCCGGCGCTATCGCCCGAGATGAAATCGACCGGCGAGGTGATGGGGATCGATCGCGGGTTTGCCGCGGCTTTCCTCAAGTCACAGCTGGGCGCGGGCATGACCCCGCCGCAGTCGGGCACGCTGTTCGTGTCGGTCAAGGATACCGACAAGCCGCTGATCCTGCCGGCCGTAAAGACGCTGCTCGACAAGGGTTTCCGCGTCATCGCCACCGGCGGCACGCAGCAGTATCTGGTCCAGCAGGGTCTCGCGGTCGAACCGGTCAACAAGGTGGCCGAAGGGCGCCCGCATATCGTCGATGCGATTATCGACGGCGCGGTGCAGCTGATCTTCAACACCACCGAGGGCTGGCAGTCGCTGCTCGACAGCAAATCGATCCGCGAAGCGGCGCTGGAAAAGAAGCTGCCCTACTACACCACGGCCGCCGCTTCGCTGGCCGTTGCGCAAGCAATCGCAGAGGTTTCGCCGGACCAGCTTGAAGTACGTTCGTTGCAAGACTATTATAGCTGACGAAAAACACGCTCCCCCTCCCGACATTCGAACCGCTTGTGTTCCGCAATCCGGCGGACCGGGTCCGAATTGTCCCCGGGGGGTCAGCCGGAACAGGAAGGACAAGAGCCCTATGGAAAAAGTGCCGATGCTGGCCGAGGGCTACGAACAGCTCACGGCGGAACTCAAGGTCCTGCGCGCCGAGCGTCCCCTGATCGTCGATGCGATCGAGGAAGCACGTGCGCATGGCGACCTGTCGGAGAATGCCGAATATCACGCGGCCAAGGAACGCCAGGGCCATGTTGAAACGCAGATCGCCGACCTTGAGGACAAGATTACCCGCGCGCAGATCATCGATCCCACCACGCTGTCGGGCGACAAGGTGATCTTCGGGGCAACGGTCACGTTGCTCGACGAGAACGACAAGCCTGTGCGTTACCAGATCGTGGGCCAGACTGAAGCCGATGCTGCGAAGGGCCGGATCAGCTACAATTCGCCGATCGGGCGCGCGCTAATTGGCAAGCAGCTGGATGAAGAGGTCGAAGTGACCGTTCCCTCGGGCGACAAGTTCTACCTGATCAACAAGATCGAATTCATCTGATCGGCGGGGCCCCGGGTATGCGGGGCCTCACGACAGGGGTTTCTCCACTCCCCAATTGTGGATCGGGACGTCCCGGTCCCCATGCGGAATGGTGAATTCGCGCTTGTGCGTCGCGGTGAAGCCGGCCCGCTGGAAAGCGGGGCGGGCAAGATCGCTGGCCTCGGCGTAGAGGCGCTCCATCCCGTGTTTGCGCGCATAGGTCGCCGCAGTTGCCAGCAGCTGCGTGGCCAGGCCGCGCCGCGTATGCTCGGGATGGTTGTAGAGATGGTCGATATGCCCGTCCTGCTCGAGCAGGACGTAGGCGACCGGCCGGTCATCGACATCGGCTGCGACAAAGATCACATCGCCAGCGGCAACCCGCTCCCGGTACCGCCGGGCACCGGGGTGGCGTGCGGCCCACGCAGCAACCTGCGCGGGCGAATAGGCATGCGGCCCGATATCGGTGATCGCCAAGGCGAGTATTTCGGCCAGCACCTCGGCATCATCGTCGCGATACGGCCTGATTACATAGGCCATCGCGAAATTAGGCGCTCGGATCGAGCAACTTGTGAAGGTGGACGATCACATACTTCATCTCGGCATCGTCGACAGTACGCTGCGCGTTGGAGCGCCAGGCATCTACCGCAGCTTCGTTGCTGCTGAACACGCCGGCGACGTGGATGCTTTCGGGATCGGCAAAGGTCACGCTGCGCGGATCGGTCACCCGGCCGCCCATCACGAGGTAGAGCGTCTGCTTGCTCTCGGTTTCTTCCATGGAATCGTCTTTCTCGAAGGGGAGGGGAGAGGAATGGCTGCGGCACATAGCGAAAGCGGCGCGACAGGCAAGCCCGTCGCGCCGCTACGGCATCCTTGCGATGCTTGTGCCTAGTGCTTGATGCCGGTCCGCAGCGCGCGATAGGCGCGGCTGCTCTTGCGTCCGGCCTTGCGGCTTGAGCTACGCAGCGCATCACCGGCCACGTCGAGCTTGTAGGCCGCATCGCGGCGAAGCCCGCGTGCGGTAGTGGCAGCGCTGTCGCCCAGATCCTCGAGCCGGTCGCCGGCGAACTGCGCGCCGTCGGCCATGCTGTCGATCATCCGCGCGCCATAGGCGAGCGCGGCATCGGCGGCGATTGCCGCGATGGTACCGCCGCGACGACCGAGCCGGCGGCCCGGACGCGTCATCGCGCCGATCGCCAGACCGGCAACGAGTACACCGCCGATAACGGCGAAGGGGTGCTTCTTGGTGAATTCGACTGCGCTGTCGGCAGCGTCCTTGGCCTGGTCGGCCAGGCTACGCGCTTCGTTGCGCTTCTCACCCGCTTCGATCCGGTCGCGCAATTGCTCGCGCTTCTGCTCGTCGTTCAACTTGCTGTCGGCGCTGATCGGGGTGACGTTGTTCTCGGCTGCATCGGCCATGGTAAATCTCCGGAATTTGTGTTCGTAAAGCCAACGGATCGAGCGGGCCTAACGTTCCAAATCTCCGTGATATTCATCGCGCCCGTCATTGGCTTCGCGATCGAAGCCGAGCACATCGAGGATCGGATTGCGTGCGAACCAGACGACGATCGCCGCGACCAGCGCGGCGAGCGCCCCGCGGTTGTCATCGGCGACATCGATAGCCTCTTCATAGAGGTCGGCAGCGCCTTCGCGGACCCGGTCGAACGCTCGCTCGCCCAGGCTCTTGTGCGAAAAATCGGATTTGAGATGCTCGATATCCGCCTCGACGAGGGCACGGGCGGATTCGCGCAGATATTTATCCTCGAGCATGCGTGTACGACGATCACTCATTCGCCATCCCCATCATCGAAGGCATCGCGGATATCGTCGAGCCGTCCCTTGAGAAGGCGCAACATGACAACTCCGGCGATGATCAGCGCCAGCGTGACAACCGCGGTTGCGGCCCATGGGCCGATGACGGGCGCCAGTGCGATCACTATTCCGACCGTTGCCGCAATCAGGGCAAGGTGGAACACGCCGAATGCGCCCAGGGCGAACGCAATGGCACCCTTGGTCCGGTTGCCGATATAACCAGCGCGGCTTTTCTGAAACCGCAGCTCGGCCTCGGCATAGCTCTTGCCATCCTCGATAAGCGCGAGGACGTCATCGGTCAGCGAAAATGGCTGAGCGTCCTCGCCCTCCGGTTCGGAAGCCTCGTGTTCGTCGGGCAAATCGAACGGGCCGGGATATTCGTCGGCCCGTTCGGTGTCATCGTCGCGCATGCAGTCCCCCGTAATCGGTCGCTTAGCGCGAACCGCGGAATAGGCGCGAAAGCATGAAGCCGACAATGGCGGCTATGCCGATTGCCTTGCCCGGGCTCTTGCGGACGAATTCGCGACCGTCTTCGACGAGGTCGTCGACGCTCTTCTCGTCGAGCTTGCTGGCATAGCCATCGAGCGACTTCGAGGCGGTGCGGGCATAATCGCCATATTTCGCGCCGAGCTTCTCGTCGACCTGATAGGCGTTTTCATCGACCAGCTTGCTGAGCGAACGCAGGCCTTCGCCAGCCTTCACCTTGCCTTCGGTCGCCAGTTCGCGGCCCTTGACCTTGGCGTCTTCGCCATAGGTGCGCGCTTCAGCGACCCAGTCGTCACCCTTGCCCTTGGCCTGTTCGCGATAGGCGGTGGCGCGGTCCTTGCCTTCGGCCTTGAGCGCGGCAGCGCCGGCCTTGGCTTCCTCGAGCGCGGCATTGAAGCGCGACTTGGCTTCGGTGCGATTATCGGTGGCATTTCCCGGCGTTGCGGTATTGGTCATAACTGTCTCCTTCGCGGCGCCTTGCTTCGCCGCGGGTTTGCGCGGCTTGGCGGCGGTGGCGGATTTCTTGGCTGCGGGTTTCTGGGTGGCAGGACTTTTGCGCTTCTTGGGTGCGCCGCCTGCGGTGGTTTCTGCCATGATGCTGGTCCTTGCCCTCACTTGGTTGTCGTCCGGCGTTTTAGCCTTCAATGTTGCAACGCAACTTGCACACCAATGTTCCGGCGAATAGAGCGCTGCTGACTCCCCATCTGGGGGTGTTTTAGCCGATTACAACACCTTTTCCCGGAGCGCCAGCACCATGACCGCGATCATCGATATCCACGCCCGCGAAATTCTCGATTCGCGGGGTAATCCCACGGTCGAGGTCGATGTTCTGCTCGACGATGGCAGCTTTGGCCGCGCCGCGGTGCCCAGCGGCGCCTCGACCGGTGCGCATGAAGCCGTCGAACTCCGCGATGGCGACAAAGCCCGCTATCTCGGCAAGGGCGTGATCAACGCAGTGAACGCGGTAAATACCGAAATCCGCGACATGCTGGTCGGCGCGTTCGATGCCGAGGACCAGCGCGATATCGACCTCTCGATGATCGCGCTCGACGGCACGCCCAACAAGGGCCGGATCGGCGCGAATGCGATCCTCGGCACCAGCATGGCGGTGGCCAAGGCCGCGGCGAATGCGCGCGGCCTGCCGCTCTATAGTTATATCGGCGGCGTTTCGGCGCATGTCCTGCCGGTGCCGATGATGAACATCATCAACGGCGGCGAACATGCCGACAACCCGATCGACATCCAGGAATTCATGGTCATGCCGATCGGTGCCGACAGCCTGGCCGAAGCGGTCCGGTGGGGCGCGGAGGTGTTCCATACGCTCAAGAAAAAGCTGCATGAGAAAGGCCTCGCCACCGCGGTCGGCGACGAAGGCGGCTTCGCCCCCGATCTCGCCAGCACGCGCGACGCGCTCGATTTCATCATGGCCTCGGTCGAGCAGGCCGGGTTCAAGCCGGGCGAGGACATCGCACTCGCACTCGATTGCGCCTCGACCGAATTCTTCAAGGACGGGAAATACGAGATCTCGGGCGAAAAGCTCTCGCTCTCGGGTGACGAGATGGCCGAATATCTCGACAAGCTGTGCCGCGACTATCCGATCCGTTCGATCGAAGACGGCATGGCCGAAGACGATTTCGCCGGTTGGAAAGCGCTCACCGACCGTATCGGCAACAGTGTCCAGCTGGTGGGCGACGACCTGTTCGTCACCAATCCCGAACGGCTGCGCGACGGGATCGAGCAAGGCCTGGCCAATTCGCTGCTGGTGAAGGTCAACCAGATCGGAACATTGTCCGAAACGCTCGATGCGGTGAGCATTGCCAACCGCGCGGGCTACACTGCGGTCATGTCGCATCGGTCGGGTGAAACCGAGGATGCGACGATTGCCGATCTCGCGGTCGCCACCAATTGCGGGCAGATCAAGACCGGCAGCCTCGCGCGTTCGGACCGGTTGGCCAAATACAACCAGCTGATCCGGATCGAGGAAGAGCTGGGTGACAGCGCGATCTATGGCGGGCGCGAATGCTTCGGCCGTATCGTAGCGTAGTAATCCCGGCCTAGGCGGTCTCGGTTGGCCGGGACCGGTGCCGGGGCGGGCGAGTGATCTAGGTCCGGTTCTTCGGGTGGAACCAATACTGCCACACGCCCCAGGCGTTGATCAGCAGGAGGATGCCGTTCATCGCGGCGAGCGGGATCGCGTCCTCGGTCAGTCCGATGTAAATCCACAGCGCGGAAACCACGCAAAACAGTACGAACCCCCAGGCGGTGGCGCGGCGTCCCATGTCGAAGGCAATCATCGATGCGGCGAGGACGGTGCCGATCGAAGTGATCCATTCGAGGGCACCGTTCATGATTGTCTGTCCTGCATGATTGTCAGGACGCATAAGGGCAGCTAGCGTTCCGCAAAATTGCTCTTTGTGGGAGGGGGGCTATGGGAAAATTTCCGGCGCATCCGGACGAGGTCAGCGCTGCGTGGCTTGGCGCGCAGCTGAACGCGCGTGTGGATACCGTCTGCTGGGAGCCGATCGGCACCGGGCAGGTGGGCGACAGTGTGCGTTTCTTCCTGACGGGTGAGGACGTACCCCCAACGCTCGCGGGGAAGTTCCCGGCAGAGGATGCCAGCAGCCGCGGCACCGCCGCGCTGTTCGGGCTCTACCGCAAGGAAGTCGAGTTCTACCGCCACGCCGCGCCGCTGCTCGATGTGCGGGTGCCGAAGGTCTATTTCACCGATGTCGACGAGACGGGCAGCGCCTTTATCCTGCTGTGTGAAGACATGGGCCCTGCGCGCCAGGGCGATCAGATCGCGGGGTGCGGGATCGAGGATGCGCGCGCCGCCATCCGGCAGGCAGCCGCGATCCATGCGCCCAGCTGGGGGCGCCGCGAACTGCTCGATGCCGAATGGATCGCCCCGCTCGCCGACCTGCGCCAGCAGCTCGGAGTGATGTACCCGCAGGCGCAGGCGGTTTTCCGTGAGCGCTACGGCGAAATGCTTGAGCCCGAATTCATGGCGATCTGCGAGCAATTGCGCGAAGCGAGCGCGGTGTGGTTCGAGCGCGACGATCCCCCGCAATGCCTCGTCCACGGCGATTTTCGTCTCGACAACATGCTGTTCGATGTCCGCGACGGACGCGAGCCGATCGCCGTTCTCGACTGGCAGACAGTGGCCGTGGGCAGGCCGATGACCGATGTCGGCTATTTCATCGGCTGCGGCATCGGTGCGGCATTGTGGCGGGATCACGAACGCGAATTGCTCGATCTGTGGCGCGCGGAAATGCGCGTCCGCGGGATCGACCTGACCCATGAGGAAATCGAGCGCGATTACCGGCTCGGCATCCTCCACGGCGTCTCCACCGCCGTGTTCAGCGCGGCCTTTGTCGAACGCACCGAGCGCGGCGATGCGAATTTCCTGTCGATGGCGCGCGGGGCCTGTTCGCTGGCGCTCGAGCGCGATAGTATCCAGATATTGAAGGAGGCGACCTAGTGGTTCTGAGCCGCGGAGACGACTATCCGATCCACCAGACGCCGGAACCGGTGGCCTTCGCGGGCACCGACCGCAATTTCTACGACCGCTATTTCTTCAACGGCTACGCGCCCGATGGCAGCGGCTTTTTCGCGGTCGCGCTGGGCATCTATCCGCATCTCGACATCATCGATGCGCATTTCAACGTCGTGCGCGACGGGGTGCAACACTGCGTCCACGCCAGCGCCGAACTGGGGATGGAGCGCATGGCGATGGCTGCCGGGCCGATCTCGGTCGAGATCATCGAGGCGCTCAACATCCTGCGTATCCGCCTCGAACCGTTCGAAGGCATGGCCGCCGACATCACTTTCACCGGCCGCGCCTTCCCGATCGAGGAGCCGCGTTTCACGCACCGTATCGGACCGCGCGCCTTCATGGACTATACCCGGCTGACGCAGAACGGCGGGTACGAGGGCTGGATCGAGGTCGATGGCGACAAGCAGGACCTGGCCGCCGGGACCATGGGGACGCGCGACCGCAGCTGGGGCGTGCGCCCGATTGGCGCACGCGACACGCAGCCGATGCCGGGGGCGCCGCTGCCGGGCTTCTTCTGGCAATGGACCCCGATCAACTTCCCCGGCGGCAGCCTGTTCTTCCACGTCAATAACGATGCGCAGGGCAATGCCTGGAACACGCGCGCCGCATGGGCGGGCGAGGGGGCCTCTGCCGATGAGATCACCGAGGGGCATGGCAGCATGCGCACCCGGCTCGAACAGGGCACCCGCTGGCCGTCGGGCGGCACGCTCTCGCTCGCGCTACGCGGCGCGCCCGAACAGGTGACCTTCGAGCCGCTCGGACGCTTCCAGATGCGCGGGCTGGGCTATACCGATCCGAATTGGGGCCACGGTCTCCACCATGGCCCGCTCGAGGTCGTGCGCGAGGATATCGAGCTCGACGATATCGATCCGCTGGCGCCCGAGAACCTCCACGTTCAGGTACCCGTACGTGTGTCGGGCAATGACGGGTCCGAAGGCATCGGGGTGTTCGAGCAGCTGATAATCGGGCCGTTCGCGCCGCTCGGGCTCAAGGAGTTCCTCGACGCTGCCGATTAGCCGGCGAACCGGCCCTGCAGATCGAGCAGCGCCATCGCCGCCTTGGCCGCTTCACCGCCCTTGTCGTTCTGGGCCGGGTCGGCGCGGACCAGCGCCTGCGCCTCGTTCTCGACCGTCAGTATGCCGTTGCCGATGGCCATGCCGTCCATCGTCAGCGCCATGATCCCGCGCGCGCTTTCGCCGGCGACGATTTCGAAGTGATAGGTTTCGCCGCGGATCACCACGCCGATCCCGACATAGCCGTCATAGCGCCCGCTTTCGGAAGCGAGCGCGATCGCGCCGGGCACTTCGAGCGCGCCGGGGACGGTGAGCACTTCCACTTCATGCCCGGCAGCTTCGAGCGCGGCGCGCGCGCCGGCTACCAGCATGTCATTGAGGTGGTCGTAGAAACGGGCTTCGACGATCAGGAAACGGGCCATGCGGGTCACTCCGGAATGGGTTTGTGGTCGACGATATTGAGGCCGTAGCCCTCGATCGCCACGACATTGGGCTGCGAATTGCTGAGCAGGATCATGTCCTCGATGCCGAGATCGGCGAGGATTTGCGACCCTATGCCGACATTGCGCTGCGCGTCGCTCTCGCTGTAGCCGCGGTTCGACGCCGGACGCCCGGTGATGAGCACGATCACGCCTGCGCCATGTTCGCCCACCGCCTGCATCGCGCGTTGCAGCGTCCGCTTGCGCGGACCGGGCTTGCCGAGCACATCGTCGAAGATCGAGATCGGATGGACACGGGCAAGGGTAGGCTGGTCCTCGACCACATGGCCCTTCTGCAGGACGTAGCTTTCGCTGCCGTCGACAGTGTTGCGGTAGGTCAGCAGACGCCAGTCGCCGCCATAGTCGGAATCGAAACTGTCTTCGGCGACGCGCTCGACCAGATGGTCGTGACGCATCCGGTATTCGATCAGGTCGCGGATCGTGCCGATCTTCATGTCGTGGCGGCGGGCAAAGCCGATCAAATCGTCGAGCCGCGCCATGGTGCCGTCCTCGTTCATGATCTCGCAGATCACGCCCGAGGGGTTGAGGCCTGCAAGGCGCGAGATATCGACCGCCGCTTCGGTATGTCCGGCGCGGACCAGCACGCCGCCATCGCGCGCCGCCAGCGGGAATACATGGCCCGGGGTCACGATATCGTCGGGCCCGCGGGTCGAATCGATCGCGACCGAAACGGTGCGCGCGCGGTCGGCTGCGCTGATTCCCGTCGTGACGCCGTCCTTGGCCTCGATCGAGGTGGTGAAGGCGGTCTGCATGCTTTCACGATTGTCGCGGCTCATCGGTTCGAGGCCGAGCGCTTCGACGCGCTTGCGGTCGAGCGACAGGCAGATGAGGCCGCGGCCATGCGTCGCCATGAAATTGATCGCGCTGGGTGTCGCCATCTGCGCGGGAATGATCAGGTCGCCTTCGTTCTCGCGGTCCTCGTCATCGACGAGGATGTACATGCGGCCATTGCGCGCTTCGTCGATGATTTCCTCGGCGCCGACGATGACCGGGGTCTCGTCATTGGCCTCGAGGAAGGCTTCGAGTTTGGCGAGCGTATCGGCGGTAGGGTTCCAGCTATCCTCGCCGCACTCGCGCAAGGTATTGGCATGGAGCCCGGCGGCGCGGGCAAGGCCGGCGCGGGTCATGAGACCCTGCGAAACGAGCGTGCGAACTTTTTCGATCGTGTTCATAGTGGACGGGTATCACAGTGTAATGTGATTGCCAATCCCGCTAATCACATTCGATGTGATGCACGCATAAACGAGCGCGCCTGCGCCAGGCTAGGAGTTAAGGATGGAAGGAAAATGGTGGACGCACTAGGGCTCGAACCTAGGACCCGCTGATTAAGAGTCAGCTGCTCTACCAACTGAGCTATGCGTCCACACTGCGGCGTACCGCGGCCTCGTGAAAGAGGCGTTCCCGACTCGGGAGGCGCCCATATAGCGGGCTTTCTCGCGATGAAAAGCCCCCATTGGCAAATTAGGCGTCACGGCGCTGGCGCAGGCGATGCGATCCTGCCTCGCGAAGCTCTAGTGTAGCGCCAAATGGGTCGGCCAGATCGTCACCTACGGTGATCAGGCGGCCGAATTCCAACGACCGAACAGCGGCGAATGCCTGGTGCAGTGGCATGCCGGTAACTTGCGGAAGATCCCAGATCGTAATCTTGCTGCCGCGCCGGTTGGCGCGAGCAACTTCGAGCAGTACTTTGTCGCAAGTCTCGAGATCGCTCCGCTGCACCCGCTGGCCCGGATCATACTTAGTTCGGTTACCGATCGGAAGTCGGCGGTCCATAGAGGTCATCGTCAACAGCGTCCCAACTGCGCCAGCGACTAACCCCTCGGTCCGCCAACAATCGTCATACTGTTCAGTAGTGTCTATCGGTGGTAAAAGCAGTCCCTCAACGGGGGGACAGTAAAACTAGCTAGAGTAGCGATGCCCGACCCCACGAAACATATCGTCAAGATGGAGGATTGCGAGGCAATTCTCGAATACCTTTACGCGGGGTGCCTAGAACAAGGCGCTACCTGGTTAACCTATCACTTCACGCCGGTGTTCGAATCGCCCACCTCGCGAAACACATTTATCTGGACGCGCGATTTTCCCGTCGAATACCAGAAACGTTACATTAGCGACGATTTCCGTGGACGCGACCCGCTCCCCCAACTCGCTTTTGAGCACGGTCCCGTACTGACCTGGACCGAGGTGCGCGCACGTGGAAAGTCGATACCGGATGTCACAAGCTTTCTCGACGAGCTGGAGGAGCTTGGCGCCGACAACTGGGTGGTCTTCGCGTTGTTCGGTCCGCGCAATCGCGACGGTTATGCGACGATGCGGTTTGCCGAGGACCCCGACGGCTTCTCCAAAAAGCGCCTGCAGAAAATCCACTCGCTGATCCTCGCTGCGCATCTGCAGCTCTGCAAGGTCATGGACGAGGGCCGGGCATCGGTCGCCTTGTCGGACCGCGAACGCGAGGTCGTCGAATGGATGGGGCGGGGCAAGTCGGCGGGCGATATCGCCGCGATCCTCGATATCTCGCCCGAAACCGTGCGTACCTATACGCGCCGGGTCTATGACAAGCTGCAGACCAACGACCGCGTGACCGCGACCGTGCGCGCGCTCAAGCTGGGACTGATCGAACTCTAGCGGATCAGCCCGGTGCGCGGGGCCTTGCGGTTCCAGCGGTGGACCATCATCAGCGAGCCGATGCAGATCATGTTGGTGAGCATCGAGCTACCGCCATGGCTCATGAATGGGAGCGGAATGCCGACCACCGGGGCCAGGCCCATGACCATCATCAGATTGATCGCGACATAGAAGAAGATCGTGGCGGTCATGCCGAGCGCCACGAGCTTGCCGAACCGGTCGGTGCTCGCGCGTGACACGGCCAGGCCCCAGCCGAAAATCATGGCGAAAGCGCCGAGCACGACAAGCCCGCCGATGAAGCCCCATTCCTCGGCCATGGTGGCGAAGATGAAGTCGGTGTGCGGTTCCGGCAGATAATGCAGATGGCTCTGCGAGCCCTCGTTGAAGCCCTTGCCTGAAAAGCCCCCCGATCCAATCGCGATTTTGGACTGGGTGATGTGGTAGCCATCCCCCAGCGGATCGCTGGCGGGGTCGAGGAAGGTGAACACGCGCTTCTGCTGGTAGTCTTGCAAGCCAAAGAAGAAGGCCACCGGGGCGAGCACGGCGGCAGCCACCCCTGCACCGACGAACCAGCGCAGCGGCAGGCCTGCGGAAAACATGATCACCGCACCGCCGAACACGATCGCCAGCGAGGTGCCCAGATCGGGCTGCAGCAGCACCAGCGCCACCGGGGCGAGGATCAGCGCCCCCGGTGCAATCAGGGCGCGCACGGTGGGCACCATGCCGACCGGCAAGGTCGCGTAATAGCGCGCGAGGACCAGCACGATTGCCGGCTTCATCAACTCCGAGGGCTGCAATTGCATGAAGCCCAGGTCGAGCCAGCGCTGGCTGCCGCCCCCGACGAAACCGATCGCTTCCACCGCGACCAGCATCAGCAGCACCACCCCATAAATCGGGATGGCGAACAGCATCACCAGATCGCGTGAGAACCGGCTGAGCACGAAGGCCATGACAAGGAACACGCCGAAGCGGATGACATGCGAGGACGCATAGGGATCCCAGTTCCCGCCCGCGGCGGAATACAGCACCAGCGCGCCGAAGCCGATCAGCACGAACAACGGGAACAGCATCTGCCATGGCTGACGCGCGATGGGAGCGGGGACGAGACCGGTCATTCGGGCGTGTCTGTGGCATCCGGCGCCGGGGTGCTCCGGGCGGAGGTCGGTCTGGCCGAGGCGGAGGCTTGCGACACTTCCTCGGGCGAGCGCGTGTCGATGCGCGAAGGACTGGCCTCTTCGGCGATGCCTTCAGGCTGGCGGGCGGCCACGCGCGCTTCGGCTTCGACCTGGTCGAAGATATCCTCGTCGCGCGATGGGGCGGGGGGCACGGTCTCGCCCTGTGCTGCGGCATAGGCGCGATATTTCGCATTCAGCCGCTGCTGCGCAGTGCCGCCCCATTGCTCTTCGAGCGGGCGCAGCGCGTCCATGCCCTTGGCCGGATCGAACAGGAAGGTCATCACATCGCGCGCGATCGGATAGGCTGCGCCCGACCCGCCGCCATGTTCGATGACCACCGCGCCGGCGTATTTCGGTTTGTCGAACGGGGCGAAGAACACGAACAGGCCGTGATCGCGATATTTCCACGGACCGGTCTTGCCGTTGGAGACGCTGAGCGAAACGACCTGCGCGGTGCCCGTCTTGCCCGCCATCTTGATATCGTCGAACGGCAGGCGCGCGCGGCCCGCCGTGCCGGGGCCGTTCACGACATCGCTCATCGCCTGCCGGACGTAGCCGATTTCCTCGGGGCTGAAGTCGAAATGCTCGAATTGGGGCTTGTCTCCCCCCAGTTGCAGCCGCGGCATGACTTTGTACCCGGTCGCCATGCGCGCGCTCATCACCGCCAGCTGGAGCGGGTTGGTCAGGTAATAGCCCTGGCCGATCGAGGAATTGACCGTGTCATAGGGCTGCCATGCGCTGTCGTGCCGCCGCTGTTTCCATTCGGGTGATGGCACGGTGCCGTAGAACTGGCTGGTGACGGGGAGCGGGAATTCTTCGCCCAGACCCATCTTGTGCGCCCATTCGGCGACCTTGGCGAATCCCACCTGCTGGGCGAAATGGTAGAAATAGCTGTCGCAGCTCTGGTAGATCGCCTTGGCCATGTCGACGCGGCCATGGTTGCTCCAGCAATTGAAGAAACGATTGCCGATGCGGCGCCCGCCGCCGCACATGATCGCTTCGTCCGGCTTGATGCCCGCATCAAGGAACGCCATGCAGTGCATCGGCTTGATCGTCGATCCGGGGGGATAGAGGCCCTTAAGCACCTTGTTGCGCAGCGGTACGCGCTCGTCGTCGCGCAGCATGCCGTATTCGACGCGCCCGATCCCTTGCGAAAAGCTGTTGGGATCGAAACTGGGCATCGAGGCCATGCACAATATGTCGCCCGTCTCGCAATCCATCACCACCGCCGAGCCGCTTTCGAGCCCGATCCGCCGTGCGGCGTAATCCTGCAGCGGACCATCGATCGTCAGCCGGACGGGATCACCCTGGACGTCCTCGCGCGTTTCCAGGTCGCGGACGATCCGTCCCGACGCGGTGACCTCGACCCGGCGCGCGCCCGGGATGCCGCGCAGATCGAGTTCGAACTGGCGTTCCAGCGCATCCTTGCCGATCTTGTACCCCGGCGTGATCAGCAGCGGATTGCGATCCTGCTCCTCATACTCCTCGGCATTCGCAGGGCCGACATAGCCGAGCAGATGGCCGACCGTCGGGCCGGTGGGATAGAAGCGCGAGAAGCCGCGCTGCGGAACCACCCCGGGCAGGTCGGGCAGCCGCACGCTGACGGCGGCAAATTCGTCATAGCTGATACCCGAGGCGATCTCGACGGGCTGGTAGCCGGGACCGTCGTCGATCCGCTTGCGGATGTCCGCCGCCTGGTTCTCGTCGAGCTTGAGGATATCGGTAAGCGCGAGGAGCGTGGCATCGGGGTCGGGTGTGCGTTCGGGAATGATATCGACGCGGAAGTCCGCGCGGTTCGATGCCAGCGGCGCCCCGTTGCGGTCGAGTATCCAGCCGCGCCGGGGCGGGATCAGCGAGAGGTTGACGCGGTTGCTCTCGCTCTCGAGCTCGTATTTCTCGTTCTCGGCAATGGCGATATAGCCCATCCGCGCTGCCAGCAGCACGCCAAGCCCGCCCATCGCGGTGCCGATGACGAAGGTCCGCCGGTCGAAGGCGTTCTCGAGCGTCGACTGGGTGACGACTTCGCGCGGGCGCGCGCGCTTGCGCAACCGCATCAGCGTGCCCTCCAGCGCTTGAGACGGGTCCGGTCGAGGACCGCGACCAGCCGCGCTGCGATGGGGAAGAAGAGAATGGTGAGCACGAGCTGCGGAACCAGGGCCATGAGCGAATGGAAGGTCGGTTGGCCGCCGGAGAACAGCCAGCCGGCGACGAGGTACCCGAGTATCAGTATACCCGCAGTGAACCAATCCTGCCAGAACGCACGCCAGGGCATGCGCGCCTCGATCAACTCAATGCCGAGCATGATCAGCGACCATGTCATGATCGCGAAGCCGAAGGGTTGCCCGCTGTAGAGATCGTCGATCAAGCCCAGCGGAATACCCGCCCATACGGGCATCAATCCGGGCCGCACCAGCCGCCAGGCGAGCAGCATGAGCAGGCCGAAGGGCGGCATCATCGGGAGGCCGGCGGCAATCGGGAAGATCGGCAAAACCGACCCGATGACAATCGAGATCCACGGCACGCTATTGGCGAGCAGTGGCGAGTGCGAGCGGTTGATCCGGCTGCCATAGGCATCGCTGCGCGCCCGCGGGTCGTTGCGCTCCATCAGTCGGTCAGCTCGCGCTCGATCGGGGTGGCCGCGCCGAGCGCCGCGTCGGGTTCGTAGATCGGCTCGACGCTGACGTAATCGGTTGCAGCGGGATCGCTGACGATGCGCGCCAGACCGCCGTCATCGGTGGTTTCGGTGAGGATGGCGACCGCAATACCCGGGGGGTAGTATCCTCCCGCGCCGCTGGTCACGAAGACATCGCCGGGGCTGAGCGGATTGATCCCGAGATTGATCAGCCTGATGCGCAGCAGGCCATCGCCGCGCCCTTCGGCAAAGGCCACGACCTCGTCCTTGGCCCGGCGCACCGGGAGGATGCTTTCGGTATCGGTGAGCAGCAGCACGCGCGCGCTGTCGCTCCCGACTTCGAGGATGCGTCCGACCACGCCGCGGGGTGAGCGGACCGGCATGCCGATCGCCACCCCGTCGTTCGACCCGGCGCCGAGATAGGCGAAGCGGCGAGTGCTCGAGGCGGAGGACCCCACCAGCCGCGCGACGGCAACGGGTTCGATCTCCTTGTCGTGCAGATCGAGCAGGCCCTTCAGCCGCCGGTTTTCCTGCTTGACCGCGTCGGCTTCGGCCAGCCGGATACGCGCGATTTCCATCTCGCGCTTGAGATCGGCATTCTTCGACCCCGCTCGGTAATAGCCGCTGACGGTTTCCCAGAAGCCCTTGCTGCCGGTCCTCACCGTGGCCGCGGTCTCGGTCGCGGGCGAGACACCGGTCTGCGCCGCCCCACGCAGCCCGCCGAACAATTGGGGCTGGAAGAAGGACAGGGTGAGGAGGATGGCGCCGATAAGCGCGCCAGCGCCCGCGATCAGATAGCCGGTGAAGAGGTTGTATTGCGCCCTGCGAGAAAACCCCGAGCGCCGTGAGCCTGTCGGCGCCATTCCCCTGCCTTTCTTAAGCCGTCATCAGGACGCCGCGATAGATCGGGTCCTCCATTGCGCGGCCCGTGCCGAGAGCGACGCAGGACAGCGGATCTTCCGCGATGGTCACCGGCAGGCCGGTTTCCTCGCGCAGATATTCGTCCAGCCCGCCGATCAGCGCGCCGCCGCCGGTGAGCACGATGCCCTGGTCGACGATGTCGGCGGCCAGTTCGGGCGCGGTGTTTTCCAGCGCGATGCGCACGCCTTCGACGATGGCCCCGATCGGTTCGGACAAGGCTTCGGCGAGGTGCCCCTGGTTGATGGTGATTTCCTTGGGTACGCCGTTGACGAGGTCGCGGCCCTTCAGCGTGATGCTTTCGCCCACACCGTCTTCGGGCGGGCGAGCGACACCGAAATCCTTCTTGATCCGTTCGGCGGTGCTGTCGCCGATCAGCAGATTGTGGTGTCGGCGGACATAGGACACGATCGCTTCGTCCATCTTGTCGCCGCCGGTGCGGACCGAGGTGGTATAGGCGAGGCCGCGCAGCGACAGCACGGCGACTTCGGTGGTGCCGCCGCCGATATCGACGACCATGCTGCCGACCGGTTCGGTCACCGGCATGTCGGCGCCGATCGCCGCGGCCATGGGTTCGAGGATCAGATAGACCTGGCTGGCGCCCGCATTCGATGCGGCATCGCGGATCGCGCGGCGCTCGACCGAGGTCGACCCCGACGGCACGCAGATAGTGATCTCGGGATACCGCATCAGGCTCTTGCGCCCGTTCACCTTGCGGATGAAGTGCTTGATCATCTCCTCGGCCACGTCGAGGTCGGCGATCACACCGTCGCGCAGCGGGCGGATGGCTTCGATGCTGTCCGGCGTCTTGCCCATCATCATCTTGGCATCGTCGCCCACGGCCTTGACCCGTTTCATGCCATTGATCGTCTCGAGTGCGACCACGCTCGGCTCGTTCAGGACAATGCCCTGATCCTGCACATAAACCAGCGTGTTGGCGGTTCCGAGATCGATCGCCATATTTTGCACGCCGAATTTGAAGAGATTGTTCCAGAAGCCCATGTTTATTCGATTTTCCATGTTGTCGCGTGGTCCGACGAGAGGGATGCGACCCGCTCGCACCTCTCCGGGCGGAAATGGTGGCGGAGCCTTAGCGATAATACGAATGGAATGCCAAAAATTTCCGCTATGGCTGCGGGGGATAGCTGAACGCGCCGTCTCGGATTCGTGACGCTTCACCGCTACAACCGCGCGACCATGCCGCAAATCCGTCGCCTGCCCGAGAATCTGGTCAACCGTATCGCTGCCGGCGAGGTGGTCGAACGGCCCTCTTCGGCGCTCAAGGAACTGGTCGAAAATGCGATCGACGCGGGCGCTACGCGGATCGCGGTCAAGCTGGTCGAAGGCGGACTGACGAGCGTCGAGGTAACCGACGATGGCTGCGGGATGACGCCGGATGAAATGGCGCTGGCGCTCGAACGGCACGCGACGTCCAAATTGCCCGACGAGGCGATCGAACAGGTCGCGACACTGGGGTTTCGCGGCGAAGCGCTGCCGAGCATTGCCAGCGTCGCCCGCTTCACCATCGAGAGTCGTCCGGCCGGGGCCCAGCAGGGCTGGAAACGGGTGGTCGATCACGGCGAGATTGCCGCCGAGGGCCCCGCCGCGCTGCCGCCCGGGACGCGGGTGCGGGTCGAAAACCTCTTCGGCAAGATCCCCGCACGGCGCAAGTTCCTGCGCACGCCGCGCAGCGAATATGCCGCGTGCAAGGATGTCGTCCTGCGGCTTGCGATGGCGCGGCCCGACGTGGCGATCACGCTCGACCATGGCGACCGGCGGATCTTCGGCCTGCAGGGCGGGGAAGGGCTGGCCAATCGCGTGGCGCAGCTGATCGCGCGCGAGCTCAAGGACAATGGCGTCGTGCTCGACATGGAACGCGGCGCGATGCGGTTGACGGGGATCGCCGGCCTGCCGACCTACAATCGCGGCGTCGCCGATCACCAGTATCTGTTCGTCAACGGGCGCCCGGTGAAAGACCGGTTGCTGACCGGCGCAGTGCGCGGCGCCTATGCCGATATGCTCGCGCGTGATCGGCACGCGGTGCTGGCGCTGTTCCTCGAACTCCCGTGCGAGGATGTCGATGTGAACGTGCATCCCGCCAAGACCGAGGTGCGCTTCCGCGATGCACAAGGTGTGCGCGGCTTTATCGTTTCGGGCCTGCGCCAGGCGCTGGCAACCGGCGACAAGCGCAGCGCGCAAAGCCCCGATGCGGGCGCCATGTCGCGCTGGCAGCAGGAACCGGCGCGCGAGGAACCATCACCCGCGCTGCGCTCGATCTTCGAGGGGCGCGACTGGTCTGCACCGCAGCAACGCGTGGCCGAACCCGGCGGCGCCTGGCGCGCGGCCGAGGGCGACATCATGGCCGAACCGCGCGGAAGGGCCGAGGAAGCGGCCCCGGTGGCGGAATCCGCGCAGAACTATCCGCTGGGCATCGCCCGCGGGCAGGTCGCCAATACCTATATCGTCGCGGAGGCGCAGGACGGGCTGGTGCTGGTCGACCAGCACGCGGCGCACGAACGCCTCGTTCTGGAACGCTTACGCGAGGCGGGGGCGGAAGAAGCGGTCGCGCGCAGCCAGGCGTTGCTGATCCCCGAAGTGGTCGAACTCGACGAAACCAGCTGCGACCGGCTCGAGGAGGCGGCGCCCAAGCTCGCCGAACACGGGCTCGCACTCGAACGTTTCGGCCCGTCCGCCATGCTGGTACGCAGCCTGCCACACGCCATCGCACGCACCGATCCGGAAAAGCTGCTGCGCGACATCGACGACGACCTCGCGCTCAATGGCGAGGCGCTGCTGCTCGGCGAAAAGCTCGATCTCGTTCTGGCCACGATGGCCTGCCACGGCTCGGTCCGCGCGGGACGCGTGCTGCGGGTCGACGAAATGAACGCGCTGCTCCGCGAAATGGAACGCACCCCGCGTTCAGGCCAATGCAACCACGGTCGTCCGACCTGGGTGAAACTGTCGATGGAAGACGTCGAGAAACTGTTTGGCAGACATTAGGCTGGGCTAGCCTCCGCCTCTGCTCGACAACTTTTACGCTGTAGAGGCCAAATGCGGACTGTCAGGCTGCGACCCGTTTGCTGCCGCTTTCGACCATGTTTGATTCATCGTTTCGAGTCTGAGTGCGGCTTGCGGTTTTACCTATTCGCACATTGCTAGCGCCAAACACTCCAGTACGATTGGTTTTCGCTGGACAGCATCCTACCATCTCGCCTCACGTTTACTACTCTCCAAACACCACCATCGCCCCAAAGTAGTCCAGCCGGTAAAAAACCTTCTTCGCTCGCTTGAGTAAAAAACACCCTGTCATCAGAGCCGTCGAAGCTGAAGATCACGATCTGAAACGCAACGTGCTCAACTTCCGGCGTCCTCCATCGAAATGAGTTCCAAACATCATCCTCGATAACTATGACTTCTCCACTTGTGAGAAGAACAGGGGGCGTTGCGCCCGTCGCCCGATTTCCATTGAGACGCGCGAGAGCTTGTTGGGGCGAAATAGAGCCGAAATCTGCGCCAGCAGTTTCTGTAGTGATTACGTAGTTGGGATCTAGAAGTCTGGTAGATACGGGATCATTAGTGATAGTTAAGATCGAGGGCTCATCAAGAATAAACTCCACCACAGCGACAAACTGTTCAACGCCGATTTGTCTCTCAGAGTCTATGAATTCTGTGCCGCCAACAATTGCTATCTTTCCAGCGCGACTAACCGAACATAGTGAGACATGTTTGCTTTCGGCACGCTTGCTTATTAGCAGTGTTTCTAGGGCACCGTCAACCTGCTCAGAAACTTTGGGCGACTCTGGGCAACCACTTTGTTGCAGAAGAAGTTCTCTCACTCGATCCGCATTCAGGCTATCCCGCAGGAGGCTAACCCACCCCCTTTCTACAATCTCCGAAGCAATGGGTCCGATTACTTCAATCAAATTTTCCGCACCAAGGTAATCGGCGAGCCCCGTCTCCCCATTGCCTTCCATGACCCCATAGTTAGTGAAAACAACTAACTCGGGGAGGGTTCCATTCTCTTTTGCTTGCTTAAATTCAGCAATTCGGTCTCTGAATGGAATTGATTTGACGGTAAAGGAAACACCCATATCATTTGTAAGGCTACGAGCACTTTGACTGATTACATCAGGCGGCAAACTTTCTTCTTGGGGTGACTGCAGTCGCCAAATTAATATTTCCGAACGGTGATTTGAGTAGTACCATTCGTTGAAACTATTTGCAAAACTGCCAATGCTTGTCCCCGCGAAACTCCAGAACGTCGAAAAAGCGAATATCGCGATCGCTATTGTTGCCAGCGCTTTTCTTCCGGGCAATCTTTGAAAAATACATTGTTCTGCGCGCTTCAGCTGATCAGACCAATTCTTGGCTGGCAAATGCACTAAATGCTCATCGATGATCGACTGTAGCCACACGCGCTTTTGAGCCTCCGTTGAGCCAAAGGCATGAATCGCATCTTTTGCTACTGTAATTATCAATGCGGCGTTCGCCTTGCGCCAATCGCTATCAAGACCGACTAGCCGCTCCACTTCAGCGTATAAGTTGATCGCTTCCTCGTGATCCATGGCCATTTTACACTTCGAAAGGTTGTCTCAATTTTGGTATTGTTAAGGATGCCTACGAGTGCGCAGGCCGGACGTAAAGAGCGTGACCAAATTATGTAGGTTCCTTAGGCACTGCTTCTACAGAACTAGTAATTCAGCATACTCTCAGCCGCCATTCAATGTCAGTTCCCCGCCCCAAAGTCGGACCTAGCGACTCCGCTTCACATTAACTCAAATCAGACATTGACCGAAGCCCGGAAATGCTGGACCAGACCGTGCGTTCTATGTCTCGACTGGGGTCAAACTGTCGGAGGAAGACGTCGAGAAACTGTTCGGGAGGCACTTATGCGAAAGATTGCACTGCTGGTGACGTTGGCGCTGGCCGCCTGTTCCAGCGAACCGACCGAGGAAGAACGCGCCGCCGCGGTCGCCGAGGTCGAGGCGCATCGGACCCCGCCGCCGCAACCGCTGGTGCTCGACCCCATCCGTTATCGCGAAATCGAACAGCACGATCTGTATGGCGCAGGCTGCAGCTTCGCGCCCAAGGGCGGCGGCCTTGCGGCGACCGCGCTCGCAATGGCGGAGACCGGGCATTTCCTCCACAATGGCGAACTGGTCACGCTGGCCGCGGACAAGGGTAGCGCCGAACTGCCCTATCTGGCGCGCCGCAAGTATGACGGGACCGCGTTTTCGATGACGCTCGAGCTCGACGAGGAAACGGGCGAGCAGGTCGGTGAGGAAGTCAGCGATTATTCCGCCACGCTGACCATTCGCGACGCGCATGAGGCCGAGGTCTATCGCAAGACCGGCATCGCGCAATGCGGCGTCTGAGCTAGTCCGTCCCTTCCGGGTCGCGTGTGCGGATCAGCCCGTTCGAGACCATTTCCATCACCGGCTCGTCATTCTGGTTGAAGACGGTGAGATGGCTCTTGAAGATGCCCATTTCGGGGCGAGAGGCGCTGCGGCGTTTCTCGATCACTTCGCTTTCGCACCGGAGCGTGTCGCCCGGATAGACCGGCTTTTTCCACCGTAGCTGATCGACACCCGGCGAACCCAGGCCCGCCTGCTTGTGCTTGGTCAAATTCTCGACCAGCATCGACATGGTCATCGCGCAGGTGTGCCAGCCGCTGGCTGAGATGCGGCCGAAATGGGTCTGCGCCGCGGCCTCGTCATCGAGGTGGAACGGCTGCGGATCGTATTTCGAGGCGAAGTCGATCACCTCTTCACGCGTGACCTCGTAACGGCCGAAGGCCTGCTTGTGCCCGATGGCGATGTCTTCGTAGAACTGCATTGCAAAATGCAATGTATCAAAGCGCGGGGCGAAGCAACATCCAAATCCCCATGCCGATCATCGCAAGGTTCTCGGTGAGCGATACGAATCCGAGCGGGACATTGCCGCTCCCGCCGACGCAGGCGCATTTGATGCTGCGTTTCTGGATGTAGACCGCGTAGAAAACGCTGACCGCGCCGATCGCGCCGATGGTCAGTGCTACCGGGATCGAGAGCCAGGGCAATTGCCGCCCCGCCATGAGCACCGCCGCGCCGGCCTCGAGGAAGGGATAGGCATAGGCGTAGGGTACCCAGCGCCGGCCGAGCAGGTCGTAGCCCACGAACATGGTCGAGAACTGTTCGACATCCTGCAGCTTAAGCATGGCGAGCATCGCCATCGAAAAGGCGACGAACCATTCGGCGGTCCGCGCGGTGAAGGCGGCTTCATAGACGAACAGGCTGAGCGCGACTGCCAGCGCCGCGCAGACGGCGAACACCGCGATAACCGGCGTGTAGCTGGTGTCGCCAGCGCTAGGATCATCGTAGCCGAAATGCGTCCGCAATTTGCTGTAACCGCCGATCCGCTCGTCCCCGATAAAGGTCTGCGGGGTCGTGTCGACGCCGTGCTGCGCCTTGAACGCGTCGGTCTGTTCGCGGGTGGTCAGCCAATGGTCCTCGACCGCGAAGCCTTCGCGCTCGAGCAGCCATTTGGACTTCGTGCCATATGGACAGACATGCTTGTCCATAACCATGCGGTACAGCCGCGCGGTCTTGGCCCCGGGGGAAGCTGCGTCCGCCGCGCTCATGCGCGGAAGCGGGGCACGCGTCCTTCGGTGCCCAGATCGGGGATGATGCGATACCGTGCGAGGACGAGGCTGAAGAGGCCGAAGGCGAGCAGGCCGATCGCGACGAGCTTGAAGACGATGCCTTCACCCGCGAGGCTGGCGACGGCATCGCCGAGCGTCTTCACCTGGTCCGATCCGCCGCTCATGAAACCGGCCTGGAACAGCGACCAGCCGATGATCAGGAAGACGACCGCGCGTGCCAGATAGCCTGTGCCGCCGATCCAGCGGGTCTGCGAGGGCGCGCGCGGACTGATGCGGTTCATGAAGCTGCCGGTCAGGCCCTTCTTGGCCTGGAAAGCCGCGGTGGCGAAGAAGGCGATCCCCAGCAGGCCAAGCACGACGCCGCCGAACTCGATTGCCAGCACGCCCGACGCCGCTTCCTGCGCGCCGCCGCCATTGTCGCTGCCCGTGGTGGCGAATTTATAGGCCGAATAGGCCAGCGCGAGGTGGCCGATCGCGCTCCCCGCATGGCCGATCCGCGTGGCCCAGCCGGTCTTGTCGGTGCCGTGGTGTTCGACATCGAGGAGTGTCGAGGCGAAACGGAACAGCGCATAGGCGAGCAGGCCGACCACCATCAGCCACAGGATGGCAGTGCCGAGCGGGAAATCCTGGATGGCCTGAAAGATGCCATTGGTACCCTGGCCGATCCGGCCCGCGCTGGTCAGCGCAATCAGTCCGAGCACCGAATAGAGAATTGCCCGGCTGAAATAGCCGACGCGCACCAGCGTGCTGAACTTTTCCGATTTATCGACCACGTATGTCTCCCCGTTGAGCTTTGCTTGGCAACGGGGAGGGCGCGTGCTCGTTCCGCACACCGCCTAATTTTGCGCGGCGAGCGCATCCGCGACATCGGCCAGATCGCCATCCGCGCGCGCCGCCTGTGGCAGGCCGATCAGATGCCGCAGCAAAGGCGTGATCGCGGTGTTCTGGAAGGTTTCGATCGTCACACCGCTACGAAAGGCGGGTCCGTGGGCGATGAACAGAGATGCCATTTCGGGGGCAAATGGATCGTAGCCATGACTGCCGCCGCTCCACGTCGCGTCGGAAGCGCGGGTGGTGATGGTCCAGCCGGTATCGGGCAGGCAGAAATAGGGCGGAATGCGCGGGTGCGTGCCATATTGGTAGCGGGCGGGAATCTCGCCTTTGCGCCAGCATTCCATATGCGCATGGTCCCGCAGCAGCGCCGCTTCGAGCGCCGCGGTGTTCCCTTCGGTGGCTTCGAATGTCGCATAGGCCCCGCTTTCGACGGCGCGGTAGAGCGACGCATCGACGATCTCGTCGAGCACGATCATCTTGTTCGATCCGGTCGGGGCCATCCCGTGGTCCGACACCAGCACCAGATTGGCGGGCTGGCCCAGGCTTTCGAGCCCCGCGAGCAGATCGGCGATATGGCTGTCGACGTCGCGCAGCGCCTCGTCGATCTCCTCGCCCACTGGTCCGCCGCCATGTCCTGCACTGTCGACCGTATCGAAATAGAGCGTCACGAATTCGGGGCGGATCTCCGCCGGGCGGCGCAGCCAGTCGAGCACCGAATTGACGCGCTGCGTATTGGTGACCTGCATGCTGAAGGCCTGCCAGTCGCTTGCCATGGTGCCATCCGGTACCGGGCCATATCCTTCCGCCGTACCGCCCCAGGCGACCGCCGAACCGGGCCAGAACATCGCTGCGCTGCGGATGCCCGCTTCCTCGGCCTCGACCCACACCGGCTTGGCCTCGTTCCACCAATAGGGATCGACCGTGGCCATGGTGAAGGCTTCATCGGGCCGCGTCTTGTCTTCCATGCGGTTGGCAATGATGCCGTGATGATCGGGCACCAGACCCGTTACCAGCGTCCAGTGATTGGGGAAGGTCTTGGTCGGGAAGGACGGCCGCATCGCCGCGCGCGCACCTTCGCCGGCCAACCGCGACAGCGTCGGTGTCAGCCCGCGTTCGAGATAGTCCGGATGGAACCCGTCGATCGAGACGAGGATCGTCACCGGTGCCCGCTGTTCGGCCACCGCCGCGCTTGCAACCGGCGTATCGGTATAGCCGGCGCACCCGCCGAGGACGCTGGCAAAGCCAAGGGCGAGGGCGGCGGCAATCCGGTTCATGGAAGTGACCTCAGACGTTGAACTTAAATAACAGGACATCCCCGTCCTGCACGAGATATTCCTTGCCTTCCTGGCGCAGCTTGCCCGCTTCGCGCGCACCGCTTTCGCCGCCAAGCGCAAGGTAATCATCGTAGGCAATTGTTTCAGCGCGAATAAACCCGCGCTCGAAATCGGTATGAATTTCGCCTGCGGCCTGCGGTGCCTTGGCCCCGGTGGGGAAAGTCCAAGCGCGCGTTTCCTTCGGACCGGCGGTGAAAAAGGTCTGCAGGCCGAGGAGCTTGTAGCCGGCGCGGATCACCCGGCTCAGTCCCGATTCTTCCAGCCCCAGTTCGGCGAGGAATTCGGTCCGGTCTTCGGGAGGCATCGTGACCAATTCGGCTTCGATGGCCGCGGAAACCACCACGGCCTCGGCGCCCTCGGCCTTGGCCTTGGTAAAAACCAGCTCGGACAGCGCATTGCCGCTCGCGGCATCTTCTTCGGCAACGTTGCAGACATAGAGCACCGGCTTGGCGGTCAGCAGCTGTGCCTGCTGGAAAACGCGGGCCTCTTCCTCGTCCTTGGGTTCGGTCAGCCGCGCGGGCTTGCCTTCCTTGAGCAGTTCGAGCGCTTGGCCGAGCACGCTGGCCATCAGCTTGGCTTCCTTGTCGCCGCTGGTGGCACGCTTGGCGGCAGCGGGAACGCGCTTCTCGAGGCTTTCGAGGTCGGCCAGCAGCAGCTCGGTCTCGACCACTTCGGCATCGGCCAGCGGATCGACCTTGTTGGCGACATGCTGGATATCGTCATCCTCGAAGCAGCGCAGCACGTGCACGATCGCATCGACTTCGCGGATATTGCCGAGGAACTGGTTGCCCAGCCCTTCGCCCTGGCTCGCGCCTTTGACCAGTCCGGCGATATCGACGAAGGCCAGCTGCGTCGGCAGGATCTTGGCCGACTTGGCGATCGCGGCAATCTTGTCGAGCCGCTCGTCCGGCACGGCGACCTGGCCGACATTCGGCTCGATCGTGCAGAACGGATAGTTCGCGGCCTGCGCGGCCTGCGTCTCGGTCAATGCGTTGAACAGGGTGGACTTGCCGACATTCGGCAGGCCGACGATCCCGCAGCGGAAACCCATGGATACGTCTTTCTCATATTTTGAAAGACGCGCCGGATAGCGATTACCCTAGCATTTGGCCAGCCTGCTTAGCCTCTCTCGTACTCGTCGTCGGCAAAGTCGCTCTCGCTCACATCCCATTCGTCTTCCGCAACGCCCTGATTTCGGCCGATCGCATACCACAAGAAGCAGATGAGGCCGATGCCGATGAGCGCATTCACCGCGGTGAGAGGAACCACCAGTGGAGCAATCGTCCTGGTGACGGTGCGGATGGCCAAGATCCCGATCAGCGGCGAGAGGAGAGAAAGGAGAGCAATGAGATTTCCCGCGAGATAGAGGGCGGAAAAAATCTTGAGGGCTCTTGCTTCGAAGCTGTCCGGGTCGCGTCCGAGCAGGGCAGCTTCACGGCGGCGTGAAGCGAGGTTCCAGATGATGAAGCCTGCGACGATTGTGGGGCCAATCGCCATGATCAGAGATAGATACCCGAATATAGAGTTACCCAGACCGGTCGCGAACCCGACACCCCAGAAATTGTTGAGCGCCGTCGTGGCAGAGTTGAGATGGGGGAGCGCTGCGAGGATTGGCAACGTGACCAATAGAGGAAGGCCCAGAGTGCGGCTGCGAAGCACGACGATCACCAGGAATACCAGTGCGATCACGCTGGTCAGTGCCTGCCGACCGAAAATACCGAAGTTCACGAGAAACGCACCGCACGCGCCTCCTCCCGCACCCCTGCATCCGCTGCTACCGGCGGCCCAAGTTGCGATGGCGGGCCAGAGAAAAATGGCCGCTATGAATAATCCGATCGCGACAGTCGCAACGAGCCGAAAAGACTTGTACCCCATGAGGTCCCCCAGAGATTTATTCTGAGAAATTAGTTGGGCGAAGTAAATGAGAAGTGAAAGAAAATCGCGGCGGAAATTTATTTCTGGTGCACCGCCTTGATCAGCGGGCCGTAACCGCTTTCGCCCAGCCATCCGACTTGCGTCTTCGCGCTAACCTCGTTGATTGCGGTTTGCGGAATCGCGCCGGAGCTGACCGGGAGGCGCACGGGGCGCGTGCCGGGCGCCATGCCGAGCACGTGCGACATGGCGCGAGGAATGTCCATCGGATCGGCGCTGCGGCCCGATCCGTCCTCGGCGCCCATGCGGGCGACCACTTGCGGATAGCCGTCGAGATGGAGCGGCGCGGCGCGGTCCTTGAGCTCCAGCGAATAGCGGTTGCGATTGACCCACACCTTGGTCGGATACCCGCCCGGTTCGATAATCGTGACGCCGATATTGTGCGGGACCAGCTCGTAAGCGAGCTGTTCGAACATCGCCTCGACCGCGAATTTGGTCGCCGAATAGTGGCCCGCATAGGGGACGATGACGCGGCCCAGCTGGCTCGACACGGCGAAGATATGTCCCTGCTTGCGCGCGCGCATTCCGGGCAGCACCGCGCGGGCAAGCCGGTGGTAGCCAAGCACGTTGGTATCGAAGGCGAGCCTGGTCGCTTCCATGTCCTGGACCTCGACCGGCCCGGTGATGCCGATCCCGGCATTGTTGACCAGCACATCGAGCCCGCGGCCGATTTCGCGCTCGGCGCTGGCGACGGCATCGGCCACTTCGTGGTCGAGCAGTACGTCGAGCCGCATCACGCGGATATCGAGCGATTCGTCGCGCGCCAACTGCATCAGCTCCTCGGCCTCGGGACGCGGTGTGTTGCGCATGGTGGCGAAGACGGTTGCTCCGGCGCGGGCGAAATGTTCGGCGGCGAGGCGCCCGAAACCGGAGGAACACCCGGTAATCAGGATCGCTTTGCCGGTCAGGTCGGGCGCGGGGATCAGCTTGTCGTCCTGCGCCCGGACGGCAGTGGCGGCAAGCGCCCCGGTGGCGGCGGCTCCGGCAAGCAGGGTGCGGCGAGTCAAATCAGGCATGGCAGTCTCCCTTTAACTGCAGCCTAGCAATTACCGCGGCGAAAGCGAAGCGAGCCAGCGTTCGGGTTCGCGCGGAGAGCGGATGTAGAGGACCTTGTCTTCATGTCCCGCGAGAGCCCGCTCGATCCGCTTGCGCGGTCGATTATGCCATGTCGCCACATACCAGAGGAAGCCCGCATCGAAGCGCTCGGGGCAATCGGGGGCCATGTCCGGCCGCGTGGTGCCGCGCGCCGACCAGATGCGCCGCATCACCCGCCACAGACAGCGCGCGGCCGAGAATTCGAGAAACACCACCTGGTCGGCACGCGCGAGCCGCAGTTCCATCGTGCTGGCGTCATTGCCGTCGATGACCCAGCGCGGTGACCGGACGATTGCTTCGAGCTCAGGCCGCCAGTCACACTCGTCCCGCTCGACCCAACCCGCCGACCACATCAGCTGGTCGAGATGGTAGGATGGCAGGTCGAGCATTTGGCCAAGCCTGCACGCGAGGGTCGATTTCCCGCTCCCGCACGGCCCCAGGATCATGATCCGGTTCACAGGCTCAGTCCTGCAGGCGCAGCGCGATATCGTTCATGAAGCGGGCGTCGTCGCCCTTGGCCAGCCATTCGGCTTCGGCCGCCATCGCCGCCAGCATGTCGGCCAGCGGGTCCATTTCGCTCTTGGCGTAATTGCCCAGCACATGGCCGTGGACGCGCTCTTTCGATCCGGGATGGCCGATGCCGATCCGCACGCGGCGGAAATCGGGGCCGAGGTGCTGGTTGATCGACCGCAGCCCGTTATGGCCCGCCAGCCCGCCGCCCATGCGGACCTTGACCTTGAACGCGGCGAGGTCGAGCTCGTCGTGGAACACCGTCAGTGCATCGGGGTCGAGCTTGTAGAACCGCAGCGCTTCGCCCACCGCGCGGCCGCTTTCGTTCATGAAGGTCGCGGGCTTGAGCAGTAGCACCTTGTGCGTGCCGATCCGGCCTTCCTGCGCCCAGCCCGAAAACTTCTTCTGGACCGGGCCGAAATCGTACATCGCCGCGATGACGTCGACCGCCATGAAGCCGACATTGTGCCGGTTCATCGCATATTTCGGTCCGGGATTTCCAAGGCCTGTCCAGATCTGCATGCGGGGTCCTCTAGCGATGGTGGGGCCAAACGCAAAACGCCGGCCCCTTGCGGGACCGGCGCTTCGTTGCGGTGAGGCAAGAGGCGATTATGCGCTCTTGTCTGCCTGTTCCTGTGCCGCGTCCTCGTCGACACCCTGTTCGGTGGCGGGGACATCCTGCGGATCGGCTTCGCCTTCATCCTGCGAGGTATCGCCTTCGGCCTTCTTGAGCGCCGAGGGAGCAACCAGCGTGGCGATGGTGAAGTCGCGATCGGTGATCGCGCTTTCGCTACCCGCGGGCAGCTGCACTTCGCTGATGTGAATCGAATCGCCGACTTCCTTGCCGGTGACGTCGACTTCGATCTCGCCCGGGATCTTGTCGTTTTCGCAGACCAGTTCGAGCTCGTGACGGACAACGTTCAGAACGCCGCCCTTCTTGAGGCCGGGGCTGGCTTCCTCGTTGAGGAACACGACCGGAACCGAAACTTCGATCTTGCCGCCCTTGGCGAGGCGCAGGAAATCGACATGCTCGGGGCGGTCGGTGACGGGGTGCAGAGCGACGTCCTTGGGGAGCGTGCGCAGCTTCTTGCCGTCCACTTCGAGCTCGACGATCGAGTTCATGAAGTGGCCGGTGTCGAGCTGCTTGATCAGCTCCTTCTCTTCCACGTGAATCATCGTGGGTTCTTCCTTGCCGCCGTAGATCACGGCGGGGACACGGCCTTGACGGCGCAGTTGACGGGAGGCTCCCTTGCCAGCCCGTTCGCGCGCCTCGGCCGGCAGGGTCAGAGCGTCGCTCATGGCACTTACCTTTCGAATGCTATTTGGTTGCTCGGTCCACCACGCCTCCAGGGATGACCATGGTGCCGAAGGCCGCGCGCATAGCAGGGCGGGGCCGAAAGGCAAGCAAGAACGCCCGGGGGAGGCGGGCTTATTCGACCCGGCGAATGGTGAAACCGCGGGCTTCGAGCATGGTCGGCAGGCCGTCCGCACCCAGCAGATGGCCCGCGCCCACCGCGATCAGCGGCTTGTCGCGCGCCGACAGCAGGTTCTCGATCTGCGCCGCCCAATCGGCATTGCGGTCGCGCAGCAGCGCCTGCGCCAGTTCGGGATCGGCCAGGATGCCCCGCCTCGTGAGCTGCGTGAGCTGTTCGGTATCGCCTTCGAGCCAGGCGGTGGCGAGCGTGGAGATTTCGCCCTCATTGGCGCGCGATTCCTCGAGCACGGCATTGAGCAGGTCGCGCTGCTCGCTCTCGGGCAGCGTATCGAAGATCGCCAGCTGCTTGCGCGCGCCTTCGAGCTCGACCACCTCGCGCTTGTCGAACACGGCCAGCAGCGCGCGGTCGGCGCCATTTTCCGACTTGGAGGATTGCGCCACCTGCGCCAGCGCCAGCGCGGCGGCCCAGCTTTCCATCGGATCGAAATAGCCGCGGCGGACCTTGGCCTTGACCAGCAACGTCTCGAACTCGTCGCGCAAGGCGGGATCGATCCGCTGCGCCAGCGGCCCGGCGGGGCGATCGAAGGCCATTTCCTCGAACAGCGTCGACAGCTCATCGCCATTTTCCAGATTGGCGACCTCGACCACCAGCATGTCGGCCTCGGCCAGCACGGCGTCGAGTTGGGGCGAGCGCCATTTCGCGCCGTCGGGCAGTGCATGGATGGTCCCGAACAACCAGCCTTCGACCGCGCCCCTGCTGTCGGCGATCTCCCACAGCGCGGGGTAGGGTCCTTCGGGCTTGGCCGGATCGGCCTGCTTCCCGCAGGCGGAGAGCAGCAGCACGAGTGCGATGCACAGCGAAGGAAGAAAGCGGCGGGTCACGCCTCCTCCCTGCATGGTTTACTCACCGTGGCAAGTCGGGAATTGCCCGTGCCCGGTCGCGGGACGATTACTGGATGCGCGTCACGGACAGCCCGCGTCCGGCAAGGTAATCCTGCACGCTGCCACGCCCGGCCAGATGGCCCGCGCCGACCGCGACGAAGACGGTGCCCGGCTCGTCAAGGCGGCCATCGATCCACTCGGCCCAGCGCTCGTTACGGTCGTAGAGCAGCGCATGCGCCAGCACCGGGTCGGTCAGCCCGTCGTTCATCAGCGCGGCGAGGCCATCGGCATCGCCTTCGAGCCATTCGGCGACCATGTCGTCCATCATCGGTACGACCTGGTCGATATTGTCGGCTGACACCATCAGGAAGGCGATCTGCGATTCGACCGGCAGCGTGTCGAACAATTCGATCTGCCATTCGAGCGTCTCGAGCGCACCGCGCGCGACGTCGGCGGGGGCCAGTTCCTCGAGCTTCGCCTCCACCCCGCTTTCGGCGGTATAGCCCGCCTGCAGCAACGGAACGACCGCCAGCGTCATCCCGGCAAACCACGGCTCGAAGCGGTCGAAGGCCGCGGGCGGCATGGCCAGCTTGGTGAGCGCGAGTTCATAGCTCGTCCGATCGGGTTCGGAGAGCATGTCGCGCAGTGTCTCATCGGCGGGCAGCAGTGCACTGGTCATCACCATCTGCTGCGCGGCGGGGTCATGCGCCGCATTGCTGGGGATCTCGGTGACCAGTTCCTGCGAGACGGCGAGCGCGGTCTCGATCGGCCCCTTGTACCATTCGATGCTTTCGGGAAGTGCATGGACGGTGCCGAACAGGTAGATCGTGGTATCCGCATCGGCGACCTGCCACAGGCCGGGACCCGCAGCGACGGGAGCCTCGGCCATAGCCGGGGCGACCGCAACGTCGGCTTCGGGCAGCGCGGCGCAGCCCTGCAGCGCCAGGCCGAGCGGGGCGAGGCAGGCGAGCGCCGGGCGGATCGAGATGCGGTTCATGCGGTGTGATTCCCTGTCGTTGAAGGCCGCGATACCGAGCATTGCGACGAATTGCCAAGTCGCCGGTGGATATTGCAGCGCAAGCCGCGCTGCGCTGCGGCATTGACCCTGTTTGACGCTTGCGCCATTGCCCCGCGCCATGGACCGCAATCCGCAAAATTCCTTCCAGGACATGATCCTCGCGCTGCACGATTTCTGGAGCGCGCAGGGCTGCCTCATCCTGCAACCCTACGACATGCGCATGGGCGCAGGCACCTTCCACACCGCGACGACACTGCGCGCGCTCGGCCCCGAGCCGTGGAACGCCGCCTTCGTCCAGCCCTGCCGCCGCCCGACCGACGGGCGCTATGGCGAGAACCCCAACCGGCTGCAGCATTATTACCAGTACCAGGTGATCCTGAAGCCGAGCCCGCCCGATATCCAGGACCTCTATCTCAAGAGCCTCGAAGTGATCGGCATCGATCCGCTCAAGCACGACATTCGCTTCGTCGAGGATGACTGGGAAAGCCCGACGCTGGGCGCCTGGGGTCTGGGCTGGGAAGTCTGGTGCGACGGGATGGAAGTCACCCAGTTCACCTATTTCCAGCAGATGGGCGGGTTCGATTGCAAGCCGGTGGCGGGCGAACTGACCTACGGGCTCGAACGCCTGGCCATGTATATCCAGGGCGTCGACAGCGTCTACGATCTCGCCTTCAACGATCGCGGCGTGAGCTATGGCGACGTCTTCCTCGAGAACGAGAAGCAGATGTCGAAGTGGAACTTCGAGGTCGCCGAGACCGATGCGCTGTTCGACCTGTTCAACAAGGCCGAAGCCGAGTGCCGGAACGCGCTCGCCAATGACGTGCCGATCGCCGCCTACGAGCAGGCGGTCGAGGCCAGCCACATCTTCAACCTGTTGCAGGCGCGCGGCGTGATCAGTGTGCAGGAACGCGCCAGCTATATGGGCCGCGTCCGCGACCTCGCGCGCGGCAGCTGCGAAGCGCATATGGCCAAGGAAGCGCCCGTCTGGGCCGAGAAATATCCGGAGTGGTCGAAATGATCTCTGCCAGTCCTAAACCGTACTTCGTCACCCCCGCGCAGGCGGGGGTCCAGATAACCTCCCTTGCGCGCGCCACAGCCCTTATCTGGGCCCCTGCCTGCGCAGGGGCGACGGAGGTGGCGAATGTCTGATTTCCTCCTCGAACTGCGCAGCGAAGAAATCCCCGCCCGCATGCAGGCGGGCGCGCGCGCCGAACTCGAAAAGCTGTTCCGCCGCGAAATGGATGCCGCCGGTGTCGAAGCGGGCGAGATCACCGTTTGGTCGACCCCGCGCCGCCTTGCGCTCATCGCGCGCGGGCTCCCGCTGGCGACCGAGGCGGTCAGCGAAGAACTGAAAGGTCCGCCCGTCGGCGCGCCCGAACAGGCGGTCGACGGTTTCTGCCGCAAGGCTGGCGTCGACAAGGCCGATCTCCAAATTCGAGAGATCAAGGGCCGCGAAACCTATTTCGCGGTCAAGAACGTACCCGGCCGCGCCACGGCGGACCTGCTCGCCGAAGCGATCCCCGCGATCGTGCGGGACTTCAGCTGGCCCAAGTCGATGCGCTGGGGTGGTGCCTCGATCAGCACCGAATCCTTGCGCTGGGTGCGCCCGCTGTCGGGCATCGTCGCGCTGCTGGGCGACGAAGTGGTCGACTGCGAAGTGCACGGCGTCACCAGCGGTGCGGTCACGCTGGGGCACCGCTTCCACCATTCGGGCGACATCACCATCGGCAATGCCGACGACTACGCGATGAAGCTGCGCGCGGGGCACGTCATCGTCGACCATGAGGAACGGCAGGACCTGATCCGCTCGGGCGCCACCAAGGTTGCGAGCGAAGCCGGCCTCCGCCTCGTCGAGGACGAGGGGCTGGTGATCGAGAATGCCGGCCTGACCGAATGGCCCGTTCCGCTGCTCGGCCGGTTCGAGGAGGATTTCCTCGAGGTCCCGCCCGAGACGATCCAGTTGACCGCGCGCGTCAACCAGAAGTATTTCGTGTGTGAAGACAGCGCGGGCACACTCGCCAACGCTTTCATCTGCACCGCCAATATCGAGGCGGAGGATGGCGGCGCGCGCGTGGTCGACGGCAACCGCAAGGTCCTCGCCGCCCGCCTGTCCGACGCGCGCTTCTTCTGGGACGTCGACCGCAAGAAGACGCTCGCCGAACACACCAAGGGGCTGGAGCAAATCACCTTCCACGAAAAGCTGGGCACCGTGGCCGACAAGGTCGAACGCGTGGCTAAGCTGGCCGATTGGCTGGTCTTCGATGCCAAGGCCCCGAACGGCGACCCCAAGCTGGCGCGACAGGCGGCTGAACTCAGCAAGGCCGATCTCGTCACCGAGATGGTCGGTGAGTTTCCCGAACTGCAGGGTCTGATGGGCGGATATTACGCCAAGGCCGAAGGCTTGCCCATCGAGGTCGCCGATGCGATCCGCGATCATTACAGGCCGGTTGGCGCGAGCGACGAGGTCCCCACAGCTCCGACTGCGGTTGCCGTGAGCCTTGCCGACAAACTCGACAATCTGCTCAGCTTCTTCAAGATCGACATCCTGCCCACCGGCTCGAAGGATCCCTTTGCCCTGCGCCGCGCAGCGCTCGGCTATCTTCGGCTCGTGCAGGTCAATGATCTCAAGCTGTCGCTCGACGAAGTGGCTCACGCCTGGGCGAGCAGACCCTTGCCCAAACTCGCGGAAAAGCTGGCCGATTTCCTGTTGGACCGTCTTGCCGTGCAGTTGCGCGACGAAGGGGTTCGCCACGACTACGTGCAGGCTTCGCGCAGTTGGCAAGGGCGCCCCGACCAGCGGATCGATCGCGTCGAAGCCCGGGCGAGGGCGCTCGCCGGCTTCCTCGACACCGAAGACGGCGCCAACCTGCTCGCGGGCTACAAGCGCGCGGCCAATATCCTCAAGAAGGAAGACTGGCACGGCGCCGAGGGCGAGATCGCCCGCACAGGCGAGGAAGACCCGCTCGCGCTGGTCGACGATCCCGATATGACAGCGGTGATCCAGGCCAAGATGGCCGAGCGCCATGCGAAAGAGCTTTCCTACGCACCCGAACCCGCCGAGAAGGCGCTCATGGATGCGCTTGCGAAATCGGAACCGGCGGCAAGCCGAGCCATTGAAGATGAAGACTTTTCCGCCGCCATGGCCGCGCTGGCTGCATTGCGGGCGCCGATCGACCGGTTCTTCGAAGAAGTGACGGTAAATGCGGATGAAGAAAACAAGCGGGCGCACCGTCTCGACCTGCTTGCGCGCTTCCGTGCTGCAGTGCACAAAGTCGCCGATTTCAGCCGCATCGAGGGCTGATGAATTTTTGCTCCATGGACCGTGGTCCATGTGGTCCAAGTTGTGGGAATTGCCTTGATGAGTAACGACACGGTCTTCACCTTCGGCGGGAACGCGCCGCATACGAATGCAAGGCAGAAGGACAAGACCGTGACCGGCGGCAAGGGCGCCAACCTCGCCGAAATGGCGAGCATCGGCTTACCGGTCCCGCCGGGCTTCACCATCGCGACCGAGGAATGCCTCACCTACCTTGCCGGCGGTAGCGACTTCACCGCCAAGCTGCGCAATGATGTCGCCGCCGCGCTGAACCATGTCGAAAAGACCGTGGGCAAGGGCTTCGGCGATGCCGCCGATCCGCTGCTCGTCTCGGTCCGCTCGGGCGCCGCAGTGTCGATGCCCGGCATGATGGATACCGTGCTTAACCTCGGCCTTAACGACGACACCGTCGCCGGGCTGGCGAATACCAGCGGCGACGAACGCTTCGCCTGGGACAGCTACCGCCGCTTCATCCAGATGTATGGCGATGTCGTGCTCGGCGTCGATCACGGCCTGTTCGAGGAAGCGCTCGAAATCGCCAAGGAAGACCAGGGCTATTACGCCGATACCGAGCTGAGCGCGGAAGAATGGAAGGTGCTGGTCGCCGAATACAAGGCGATCGTCGAGCGCGAGCTCGGCTCGCCGTTCCCGCAGGACCCGATCGAGCAGCTGTGGGGTGCGATCAGCGCGGTGTTCGACAGCTGGGATACCGAGCGCGCAAAGATCTACCGCCGCCTCAACGACATCCCGCATGACATGGGCACCGCGGTCAATGTGCAGGCGATGGTGTTCGGCAATATGGGCGACACCAGCGCCACCGGCGTCGCCTTCACCCGCGACCCCTCGACCGGCGAGAAGGCCTATTACGGCGAATGGCTGGTCAATGCGCAGGGCGAAGACGTGGTCGCGGGCATCCGCACGCCGCAATACCTCACCAGGGCGCGGCGCGAACTGGCCGGGGCGGACAAGCCGAGCATGGAAGAAGCCATGCCGGAGGCCTTCGCCGAACTCGCGCGTGTGTTCGACCTGCTCGAACGGCATTACACCGACATGCAGGACATCGAGTTCACCGTGCAGCAGGGCAAGCTGTGGCTGCTCCAGACGCGCAACGGCAAGCGCACTGCCAAGGCGGCGCTCAAGATGGCGGTCGACATGGTCGGCGAAGGGCTGATCGACGAGAAGACCGCGATCCTGCGCGTCGACCCGATGGCGCTCGACCAGCTGCTTCACCCGACGCTCGATCCCGAAGCGCCGCGCGACGTGCTGACCACCGGCCTGCCGGCATCGCCCGGCGCCGCCAGCGGCAAGATCGTGCTCGATGCGGACACTGCCGAACTGTGGGCCGGACGCGGCGAGAAGGTGGTGCTCGTGCGCGTCGAGACCAGCCCCGAGGACATCCACGGCATGCACGCCGCCACCGGCATCCTCACCGCGCGCGGCGGGATGACCAGCCACGCCGCCGTGGTGGCGCGCGGCATGGGCCGCCCCTGCGTGTCGGGCGCATCGCAGGTGTCGATCGCGCGCGAAGGCCGCACGCTCACCATCGGCGACCGCGAACTCAAGGAAGGCGATGTCATCACCATCGACGGCGCCAACGGGCAGGTGATGGCGGGCGAAGTCGCCACCATCGAACCCGAACTGGCGGGCGACTTCGGCACGCTGATGGAATGGGCCGACAAGCACCGCCGCATGCGCGTGCGCACCAATGCCGAGACCGAGACCGAATGCCGCATGGCGCGCCAGTTCGGCGCCGAAGGCATCGGCCTGTGCCGCACCGAGCACATGTTCTTCGATGCCGGCCGCATCAGCGCGGTGCGCGAGATGATCCTCGCCGATAGCGAAGCCGGCCGCCGCGCCGCGCTCGACAAGCTGCTGCCCGAACAGCGCAGCGACTTCGTGACGATCTTCGAGGTCATGGCGGGCCTGCCGTGCACGATCCGCCTGCTCGATCCGCCGCTGCATGAATTCCTGCCGCATGGCGATACCGAGTTCGAGGAGCTGGCCGAGGCCACCGGTGTCGATATCGAGAAGCTGCGTCGCCGCGCCGGTGAGCTCCATGAATTCAACCCGATGCTGGGTCATCGCGGCTGCCGGCTCGGGATCACCTATCCCGAGATATACGAAATGCAGGCGCGCGCGATCTTCGAGGCCGCTTGCCAGGTCGCCAGGGATAGCGGCGATGCGCCGGTGCCCGAGATCATGATCCCGTTGGTCGCAACGCGGCGCGAGCTCGAACTGCTCAAGGATGTCGTCGACCGCGTGGCCAAGGAAGTGTTTACGGCCACCGGCACGACGCTCGAATATCTCGTCGGCACGATGATCGAACTGCCGCGCGCCGCGCTGATGGCGGGCGAAATCGCCGAAGTGGGCGAATTCTTCAGCTTCGGCACCAACGACCTGACGCAGACGACGCTGGGCGTGAGCCGCGACGATGCGGGCCGCTTCCTGACGACCTATGTCGACAAGGGCATCTTCGCGCGCGATCCCTTCGTCAGCCTCGACATCGACGGCGTCGGCCAGCTGGTCGAACTCGCCGCCGAACGCGGGCGCGCGACGCGCGACGGGCTCAAGCTGGGCATCTGCGGCGAACATGGCGGCGACCCGGCCAGCATCGCCTTCTGCGAGAAGACCGGGCTCGATTACGTCAGCGCCTCGCCCTACCGCGTTCCGATCGCGCGGCTCGCGGCGGCGCAGGCCAGCCTGCGCGCGGGTTAGTCCTTCCAGCCGGTAAGGGTCAGGATCTCGAAGCTTTCGAGCACGCGGCCCTTGTCGTTGGCTGCCTTGCGAAAGGCCTGTTCGGCACGTTCCAGCGCGGCCTTGCCCAGCGGTGGCGGGGCGCTCGCCAGCGTGCCGCCAAGGCCCTGGTCGCGCAAGTCCGACACCAGTCGTTCGAGCGTCCCGAAGGAAACGGTCAGCGAACGGCTGTCGACCACCTGCCGCTTGAACAGCGCCCGTTGCAGCAGCGCGGAAGCGGCCTGGTTGTCGACCAGCGGATGCATCCGTGCAGCCGGCCTGTCGGGTTCCGCGGCAAGCATCGCGCGGCGCAGATGCGGCAGGCTGCCTGCACCCACGATGCTGGCGATGAGCATGCCGTCATCGCCCAGCGCATTGCGCAGGTGGAGCAGCGCGCCGGGCAGGTCGTTGACCCGGTCGAGCGAGGCCAAGCTGACGATCAAGTCGTAGGGCGCGCCCGGGACGGGCTGTTCCTCGTCGAGCGTGGCGACATCGCGCTCCTCGACCTCGGAGCCTGCGCCGCGCAGCGACAAGGCCAGCGTGCCGGTCCAGTCACCGATCACCAGCACGCGATTGGGCGCCAGGCGCATGAATTCGAGCCGGTCGAGCACGTCCTCGACCATGTCGTCGAGGATGTAGCGCGCCGCATCGCGGTGGGCCTGCCGCACCCGGGCGCGGCGCAGGCCGACAATGCGGCGCTGGCGGGAGAAGATGCGGGGCGGTGCCTGGCTAGCCATCGCGCATCGCCCTGCCGCGCTTGCCAGCCTCGCGCAAGCGGCGCAGCATGCGAAGATGTCGACAAGCCGCCTGCTCGCCGAAAGCTTCGCCCCGGTGCTGGATTTCATCTATCCCCCGCGCTGCCCGGCCTGCGGGAGTGGGGTGGGCGAACAGGGCGGCCTGTGCAGTGCGTGCTGGAGCGACCTCGTCATCCCCTCCGACCCCTGCTGTGCCGCTTGCCAGCGTCCCTTTGGCGATCATGGACCACAGGCGGGGGCGATCTGCGCGCCCTGCCTGGCCGATCCGCCGGGGCATGACGGGATCGCGGCGGGGACGCTCTATACCGATACCTCGCGCAGGCTGGTGCTGGCATTCAAGCACGGTCGCCGCATCGCGCTGGCGCCGCTGCTGGCAAAGCTGATCGCCGCGCGGCTACCCGCAGCGGACAGCGAGCGGGTGATCGTCCCGGTGCCGCTACATCGCAGCCGCCTGTGGCACCGGGGCTATAACCAGGCGGCGCTGCTCGGGCGGCAATTGCAGAAAATGGGGCACGGCACGATGTGCGTCGATGCCCTGGTGCGGACCAAGCCGACCCCCGCGCTGGGCGGTCTGGGCAAGCGGGCACGGGCCCGCACGCTGCAAGGCGCGATCACGTTGCGGAGCAGCCGGACAGCCAAGGTCAAAGGTGCGGACATCATACTGGTCGACGACGTGCTCACCAGCGGCGCGACCAGTACTGCGTGCGTCAAGGCACTGAAGCGGGGCGGGGCGAGGAGCGTCCAGATTGCCTGCTTCTCGCGTGTGCTCGACGAAGCGCTTCCCCATTAGGCGACAAACGAAACGCCCGGGACCTTGCGATCCCGGGCGCCACGTGACGAATATAACCGGACCTGCCTTGCGACACAGGTGCAGCCCCCCAGCATGCACCTTGGCCCATCCCTCATCGTTACCGGATGCGCCGCGTAAACCCTCTATCGCGGCTGCGAATCCGTTTGACCCCCTGAACCTGGCGCTCTGTTGGCACCGCTGCTCCGGTGGGCAGGCCTCACTTTCGCCTGCGCGGCTGTTTGTTCCCGAAACTGCGCCATCATCAAACAGGCATTTGCAAGAATGTCGGATTTTGGGTCGACTTTGTGGTTATCGTGCAACAAAAGCCGCCCGAGAATGGGATTTGAAAGGTGTCGCAGTGAATGATCAGGCCGAGCGCGAGGCAGGTACGCGGTTCATGCCCAAGTTCGACGACAAGGGATTGCTGTGCGCAGTCGTCGTCGATCACGCCAGTCGCGCGGTGCTGATGGTGGCCTTCATGGATGCCGAGGCGCTGGCCGCGACGCGCGCCACGGGGCTCGCCCATTTCCACTCGCGCTCGCGCGGCAAGCTCTGGCAGAAGGGCGAAAGTTCGGGCCACGTCCTCGAGGTCGAGGAAATCCTCGTCGATTGCGACCAGGACGCGCTCGTCCTGTCCTGCCGCCCGGCGGGTCCGACCTGTCACACGGGTGCGCCGAGCTGCTTTTACCGCCGACTCGAGGGCGATGTTCTCCAACCCGTCAAGACTTGACGCTTACGTAAACGTGGGCGTATGAGTCGGCTCATGACACAGCCGCTGCCCAACGACTTCCGTGCCGAGAATGGCGATCGCCGCCATGCCGGCGCCCATATCGAACGGCCGGACGAACTGGGCCGCGAACAATATTCGATCTCCGACCTCACCAGTGAATTCGGCTGCACCGCCCGCGCGCTGCGTTTCTACGAGGACGAAGGGCTGATTGCGCCTTCGCGGATCGGCCTCACGCGGATCTACTCCAAACGCGATCGCGCCCGCCTCGCATGGATCATGCGCGCCAAGAACGTCGGCTTCTCGCTAACCGAAATCCGCGAAATGATCGATCTCTACGATCTCGGTGACGGCCGCGTCGAACAGCGCCGCGTCACGGTCGAGAAATGCAAGGCGCATGTCGCCAAGCTGAAAGAACAGCGTGACGATATCGACAGCTCGATCACCGACCTCACCGAATTCATCGAGCATATCGAAACGCTCGATGTCGATCTCGACTGATTTGCCTCCCCGGCGAGATAACCGACAGACCCCAGACCCAAGGACTTACTGATGCCCCGCTATTCCGCGCCTACCCGCGACACTCGCTTCATCATCAACGAGATGCTCGATCTCGCGAGCTACGGGGACCTGCCCGGCTTCGAAATGGCCAGCCCCGATGTCACCGATGCGGTGATCAACGAGGGGGGCAAGTTCTGCGCCGAAGTCCTCGCCCCGCTCAACCAGTCGGGCGACCAGGAAGGCTGCACCCGCCACGAAGACGGTTCGGTCACCACGCCCAAGGGCTTCAAGGAAGCCTTCGACCAGTTCCGCGAAGCGGGCTGGGGCACGCTCTCGCAGCCCGAAGAATTCGGCGGGCAGGGCATGCCGCATGTCCTTGGCTTCGCTTTCGAGGAATTCGTGTCGAGCGCCAACCAGGCCTTCGGCATGTATCCGGGCCTGACCAACGGTGCGGTCTCCGCGCTGCTCGCCAAGGGCAGCCAGGAGCAGAAGGAGAAATATCTTCCCAAGATGATCTCCAACGAATGGACCGGGACGATGAACCTGACCGAGCCGCATTGCGGCACCGATCTGGGCATGATCCGGACCAAGGCCGAACCGCAGGCCGACGGCAGCTTCGCGATTACCGGCACCAAGATTTTCATCTCCGCCGGCGAGCACGACATGGCGGACAACATCATCCACCTCGTGCTTGCCAAGACGCCGGGCGCGCCCGACAGCACCAAGGGCATATCACTGTTCGTCGTGCCCAAGTTCATCGTCAATGAAGACGGCACCCCGGGAGAGCGCAATGGCGTCGCCTGCGGCTCGATCGAACACAAGATGGGCATCCATGGCAACGCGACCTGCGTACTCAATTACGATGGTGCCAAGGGCTGGCTCGTCGGCGAGGAGAACAAGGGTCTCGCCGCGATGTTCATCATGATGAACGCCGCGCGTCTCGGCGTCGGTATCCAGGGTCTCAGCCAGGCCGAAGTCGCCTATCAGAACGCGGTTGCCTATGCGCTCGACCGGCGCCAGGGCCGCGCGCTGACCGGCCCGGCCGAGCCCGACGAACAGGCCGATCCGATCTTCGTCCATCCCGACGTGCGCCGCATGCTGATGGACGCCAAAGCCTTTACCGAAGGCATGCGTGCACTGTGCCTGTGGGGCGCGCTGCAGGTCGACCTGACCCACAAGGCCAAGACCGAGGAAGAGCGCGAACAGGCCGACATGCTTATCGGGCTGCTGACACCGGTCATCAAGGGCTATGGCACCGACAAGGGCTATGAAGTCGCCACCAACATGCAGCAGGTCTTCGGCGGCCATGGCTACATCGAGGAATGGGGCATGAGCCAGTTCGTCCGCGATGCCCGGATCGCGCAGATCTACGAAGGCACCAATGGCGTGCAGGCGATGGATCTGTGCGGCCGCAAGCTCGCGCAGAAGGGCGGCGCGGCAATCCAGGCCTTCTTCAAGGCGGTGGGCGACGATATCGGTGCCGCCAAGGGCGAGGACCTCGGCCCGCTGGCCGAAGCGCTCGAAAAGGCGCTGGGCCAGCAGCAGGCGGCGACCATGTGGTTCATGAACAATGCCATGCAGAACCCCAACCACCTCGGTGCGGGCGCGCATCACTACATGCACATGATGGGCATCGTGACGCTGGGCTGGATGTGGCTGCGGATGGCCAAGGTCGCGCAGGCGGCGCTGGCTGCGGGCACCGAAGACAAGGCGTTCTACGAGGCCAAGCTCGCCACGGCGCGCTATTACATGGATCGGTATCTGCCCGATGCCGGCGCGCTGCGCCGCAAGCTCGAGGCAGGCAGCGACAGCACGATGGCGCTCGGCGAAGAGGGTTTCGCCACCGCTGCCTGATCGTTCTGCGATAGGGAAACGAAAAGGCCCGGACGCCGCGTCCGGGCCTTTTTGCTATCGACCGAGCACTTCGTTGAAGAGGCTGTGCATCGCCGCCCAGCTCTGGCGGTCGGCACTCGCATCATAGGCGGGATTGACCGCCCCGGTGGGCCGGTGCGGGGCAGTGAAGCCATGCTCGACCCCTGCATAGCTGTGGAAGTGCCAGTCAGCCTTCACCGCGTCCATTTCCTCCCAGAACGCGGTCACCTGGCTACGCGGCACAAGCGCGTCGGCATCGCCGTGGCAGACGAGGATACGCGGTGTGATCGGCCTATCGGCGGGCAGGGAGGTTTCGAGCAAACCATGAAAGCTGACGACTGCTGCGAGGTCCTGCCCGTCGCGCGCCATTTCCAGCACCGCCATCCCGCCGAGGCAAAAGCCGATCGCGAGATGCGGGAGGTCGGGCTCCAGCTTGCGCAGGAGGTCGAGCGTCGCGCGCAGCCGCTGGCGCATGGATGCTGGATCGCTGCGCAACCGGCTCATTGCGGCAAAGGCAGCATCACCGTCTGCGGGCGTCTCCGGCCCATAGAAGTCGCCGATCAGGACGGCATAGCCGGCTTCAACGAGCTCTGCGGCCTTGGCCTCGACGACTGCAGTCGTGTTCATGAAGGTCGGATAGATCGCCACCGCGGCGCGGGGCTTGCCCGCGGGCCGCGCGTGGAGACCGGTCAGTTCGACCGCGCCGTCGCGATATCCGACCTGCTCCATCATTCGGGCAGGAAGTCGGGCACGGAAAGATACCGCTCGCCGGTATCGTAATTGAAGCCGAGAATGCGCGAATTCGCGGGCATGTCGGTCAGCTTCTGCTTGATCGCGGCGAGCGTTGCGCCGCTGGAGATACCCACCAGCAAGCCTTCCTTGGCCGCGCACTGGCGCGCCATTTCCTTCGCGTCCTCGGGAGCAACCTGGATCGCGCCATCGATCGCCTGCGTGTGCAGGTTCTGCGGCACGAAGCCTGCGCCGATGCCCTGGATCGGGTGCGGGCCGGGCTGGCCGCCGCTGATGACGGGCGAAAGCGTGGGCTCGACCGCATAGGCCTTCATGCCGCTCCAGCTCTGTTTCAGCACTTCGGCACAGCCGGTGAGGTGGCCGCCGGTGCCGACGCCGGTGATCAGCGCGTCGATCGGTGTGTCGGCGAAATCGTCGAGGATTTCCTTCGCGGTGGTGCGCGCATGGACCTTCCAGTTGCTCTCATTGTCGAACTGGCTCGGCATCCATGCGCCCGGGGTCTGTGCGACCAGTTCCTGCGCGCGCTCGATTGCACCGTTCATGCCTTTTTCCTTGGGGGTCAGGTCGAAACTGGCACCATAGGCGAGCATCAGCCGGCGCCGCTCGACGCTCATGCTTTCGGGCATGACCAGCACCAGCTTGTAGCCCTTGACCGCGGCGGTCATCGCGAGGCCGATTCCGGTATTGCCGCTGGTCGGTTCGACGATCGTGCCGCCGGGCTTGAGCAGGCCCGCTGCCTCCGCATCCTCGATCATCGCGAGGCCGATGCGGTCCTTGATCGAACCGCCCGGATTGGCGCGCTCGTTCTTCACCCAGACTTCATGGTCGGGGAACAGGCGCGACAGGCGGATGTGGGCGGTATCGCCGATCGTGGCGAGGACGGAGTCGGCTTTCATGGCATCTGCTCCTGCAATTTCTCTTCGGGGGGAGTGTCTAACAATTCGTCAGGCGGGTCAAAGGTCCGCGTGGTCCGCAGGACGGGAAAAATGCGCGCCCAGACGGCGACGGTCACGATCGCGCCGGCCCCGCCGCCGACCACCGCCAGCGCGGGGCCGACAAGGTAGGCGAGGCTGCCGGAGAAGAAATCGCCGAATTCATTCGACGCGCTGATGGTCAGCAGGCTGACCGATGACACCCGTCCGCGCTTGTCGTCGGGCGTGTGCAGCTGGATCAGCGACTGGCGGATATAGACGCTGAACATGTCCGCCGCGCCGATGATGAAGAGCATCGCCAAGCTTAGCGGCATCCAGCGCGAGAGGCCGAACACCATGGTGGCGAGGCCGAAGATCGCCACTGCCCATAGCATCTTGGGGCCGACATTGGTCTTGAGCGGGCGGAAGCTGAACCACAGCGCGGTAAGCGCCGCGCCGACCGCGGGAGCCATGGCGAGCTGCGCAAGGCCCGTCTCGCCGACTTGCAGGATATCGCGCGCATAAACGGGAAAGAGCGCGGTTGCCCCGGCAAGGAAAACCGCGAACAGGTCGAGCGTGATCGCGCCGAGCACCATCTTGTTGCGCACCACGTAGCGCAGGCCCTCGACCATCTGGTGGATGGGGCGCTTGTTGGCCGCGCGCGGGGGCTGCGGTACCTTGCCGATGAAAGACAGCGCGACCAGCGCTGCGGCGAACAGCCCGCAAGCCACGAAATAGGGCAGCGCGGGCAGGATCGCATAGGTATAACCGCCGATCGCGGGTCCCACGATCATGCCCACCTGCCAGGCGATGCTGGACAGTGCGATGGCGTTCGGCAGGATAGCCCTGGGCACGAGATTGGGTGCGAGCGCCGACAGCGCCGGGCCGTTGAACGACCGCACCACACCGAGCACGATCGCCACCCCGAACAGGGCGGGCAGGGTAAGACTTCCGCTCCAGGTCAGCCACGCCAGCGCGCCCGCACAGCCCAGCTGTGCGATAACGGTCAGCCGCGCCAGATTGCGCCGGTCGAAATGATCCGCCGCCCAGCCCGAAAAGGGCGTCAGCAGGAACAGCGGCACGAATTGCAGCAGCCCGATCAACGCCAACTGGCCCGATGCGGCGGCGATCCCCAGCCCGCTGTCGCGCGCAATGTTATAGGTCTGCCAACCGATAATCAGCATCATCGCATATTGCGCGAGCGTCATCGATAGGCGGCTGAACCAATAGGCGCGGAAATTCGCTATCCGGAGCGGCGAACTGTCGGGGGAGGGCGCGGCGGTTTCACTCACGCCGGACGCATGGCAGGCCCGCCTTCGGTTGTGAAGACGGGCCTGCTTTTTGTTCTAGTAGAAGCTGTTGCGGCTTAGCGCAGCTTGCGCAGCCGCGGGTTGGGCTGCAGCGTATCGATCATGGCGAGGAAGTCGTCGACGCGGATGATGCGTTCGAACTGGAAGCCCGCACGGTTGTCGCGCGTCCAGATGCAATAGGCTTCGATCCGGCCGATAACCGGCAGGCGCACGATCACGCGTTCGCCGCGGCCGATGCCGTCGCCATTGTCGACCATGAAGCCGTTGGCGGAGATATTCGCAATATGCAGCCGCACGTCGCCCTTGCCGAAATGCTCGGCAATGACGGGATGGTCGACCGGGTGACGGGTCATGCGCCGCTGGTCGGTGACGCTCAGTTGTGCTCCGGCAGACATGCTGGCGATCCCTTTGCGGTTGGGGTTGGGGGGAGTGGGGGTATCGGACATCAAAGCTCCTTATGGCGGCAAAAGCCTGCCAATTGGTAAACCGGCCCGGTGCTTCGACGGTAAAAAAGGGCGTTTCGTCGCTGGTTAACAGCGAATAACCGCGTGCTTCTTCTTGCCGAGGCTGAGCTTGGCTTCGGTGCCCGCCGCAACGCTCACCAGATAGCCCGGATCGGTGACCGTCTCGCCATCGAGCTTGACTGCGCCTTCGGCCAGTTTGCGCTTGGCTTCCCCGTTGGAAGCCGTGAATCCGAGCGCCGTCAGCACGGCCCCGATGCGCATGCCGTCAGGACCCACATCGAGCGTCGGAAGCTCCGCGCCGGCACCCCCGCCGGCGAAGGTTTCCGCAGCCGTTTGCGCAGCCAGTCTGGCCGCTTCTTCACCCCGAACGAGTGTGGTTACCTGATTGGCAAGAACTGTCTTCGCTTCGTTGATGTCGGACCCGCCGAGCGCTTCGAGCCGGGCGATCTCATCGAGCGGCAGATCGGTGAACAGCCGCAGGAACCGCCCGACATCGCGATCATCGACATTGCGCCAATATTGCCAGAAGTCGTAATTCGGCAGCTGCGCCTCGTTGAGCCACACCGCGCCGGCCGCGGTCTTGCCCATCTTGCCGCCATCGGCGGTGGTCAGCAGCGGGGTCGTGAGGCCGAACAGCTCGCTCCCGTCCATCCGGCGGCCCAGCTCCATGCCGTTGACGATATTGCCCCACTGGTCGCTGCCGCCCATCTGCAACCGCACACCCATTTCCTGCGCCAGATGGCGGAAATCGTAGCCCTGCAGGATCATGTAGTTGAATTCGAGGAAGGTCATCGGCTGCTCGCGCTCGAGCCGCAGGCGCACGGAATCGAAGGTCAGCATCCGGTTGACGGTGAAATGCGTCCCGACCTTCTGAAGCATCTCGATATAGCCAAGCCCGCTCAGCCAGTCGTGATTGTTGACCATCACCGCATCGGTCGGCCCGTCGCCGAAAACGAGCAGGCGCTCGAACACCGTCCGGATCCCGGCGATATTTTCGTCGATCGCGGCATCGGACAGCATCTTGCGGCTTTCGTCGCGCCCCGTGGGGTCGCCGATCCGCGTGGTCCCGCCGCCCATCAGCACGATTGGCTTATGCCCTGCCTGCTGCAACCGCCGCAGCATCATGATCTGGACGAGGCTACCGATATGGAGCGAAGGCGCGGTGGCATCGAAACCGATATAGCCCGGCACGATCTGCTTGGCGGCGAGCGCATCGAGGCCCTCGGCGTCGGTGACCTGGTGGATATAGCCGCGCTCGTCGAGCACGCGCAGGAGATCGGAGGTGTAGTTGCTCATGACGAAGCGCGCGCTAGCAGGTAAGGGGCGGCATGGAAACGTATCGATTGCAGCCCCATCCGGGGCATCCGCCGCGCGCGGTATCCGGGGTCGATGCCCGCATCATCGGGCGCGATGACAATTGGCTGCGCCTGCGCTGGCGGATCGAGGGCAGCGGTGAGTTGGTGGTGCCCAAATTCGCGGGCAAGGGGCGGGCGGATGGGCTGTGGCAGACCACCTGCTTCGAGCTATTCCTGCGCCCCGATGGCGGAACCGCCTATTGTGAATTCAACCTGTCTCCATCCGAACGCTGGAACGCCTACGACTTCGCCGCGCACCGCGAAGGGATGGCGGAGCGCCCGATCCCGCGCGAACCGGTCTGCACCATGCGCATGGGTAGCAGTTTCGCGATCTTCGATGCCGCACTGCCTGCCGCCGCTTTGCCGGACACCGATTGCGCGATGGGTCTCACCTGCGTGATCGAGGAGGCCGGGGGGCACAAGAGCTTCTGGGCGCTGGAGCATCGCGGCGAGCAGCCCGATTTCCACGATCCGGCTTGCTTCACCGCGCGGCTTGCGGCACCGAGCGGCGCATGAAATTCGGCATCGATCGTCTCATCACCGAGGAGGGGTTGCGCGCCCCGCTCGAAGGGCAGCGCGTGGCGCTGGTCGCGCATCCGGCTTCGGTTACCGCCAGTCTCGATCATTCGCTCGATGCGCTGATCGGCCGCGGGATCAGCGTCTCTTCCGCCTTTGGGCCGCAGCACGGGCTGAAGGGCGACAAGCAGGACAATATGGTCGAGACACGCGACGAGATCGACCCGCATTACGGTATCCCGATCTTCAGCCTCTATGGCGAAGTGCGCCGTCCGACCGCGGAGATGATGGCCAGCGCGGACATCTTCCTGTTCGACCTGCAGGATCTCGGCTGCCGCATCTACACCTTCGTCACCACGCTGCTCTACCTGCTCGAGGAAGCGGCCAAGGCGGGCAAGAGCGTATGGGTGCTCGACCGGCCCAATCCCGCGGGCGGACCGGTGGAAGGCACCTTGCTGCAGCCCGGTCAGGAAAGCTTTGTCGGGGCGGGCCCGATGGTCATGCGCCACGGCCTCACCATGGGCGAAATGGCGCGCTGGTTCGTCGCGCATTTCAAGCTCGACGTCGATCTCCAGGTGATCGAGATGAGCGGGTGGAAGCCCGGCAAGGCCCCCGGCTATGGCTGGTCGGACGAACGCGTATGGATCAATCCCAGCCCCAATGCCGCCAGCCTCAACATGGCGCGTGCCTATGCCGGCACGGTGATGCTCGAGGGAACCACGCTGAGCGAGGGCAGGGGGACCACCCGCCCGCTCGAAGTGCTGTTCGGCGCTCCCGATGTCGATGCCAAGGCGGTGCTCGCCGAAATGCACGCACTTGCTCCGGTCTGGATGCGCGGCTGTGCGATCCGCGAATGCTGGTTCGAACCCACCTTCCACAAGCATGTCGGCACGCTGTGCAACGGCTTGATGATCCATGCCGAAGGCAAGTTCTACGATCATTACGCGTTCCAGCCATGGCGCCTGCAGGCGCTGGCGTTCAAGGCAATCCGCAAGCTCTACCCAGACTATCCGCTCTGGCGCGACTTCCCCTATGAATACGAGCTCGACCGGCTGGCAATCGATGTCATCAACGGCGGCCCGGCCCTGCGCGATTGGGTCGACGACAGCGAGGCCGTGCCCGACGATCTCGACGAACTGGCCGGCGCGGACGAAACAGCCTGGCGCGAAACGATTGCGCCGCATCTGATCTACGGCTGATGGCGGACACGGCCGATGCGCTCGCCCGCAAGGCGGCCGCGCTGTATCGCTCGGCGCGCTATGATGAGGCGCGCGAAGCCTATCGGCACCTGCTCGCACTTGATCCGGATCGACCCGATGACTGGGTTAACTTCGGCCTGCTGCTCAAGCGGCAGGGGGTCTTTCGCGAAGCGCTGGCCGCCTATGACAGTGCCCTGAAACGCAAGGTAACCGGGCCCGAAGAGGTCCATCTCAACCGTGCGGTCGTTCTCGCCGATGACCTCGGCGATCCCGCCGCAGCGCAGGCGGCGCTCGAAGCGGCGCTCGCGATCCGGCCCGGCTATGTCCCGGCCTTGCTCAATCTCGGCAATCTGCACGAGGATGCGGGTGACCGCGACCGGGCGCGGGCGGTTTATGCGCAGGCGCTGGAGCTCGAACCCGGAAGCGCGCTTGCGCTGATGCGCCTCGCCGAAGTGACCGTGTTCGATGACCCCGCCCACCCGCTTGTCGAGCGGCTTCGGGGCGCAGTCGCCCGCACCGATCTTGCCCCGCTGGAACGGGCCGACCTGGGGTACGCGCTGGGGCGTGCGCTCGATCAATGCGCGCGTTACGACGAGGCGTTCGCCGCTTATCGCACCGCCAATGAAGGCAGCCGGGCGCTCGCGGCGCATCCCTACGATCCTCAAGCGGCAGAGGCCTTTATCGACCGGCTGATAGCAGCCTTTCCCCATGCGGCGGAGACGGAAGCGGGGCCGGAACCTGCGCCCGTCTTCATCTGCGGCATGTTTCGTTCGGGGTCGACGCTGGTGGAGCGCATTCTGGCATCACACAGCCGGGTGACCGCGGGCGGCGAACTGCCGATCCTGCCGCGTATCGTCCGCGAGCAATTGCAGCCCTATCCCGAATCGCTGGTTGGCCGCGACGCCGATTTCTACACCGGCTTGCGGCAACGCTATCTGAAGGGGCTGGGCGAGATGGATCTGCCCACCGCTGGCCTCACCGACAAGCGACCCGACAATTTCCTCCATCTCGGCCTGATCAAACGTATCTTCCCGATGGCGAAGATCGTGCTCACCCGGCGCAATCCGCTCGACAATTGCCTGTCGATCTACTTCGCGCATCTCGATCCAGCGCTCACCTATGCCGCCTCGCTCGACAGCGCCGCGCATTGGTATCGGGAATATGAGCGTCTGGCCGCGCACTGGCTGGAGCTCTACCCCGATGATGTCCGTGTCGCGGATTACGATGCGCTGGTTAGCGATCCCGAAGCCGAAATCGCCGGGCTGCTCTCGTTCCTCGATCTGGAGTGGGAGGATGCCTGCCTGACGCCACACCGCGGCACCGCCCAGGTACGCACCGCAAGCGCGTGGCAGGTGCGCGAGCCGCTCTACACGAGATCGTGCAACCGCTGGCGCAATTACGCGGGCCATCTCGATAGGCTGCTCGCTGTTTTCGGAGAGCCGAACCGCGCTTGACGTTCGCGTCCCGCTGGGTGAGAGTTCGGCCTCCGAACCATGTGGGACCGACTATACCGGTGATGCAGCCTCCGACGATGTCCCCCGCACAAGCCGATATTCGGCTGGCGAAGGATAATTACGACTTTGCCGCGCTCATGGCGAAGGGCGACCATCATTACGCTCGCGGCGAACTGCGCGCGGCGGGTTCGTTCTACGGAATGGCGGTCTCGGTCGCTCAGAGCGGGCGTCCGGCGGACGGACGCGAAGCGGCGCGTGCGGCGCAGGCGATGCAGGACATCCAGCAGCAATTCGTCCGGCATCTCGTCACCTCGCTGGCCGAGGCCGGGCACCCGCAGCAAGACTGGCACCCGCGCTTCGCCAACTCGCTGGCGATGATGGTGGGTGCAGCCCAGCGCGCGCCGGAATCGCGCTCCTTTCCGGCGATGCCCAGTGTCTACTACTACCCCGGCCTGCCGCATGTGGAATTCGCCGATACGCACCAGTTCGACTGGCGCGAGGCGGTCGAGGAGCGCACCGAGGACATCGCCGAGGAAGCGCGCAAACTGTTGGCCGGATCGGGCACGTTCAAGCCCTATGTCGAGGCCGAGGCCGACCGGCCGCAGGGCGATATGCACGGCATGCTTGGCAATGAGGACTGGAGTTCGCTCGACCTGATCGAGAAGGGCGAGCCGGTTGCCGAGCATATCGCCCATGCCCCCGTGGCCTACCAGACGATCACTCGGGAAGTACCCGTCTGCACCATCCCCAATCGCGCACCGACGCTGCTGCTTTCGCTGCTCAAGGCGGGCAAGAAGATCCCGCCGCATCACGGCATGCTCAACCCGCGCTATATCTGCCACCTACCGCTGATCGTTCCAGGCAATGGCGCGCTGCGTCTGGGCTCGCAAAAGCGCGAATGGCGGAAGGGTGAACTCATCGCGTTCGACGATACGATCGAGCACGAGGCGTGGAACAATTCGGGCGAAGACCGGCTCGTCCTGCTGTTCGATGTCTGGCGTCCCGAACTCGAGCCGATCGAACACGCGCAGATCGCCGCGCTGTTCGCCGCCGTGGATAGCGCGGGCTGACCGGACAAGTCCCCAACCGTCTGTTCGATTTTCGACCAATGGCCTTGACGAACTACGCCAAGAAAGGGAGCTTGGGCCAAAGTGACGGGCATACCCGCGCTTCGGGAGAGGTTTGAATGGCGACTGTGGCAGCACGGCAAACAGGCGGATCGGTCAGGGTAACCCTGTGGATCCTGCTGATTGTCTACATTTTCAATTTCATCGATCGGCAAATCGTCAATATCCTTGCCGAACCGATCCGGATGGAGCTGGGGCTGAGCGATACCCAGATCGGCCTGATGACGGGGCTGGCCTTCGCCTTGTTCTATACCGTGCTCGGCTTGCCGATTGCGCGCTTCTCCGACCGGTCCACGACCAATCGGCCGTGGCTGATCGGCGGCGCGCTGGCGATCTGGTCCGCCATGACCGCGCTCTGCGGCCTGGCGCAGAACTTCGTCCAGCTGCTGCTCGCGCGGATCGGTGTGGGGGTGGGGGAGGCCGGCTGTACGCCGCCCGCGCATTCGCTGATTGCGGATATGGTCGAACCCGCCAAGCGATCCTCCGCGCTCGCCTTCTACGCGCTCGGTATTCCGATCGGCACACTGTTGGGGATGCTGATCGGCGGGCTGCTCGCCGATTCGGTGGGCTGGCGCAATGCCTTCCTGATCGTGGGCCTGCCGGGGCTGGCGCTCGCGGTGGTCGTGTTCATCTTTCTGAAGGACCCGCGCCGCACCGGCATGATGCAGGCCGGGTCGCAGCAGTCGACCGAACAGATGCCGATAAAAACCGCGCTCAAGGCCATGTTCAGTTCTCGCGCCTTCGTCCTGCTGGTCGCGGCAGGATCGGCGGCTGCCTTCCTCGCCTATGGCAAGGTGACCTGGATCACGATCTTCTTCCAGCGCACCCACGGGCTGACCCCGGGTGAAACAGGGCTGTGGTTCGGCCTGGTCAATGGCGGGGCAGGCATCGCCGGTACCGTGCTGGGCGGCTATATCGCCGATCGCTGGGGGTCCAAGAACCGCCGCCACGTCCTCACTGCACCTGCAGTGGGCATGGTCATCACGATTCCCTTCGCCTTGCTTGCCTTCATGAGCGACAACTGGCTGATGGCGCTGTTCCTGCTGATCGTGCCGACGATCTGCAATTCGCTCTATTACGGCCCGACCTATTCGAGCGTGCAGGGGCTGGTACCGCTGCGCGCCCGCGCGATCGCAGCCGCAGTGCTGCTGTTCTTCCAGAACCTCATCGGGCTTGGCCTCGGGCCGCTGTTCTTCGGGATGATGTCCGACCTGCTGCAACCCGCCTATGGCGAAGAGAGCGTCCGTTATGTGCTCTATGGCGCGACGTTCCTCGGGCTGCTGCCGGCGTTCTTCTTCTGGCGCTGTTCGCTACGCCTCAACGAGGAACTCGACCAGAAGGACTAGTCGGGTTCGCGCACCGGGGCGACGAGTTCGACCAGCACAAAGCTGATCAGCATCAGCAGGAACCAGCTGCCGAGCTTGGCGGGGCTGACCATGCGCCAGCCATGCTCCTGCCCGGGATAGGTCCAGGCCTGCGCGAAGGTGCCGATATTCTCCGCCCCCCAGATGAACATCGCCACCAGCCCGAAGCCCACCAGCAGCGGCATCCAGCGATGCACACGCCAGTTGCGGAAGTGGACGCGCGTGCGTGCGAACAGCAGGATGGTTGCCGCGAACAGCACCAGGCGGATGTCCGGCAACCAGTGATGCGCGAAGAAATTGACGTAGATCGCGCCCGCCAGCACCCATGTCGCCCAGCGCGGCGGATAGGCGCTGTAGCGAAAGTCGAAGATCCGCCAGACGCGCGCGATATAGCTACCGACCGCGGCGTACATGAACCCCGAAAACAGCGGGACCGCGCCGATATGGAGCACGCTTGCCTCGGGATAGATCCACGATCCCGCAGCGGTCTTGAACAGCTCCATCACCGTGCCGACGACATGGAAAATCAGGATGACCTTGGCCTCCGCCCAGGTCTCGAGCCGGAACGCCAGCATCGCCCCCTGGATCGCCAGCGCCGCCAGCGTCAGGAAATCATAGCGATGCAGCGCCGCATCTTCGGGATAGAAGAAATGCGTGCCGAGCAGCAGCGCGAGCAGCAGGCCGCCGAACAGGCACGCCCAGGCCTGTTTGAAGCCGAACAGCAGGAATTCGTACAGCCACAGCCGCCAGCCGGGACCCGGATCGAAGCATTCGAGCCGCGCGCGAACCGCGGCGAACCGCGAATGGCGCAAATCAGGCCCCGGTCTTGCGGCTCAGTTCGCGCATTGCGTCGTCGAGCCCGCCGAGCGTCAGCGGATACATCCGGTCGTTGACCAGCTGCTTCATCACCTTGGTCGACTGCGAATAGGACCACTGCTTTTCGGGCACCGGATTGAGCCAGACGGTCGCGGGATAGGTATTGGTCACGCGCTGCATCCAGGTTGCGCCCGCTTCCTCGTTCATATGTTCGACGCTGCCACCCGGATGGGTGATCTCATAGGGGCTCATCGCGGCATCGCCGACGAACACGATCTTGTAGTCGTGGCCGTATTTGTGCAGCACGTCCCAGGTCTTGGTGCGTTCCTGCCAGCGGCGGCGGTTGTCCTTCCACACGCCTTCGTAAAGGCAGTTGTGGAAGTAGAAGAATTCCAGGTTCTTGAACTCCGCCGTCGCCGCGCTGAACAGTTCCTCGGTCACCTTGATGAACGGATCCATCGACCCGCCGACATCGAGGAACAGCAGCAGCTTGACCGCATTGTGCCGTTCGGGCCGCATCCGGATGTCGAGCCAGCCCTGCTTGGCGGTGCCGTCGATCGTTGCATCGAGGTCGAGTTCGTCCGCAGCGCCTTCGCGCGCAAACCGGCGCAGGCGCCGCAGGGCCATCTTGATGTTGCGCGTGCCCAGTTCCTTGGTGTTGTCGAGATTCTTGAACTCGCGCTTGTCCCACACCTTCACTGCACGCTTGTGCTTGCTTTCGCCGCCGATCCGCACGCCTTCGGGATTGTAGCCCGAATTGCCGAAGGGCGAAGTGCCCCCGGTGCCGATCCACTTGTTGCCGCCCTGGTGGCGCTTTTCCTGTTCCTCGAGGCGCTTCTTCAGCGTCTCCATGATCTCGTCCCAGTCGCCCAGGCCCTTGATCTTTTCCATTTCCTCTTCGGAGAGGAATTTCTCGGCCACCGACTTCAGCCAATCCTCGGGAATCTCGACCGGGTTCTGGCCGTAATCGGTCAGTATGCCCTTGAAGACCTTCTGGAATACCTGGTCGAACCGGTCGAGCAGGCCTTCGTCTTTCACGAAGGTCGCCCGGCTGAGATAATAGAACGCCTCGGGCGATTGCTCGATCACGTCGCGGTCGAGCGCCTCGATCAGCGTGAGGTGTTCCTTGAAGCTTGCGGAAATGCCCGCAGAGCGAAGCTCGTCGACGAAATTGAAGAACATGGCCGGCAGCCTAGCGCGTGCCTTGGCGCCGCACCAGTTACTTATCGCGCGTATTTTTTAACTGCCCACTAACCAACGCGGCGTAAGCTACGCAGAACAAGACCAAAAAGGGGGTCACACAGGCAATGGAACTCAGCGCGATCGATGCCAGGGGGGCGTCGGCTCTGGACCAGATACCGGCAGCTTGCGGCAAGGTAACCGTGGGCTGTTCGGACGTGGCGGGGATCGTCCAGGGGGTCATCGATTCCTTCGGCCACCTGCGCAGCGAATATGTCGAGCTGCAGGGCACGGTCACCGCGCTCGACGAAGACCAGCGCAAGGTTCTCGAAGCCAGCGACGAGGCCCGGCTGCTGTCCGAACGCGCGATCGAGCGGCTCAACGACGGGTCGATGCTGATCAGCAATTCGCTGAACGAAATCGGCAACCTCCTCAGCCTCGTCGAAACGCTGTCGCAACACGTCACCGGTTTCGCCGCGGCGATGGACCAGGTGCGCCGGTCGAGCCAGGAAATCGACCAGATTGCCGAGACCACCAATATCCTTGCACTCAATGCCACGATCGAGGCGATGCGCGCGGGCGAGCAGGGCCGCACCTTTGCGGTGGTCGCCAATGAAGTGAAGACGCTCGCCAGCGAAACGCGCAAGGCGACCGAGGAAATCGGCCGCACCATCGACACGCTCGGCAATGAAGCCGAACAGGTGATCGAAAAGATCGAAAGCGGCGCCCAGGCAAGCGTCCATGCGAAGGATTCGGTCGGCTCGATCGAGGACACGATGCGCAGCGTGACCGAGCTGTTGACCGAGGTCGACGGCCAGCAGGATCTGATCGCGCGCAACACCGCCAAGATTTCGGACCATGTCCACCGCGTGCAGGACGTGCTCGGCGATTTCGACGGCGCGGTCAGCGACAATGAGAACAAGCTGGCGACCGCGCATGACCGGATGGAAGGGCTCGAACTGATCGCCAGCGACATGTTCGACAAGCTGGTGAAGGCCGGCCTGTCCCCGCAGGACAGCGTCATGGTCGAGAAGGCGCAGGGTCATGCCGCGCAGGTCGTCGCGGCGGCCGAAGCCGCGATCGCCGCGGGCGAGCTGACGATGGAGCAATTGTTCGACTGCGACTACCGCGAGGTACCGGGCACCAACCCGCAGCTCTATCGTACGGGGCTGAGCGACTGGGCCGATGCCCATTGGCGCCCGATCAACGACGCGGTGAGCAGCGAAGGCCGCCCGGTGATCATGTGTTCGCAATCGGATACCAACGGGTTCCTGCCGACACATGTCAGCGAACATTCGCGCCCGCCGACCGGCGATCTGGCGCATGACACGCAGCACTGCCGCAATGGCCGCATCATGCTCTACGCGATCGACAAGACCGCCAAGACGCAGACCGAACCCTATATGATGGCGGTCTATCGCCAGGAAGGCGACGGCAAGAACTATCTCGTCGTACGCAATGTCTATGTGCCGCTGGTCATCAACGGTCGCCGCTGGGGCGATTTCGAACTGGCCTATAGCCTGGACTGATCCGCGAGCGGATAACGAAAAAGGGGCGCGAACCGAATGTGGTTCGCGCCCCTGTTCGTTGTTCTTTCGTGAGGAGAGCGTCAGCTCTGCCGGCGCGCCATGAAGGCGAGGCGTTCGAACATCATCACGTCCTGCTCGTTCTTGAGCAAGGCGCCATGCAGCGGCGGGATCGCGGCGTTGGGATTGGCATCCTGCAGCACTTCGATCGGCATGTCCTCGTTGAGCAGCAGCTTGAGCCAGTCGAGCAGCTCGCTAGTCGAGGGCTTCTTCTTCAGGCCGGGCACGTCGCGGATTTCGTAGAAGATTTCCATCGCCTTGGTGACGAGCGTCTTCTGGATGCCGGGGAAGTGGACCTCGATGATCTCGCGCATCGTCTCGGTGTCGGGGAACTTGATATAGTGGAAGAAGCAGCGGCGCAGGAAGGCGTCGGGCAGTTCCTTCTCGTTGTTCGAGGTGATGACCACGATCGGGCGTTCCTTCGCCTCGATCCGCTCATGCGTTTCATAGACATCGAAACTCATGCGATCGAGTTCCTGCAACAGGTCGTTGGGAAACTCGATGTCGGCCTTGTCGATCTCGTCGATCAGCAGCACGGGCAGTTGTTCGGCGGTGAATGCCTCCCACAATTTGCCGCGCCGGATGTAGTTCGAAATGTCATGGACGCGCTCGTCGCCCAGCTGGCCGTCGCGCAGGCGGGCTACCGCGTCATATTCATATAGGCCCTGCTGCGCCTTGGTGGTCGATTTGACGTTCCACTCGATCAGCGGCGCGTCGAGCGCCTTGGAAATCTCGTGCGCCAGAACCGTCTTGCCCGTGCCCGGTTCGCCCTTGACCAGCAGCGGACGCCGCAGCGTCACTGCTGCATTGACTGCGACCTTGAGGTCTTCGGTGGCGATATAGGCCTGCGTGCCTTCAAAACGGGTCGGTTCTGTCATCGGTTTTCCCTTGCAACTTTACGTTAGCGTTAGGGACCGGGCACCGCTCGTGCAAGGGGGCGTTATGGCTTCAGACGCGAGGAAGAAATCATGCCGACCGAAAAGATTACTATCGCCACCGATGCCGGCCACGAACTGACCGGCTCGCTCGAACTGCCCACCGGGCTGGTGCGCGGGGCGGCGCTGTTCGCGCATTGCTTCACCTGCACCAAGCAGAGCCGCGCGGCGGTAAGCGTAGCGCGTGCGCTGGCGCAGGAGGGCATCGCCTGCCTGCGGTTCGACTTTACCGGGCTGGGCGGGAGCGATGGCGAATTCGGGCGCGCGGGTTTTGCCACCGATGTCGCCGATCTGGTTGCGGCAGCGGAGGAGCTGCTGGTGCGTTTCGCGCAGCCGATCCTGCTGGTCGGGCACAGCCTCGGCGGCGCGGCGGTGCTGGCGGCGGCGGATGACCTGGGCTTCGACAAGGTCGCCGCGATCGCCACCATCGGCGCGCCCAGCGATGTGCCGCATGTGCTCCAGCGGATTGACGGCGATCTCGAGGCGATCCGCAAGGAAGGCGAGGGCGAGGTCACCATCGGCGGCCGCGATTTCGCACTCAGCCGCGATTTCCTCGAACGGGTCGAGAATATCGACCTGCTGGAGGAGGTCGGACGACTGAAGCGCCCGCTGCTGTTCCTGCATTCCCCCACCGATGCAATCGTCGGGATCGAGAACGCCAGCGCGCTGTTCCGCGCGGCCAAACATCCCAAGAGCTTCGTCAGCCTCGAGGGCGCGGACCATCTGCTGCTCGACGAGGCCGATGCGCGCTTCGCCGCCAGCATGATCGCCGCCTGGGCAAGCCGCTATCTGCCGCTTCGCGACGACTGGCCGATGCCCGCCAAGGGCGTCGTGGTGAAAACCGGTCATGGCAAGTTCGGCACCGAGGTGCACACCCGCACCCACCGTTTCATCGCCGACGAGCCCAAAAGCTACGGCGGCGACGACAGTGGGCCGACGCCGTATGATTTGCTCAACGCCGCGCTGGGCACTTGCACCGCAATGACGATGAAGATGTACGCCGATGGCAAGGGCTGGCCGCTCGAGGGGGCGACGGTCGAGGTGACGCATGAGCGCAAGCACCAGGACGAATGCGACCATGTCGAGGCGATGGAGGAGGGGCGCCCGATGCAGGCGCTGGTCCGCCGGATCGAACTGCATGGCGGCAAGCTTTCCGACGACCAGCGGAGCCGGATCATCGCCATCGCCGACAAGTGCCCGGTGCATCGCACGCTGGAAAGCGATCTCCACGTGCATACCACCGGGGTCTAGGCGGGGCAGTCGTCCCGCTGCGCGGTGTAGGATGCGTGGGTGAGGCGGTAGCCCGTGCGGCCCCCACGCGGCGTCACCGTTTCGCGCCACGGGGTGGGCTCGCCATTCAGTACCGCGGCCAGATCGGCACGGCCGACGCAGGTATCGAACACGTCGGCATGCCGCAGCCCGCCCTCGGCTACTGCGGCCGAGGTATCCACCATGCTCAATCCCGGCAAGTCCGGGCCGAGGTGGCAATTTCCGTCACGCCCCAGGCTGCGTTCCGCATAGTCGACCGAATAGCTGCAATCCGAGCTGCCGAGCCGGCTATAGCCGTGGAGCGAGCGCGAGGTTCGCAGCGCGAGGTCTTCCTGTGAGGAATAGATCGTCACCGAACGCCCGCCCTTCAGCAGTTCGGCGATCGAACCATCATCGCGCAGGACCTGGTGGCGATCGATATCGGGTGACACGAGGATCAGCCGGTGCACATGCGCCGCCTTGTCGGGCTTGGCGAGGTTGAGGCGCCTGATCGCCCCGACCAGCGCGCGCCCTCCCATACTGTGGGCCACCAGCGTGATGTTGTCACTCTTCTCGACCAGCGCCAGCAGCAGGCTGTCGATATAGCCCTGCGACCAGGCGATGCTCGAGGCATCGTAGAGATAGCTGAGATAGCGTTTGCGCGAGGGCCACACCACCGACACGGTCGGGACCGAATAGGCATTGAGGTTGCGCACCGTGACCGTGCGGTCGAGCGCATCGTCGAAATCGCTGCGGTAGCCGTGAATGTACAGCAGCACGCGGTTCTCGTTCCCGGGTTGCTCGATCTGGTCGGTCAGCGCGGCCAGCCACTGGTCTTCGGCCAGCAGCTTGGCGCGGTGCGCGTCCGATGACTCTTCATCGTGATCGGCCGGTTTGACGAAGCCGTAGGACAGCTCGTCCGAGCGGAAGATGGCGAATTGGAGCGAATCCTCACGGCAGTCGGCCATATTGCTGGCCATGAAGAAGACATCGCTTGGCGCGACGTCCCCCGGCGCACCGAACTGGTCCCCGCAATCGCTCGCCAGCAGCGACAGGCTGGGCGAGGGGAGGCTGCACGCACCGAGTAAGCCGGCGGCCGCGGTCAGCAGTCCCAAGGCGATCCTGTTCATCGGCTGTCTCCCGCGGTGCAGGGGGACACTACAGCCCAACCGCTATCGATCCAAGGCGTTCGGCACAGCCGTCACGCGTCGATCATCTCGCGGTCCATGTCGCCGGCATTGTTCTGGATGAAGTTGAACCGGTGTTCGGGATTGCGGCCCATCAGCTGGTCGACCAGTTCCTTGACCTTCGCGCGGTCCTCGAACTCGGGCGGGAGCGTGATCCGGATGAGGCTGCGGGTAGCCGGGTTCATCGTGGTCTCGCGCAGCTGCGCGGGGTTCATCTCGCCCAGACCCTTGAACCGGCCGACATCGACCTTCTTGCCCTTGAACACGGTGGCTTCAAGCTCGGCGCGGTGCGCGTCGTCCCGGGCATAGCGGCTCTCCTTGCCCGAGGTCAGGCGGTAGAGCGGGGGCTGCGCGAGGTAGAGATGCCCGCCGCGCACCACCTCGGTCATCTCCTGGAAGAAGAACGTCATCAGCAGCGTCGCGATATGTGCGCCATCGACATCGGCATCGGTCATGATGATGATGCGGTCGTAGCGCAGGTTCTCGGGGTCGCAATCCTTGCGCGTGCCGCAGCCCATCGCGAGCGTGAGGTCGGCGATCTCGCTATTCGCGCGGATCTTGTCGGCGGTGGCACTGGCGACGTTGAGGATCTTGCCGCGGATCGGCAGGATCGCCTGGCTCTTGCGCGCGCGCGCCTGCTTGGCGCTGCCGCCCGCCGAATCGCCTTCGACGATGAACAGTTCGGTTTCCGCCTCGCCTTCGCCCGAACAATCGGTGAGCTTGCCCGGCAGGCGCAGCTTCTTGGCATTGGTCGCGGTCTTGCGCTTGATCTCGCGTTCCTGCTTCCTGCGCAGGCGCTCGTCCATCCGCTCCATCACCTGGCCGAGCAAGGCCTTGCCGCGGTCCATATTGTCGGCGAGGAAATGGTCGAAATGGTCGCGCACCGCATTCTCGACGAGCCGCGCGGCTTCGGGCGAGGTCAGCCGGTCCTTGGTCTGCGACTGGAACTGCGGATCGCGGATGAAGACGCTGAGCATGACCTCCGCGCCGACCATCACGTCGTCGGCCGTCAGTTCCTTCGCCTTTTTCACCCCCGTCAGTTCGGCGAAGGCGCGCAGGCCCTTGGTCAGTGCCGCGCGCAGGCCCTGCTCATGCGTCCCGCCATCGGGCGTGGGCACGGTGTTGCAATACCAGCTGGTCGAACCGTCCGAATAGAGCGGCCAGGCAATCGCCCATTCGACGCGGCCCGCCTCATCGGGAAAGTCCTGGCTGCCCGCAAAGGGCTCCGCAGTGACGCATTCGCGCGACCCGATCTGCTCGGCCAGATGATCGGCAAGGCCGCCGGGGAATTTGAACACCGCTTCGGTGGGGACATCATCGCTCGCGAGGCTGTCCGCGCATTTCCAGCGGATTTCGACCCCGGCGAAGAGGTAGGCCTTCGACCGCGCCAGTTTGAACAACCGCTTTGGGCTGAACTGGCGGTCGCCGAAAATCTCGGTGTCGGGGACGAAGCTGACCGTGGTGCCGCGGCGATTGGGCGTTGGGCCGAGTTGTTCGAGCGGGCCGAGCGTCTGCCCCTTGGCAAAGCTCTGCGCGTACAGCTGCTTGTCGCGCGCCACTTCGACCCGCGTATCGCTCGACAGCGCGTTCACCACCGAGATGCCGACACCGTGCAGGCCGCCGCTTGTGGCGTAGGCCTTGCCCGAGAACTTGCCGCCCGAGTGCAGCGTGGAGAGGATCACCTCGAGCGTGGACTTGCCCGGGAACTTGGGGTGCTCATCCACCGGCATGCCGCGGCCGTTATCCGCGATAGTGATGCGGTTGCCTTCCTCGAGCCGCACTTCGATCCGCGTGGCATGGCCAGCAACCGCCTCGTCCATCGAGTTGTCGAGCACTTCGGCAACGAGGTGATGGAGAGCGCGATCGTCGGTCCCGCCGATATACATGCCGGGGCGGCGCCGCACCGGCTCGAGCCCTTCGAGGACCTCGATCGAGGAAGCGTCATAGTCGCCGCTGGAGGTCGGCGTGTTTTCGAACAGATCGTCGGACATACAGCTGCTATATCGTGCGGTTTCCCGCCGCTACAAGCGCGCCGGCAGGGTTATCCGCCCTGCTCAGAAGCGGCTGGGTGCATTCTCCACCACGACAACCGCACCATCGCGCACTTCGCGCACTTCGAAGGCGCGTTCGACCAGCCCGTTGCGCCCGAAGCGAAAAGCTCCGTCGAGACCAAGGAAGCCGTCTTCGCTGCGCAGCGCGCCAGCGGGGAAATCGCGGCCCGGACGCCAGTCCCGCGCCACGCGCAGCGTCAGCAGCACCGCGTCATAGCCCAGCGTCGCAATGCGATAGGGCTGGCTGCCGAAGCGTGCCTCATAGCTGTCGGTAAAGCGCTTGTAGCGATCGTCCGACACGGCGGAGAACCACGCCCCCGTCAGCGCCGATGCGCGCGTGACCGATCCTTCGCCGCTCCACAATTCGGTGCCCAGCAGCCGGGTGGTCATGGCGCCGCCCGGGTTGAGCACGCCAGCGGCCTGCGCCGCAAGGCGCGCGCCATCGGCGACCAGCACGGTGTCATAGCCGCCATGCGCTTTCAGCCGTTCCGCCGCGCTGACGATCGAGGTGTTGCCGCGGGCGAAGCGTTCGGTCCACACGACTGCGCCGCCATAGGCCGCTACCGCGCGCCGCACCGCGTCTTCCGCGCGCGAACCATATTCCCCGTCGGGGGCGATAATGGCGAAATTCTGCGCGCCCTGGCTGCGGGCATACTGGACCGTGCGCGTGATCGACTGTTCGGGGATGTGCCCCATGATGAACACGTCGGGCCCCGCGGCGCCGGTATCGTTAGAGAAGGAAATCACCGGCACATCCGCCGCACGCGCCGGGGCGGTGACCGAAGGGATGTTCGATCCGAGCAAGGGGCCGAGGATCAGCTTGTTGCCTTCCGCGATCGCCTGCCGCGCGGCGGCTTCGGGACCCTTGGCGGTGTCGTAAGTGGTGATCCGCAGATTGCCGGCATTGGTGTCGAGCAGCGCCATGGTGGTGGCATTGGCGATCGACTGGCCAACCGGTCCGTTGCGGCCCGACATCGGGACCAGCAACGCGATCCGGTGCCGTGTCTCGTCGGTCGGCAGGCTCTGCGTCGGTTCGGCTGAAGGCGTCGGCGTCACCGGCCCCGCGCGTTCGGGGGCCTTGGGAATGACCGAGCAGGCGCCCAGCAGGGCTGCCAGCCCGAGGGTTACCATTGCCCGACGGTCGAAAGTCCAGCGCTTCATCTTGCCGCGTCCCTCAATATTGGTTCATGGGGGAAGGGTGACTGATGCGACCCCTTCCGAAGATTCCCTTACACCGGGGCTCTATATCGTCGCCACCCCGATCGGCAACCTTGGGGATATCACGCTGCGCGCAGTCGATGTGTTGCGCCGCTGCGACGGGATCGCCTGCGAGGATACGCGGGTCACCGGCAAGCTGCTCAAGCATCTCGACATCTCCAAGCCGATGTGGCGCTATGACGATCACAGCGAACATCGCGACCGCACCCGGTTGGTCGAATCCATGCGCGACCGGGCAGTGGCGCTGGTCAGCGATGCGGGCACCCCGATGGTCTCCGATCCCGGTTACCGGCTGGTCAACGATTGCCGGGCGGAAGGCATTCCCGTTACCGCGCTGCCCGGGGCCTGCGCGGCCGTGACCGGGCTGGCGCTGTCGGGCCTGCCCAATGACCGCTTCCTGTTCGCCGGTTTCCTGCCCAGCAAGGACAAGGCCCGCCGCGAAACGCTCGCGGAACTGGCCGGGGTCGACAGCACGCTGATCTTCTACGAGACCGCGCCGCGCCTGGCGAAATCGCTGGCAGCGATCGAGGAGGTTCTTCCCGAACGCGAAGTGGCGGTCGCGCGCGAATTGACCAAACTGCACGAAGAAATGCGCCGCGGCCTGCCCGCGGGCGTGCGCGCCTATTTCGATGCCAATCCCCCGCGCGGCGAAATCGTCCTGCTGATCGGCCCGCCGCCCGAAAGCGTGGCGAGCGAGGAAGAGGCGGAGATCATGCTGGTCGCCGCTCTGCGCACGATGAAAGCCTCTCAAGCAGCGGGGCAGGTCGCCAAGGCCACCGGGATGGACCGCAAGGCCCTGTATGCGCGGGCCATGGCGCTGCGCTCCGAATGACCCGCCAGCTGGCCGAGAAAAGCGGCCGCGAGGGCGAGACACGCGCAGCCGTGTGGTTGCGCGCGAAGGGCTGGCAAGTGCTCGACCGGCGGGTCCGGACACCCGCGGGTGAGATCGACCTGGTCGCCAGACGCGGCGGGGTGGTCGCGTTCGTCGAAGTGAAATGGCGCCGCAAGCGCGCCGATCTTGACCATGCGATCGACGAATACCGGCTTTCGCGCGTCGCTGCGGCGGCGGAAGCGGTGGCGCATCGCTACGCCGAAAACGGCGAGGATATCCGGATCGACGTGATCCTGCTTGCGCCGGGCAGCTTCCCTCGCCACATCCCCAATGCCTGGCAGCCGTAATCTTCGCTTCTTCCCGCCGCTCGCCTGACTACGAGGAATAGGAATGTCCCTACGCGTCGCCGTCCAGATGGACCCGCTCGAAAACATCAATATCGCGGGCGACAGCTCTTTTGCGCTGATGCTGTCGGCGCAGGCGCGCGGGTTCGAGGTGTGGCATTACGACGTCGCGACGCTCGCCTATGAAAGCGATGGCAGTCCGCATGGCCGCATCACCGCGCATGCCGCGCCCGTCACCGTCCAGCGGGTCGAGGGCGACCATTTCCACGCCGGCGACCGCCGCCGGATCGACCTTGCGCGCGACATCGACGTGGTGCTGATGCGGCAGGATCCGCCGTTCCACCTGGGCTATATCAGTTCGGCACTGCTGCTCGACCGGCTCAAGGGGACCACGCTGGTGGCCAACGATCCGCGCGAAGTGGTCAATGCGCCGGAAAAGATGTTCGTGCTCGACTACGCGCAATACATGCCGCCGACGCTGGTCGCGCGGCATCTCGACGATCTGCGCGACTTCCAGAAGAAGCACGGCTCGGTCGTGGTCAAACCGCTGCACGGCAATGGCGGGAAGGCGATTTTCCGTATCGACAAGCACGGGACCAATCTGTCGGCGCTGTCGGAAGTGTTCGACCAGACCTGGCCCGAACCGCATATGGTCCAGCCCTTCCTCCCCGAGGTGAGCGAGGGCGACAAGCGTATCGTGCTGGTCGACGGCGAATTTGCCGGGGCAATCAACCGCTTCCCCGGCGAAGGTGAGTTCCGTTCGAACCTTGCGCAGGGCGGCCATGCCGAAGCGACGGCGCTGACCGAGCGCGAGGAAGAGATCTGCGCGGCGATGGGTCCCGAATTGAAGCGCCGCGGGCTGGTGTTCGTCGGGATCGACGTGATCGGCGGCAAGTGGCTGACCGAGATCAACGTGACCTCGCCAACGGGTATTGTCGCAATCGACAAGTTCAACGGCACCGACACCGCGGGGCTGATCTGGGATGCGATCAAGCGCCGCCACGCGGAGCTCTAGGACCGCTTCGCGGGCCCGCTGGTTACGGTTTCATGCACGAACTCATTATCCGCGCGATCGAGCAGGGCGGGCTGCTGGGCATTTTCCTGCTCATGGCGGTCGAGAACATCTTTCCGCCGATCCCGTCCGAAGTGATCATGGGGCTGGGCGGAGTCGCGGTATCGCGCGGCACGATCGATTTCTGGCCGCTGATGATCGTCGGCACCATCGGATCGACCGCGGGCAATTACGTCTGGTACTGGCTGGGCGACCATTGGGGGCGGACCCGGCTCGAACCCTTCGTCAACCGCTGGGCGCGCTGGCTGACGATGGAATGGGAAGACGTCGAGCGCGCACAGCGCTTCTTCCAGCGGCATGGCCCCTGGGTGGTCTTCGTGTTCCGCTTCACCCCCGTTTTTCGCACGATGATCTCGCTCCCCGCAGGACTCGCGCATATGGGGCTCTGGCGGTTCCTCGGCTTTACTTTTGCCGGGGCGTTCATCTGGAACCTCCTGCTGGTCGAAAGCGGGCGGCGGCTGGCGGTATGGCTCGCCGAATCGCAGGAGGTGCTCGGCTGGATCACGCTTGGCCTGCTCGGGCTGACGCTCGCCGGCTATTTATGGCGGGTCGTCAGCTGGAAACCGCGCGCCGAGCGCTAGTCCCGTTCGCGCGGATGGGCGCTGCGATAGGTCTCGAGCAGGCTGGCCGCATCGACCTTGGTATAGATCTGCGTCGACCCGAGGCTCGCATGACCGAGCAATTCCTGCAGGCTGCGCAGGTCGGCCCCCGCACCCAGCAGATGCGTGGCGAAGCTGTGCCGCAGCGCATGCGGCGTCGCGCTGTCGGGCAGGCCCAGCGCCTTGCGCGCGCGCGCGGTGGTCCGCTGCACGACGCCTTGTACGAGCGGCCCACCCTTGGCGCCGCGAAACAGCGGCTCCTCCGCGGGCAAGGGCCAGGGGCAGCGCTCGGCGTAGTCCGCCACCGCCTCGCGCACGATGGGGATGAGGGGGACGACGCGCTGCTTGCCGCCCTTGCCGGTTACGGTCAGCCGTTCGCCCAGCGGCAGCGCGGATGCGGTCAGCGACAGCGCCTCGGCAATCCGCATGCCCGCACCATAGAGCAAAAGCAGCACCGCGCGGTCGCGCGCCCCGATCCAGTCGTCGGCGGCGAGCGCTTCGACCGTATCCGCCAGGCCTATGGCATCGTCGGGAGTGACCGGGCGCGGGAGGCCCTTCTTAATCCGCGGGCCGCGCAGGCGCGGGGGATCGGATACCGCGTGCCCCGCCTGCGTCCGCGCAAAGGCAATGAACCCCTTGAGCGCGGAGAGTTCGCGTGCGGTCGAAGCGTTCGACAGGCCGTCGGCGCGGCGTGACGCCAGATGGGTGCGCAGCGCCGCGGTCGATAGCTCGGCGACATCGTCCCATTCCGCCAGGTCCAGCCGGGTCAGCAGCCGCTCGGCTGCCTTGTCATAGGCGCGCACCGTATGCGGCGAACGCCGCAGCCCGAGCGCGAGATGGCCGTGCCACGCTTCGAGCAGTTCCGCGCGGCTCATGAGGCGACGAGATCGGCCTGGACCAGCTCGCCCAGCAGCGCATCGAGCAGCGGCATGCCCTGCGGGGTGACGCCGATCCATCCCTCATCCGTACGCACCAGCCCAAGGTCGCGATAGAGCGCGAGCTTGGCAGGGTCGATCAATCCGGTGGGCGGGACCGCGAACCGGCGGGTGAGGGCGGCCAGATCGACGCCCTCGGCCAAACGCAGACCCATCAGCAGCGCTTCGCTTGCCTGTTCGCTCCGGTCGAGCGGGCGCGCTTCGGCGATCCCGTGACCCGTCTCGGCCACCGCGGCAATATAGTTCTCGGGCTTGCGGTGCCGCGTCGTGGCCACGTCGCCGCGCCGTCCATGCGCGCCAGGGCCGATCCCGATATAGTCCTGGTAGCGCCAGTAGGTCAGATTGTGCCGGCTTTCCTCCCCGGGGCGCGCATGGTTGCTGATCTCGTAGGCGGGCAGGCCCGCGGCAACGGTCATCTCGCGGGTCAGTGCGAACAGGTCGGCGGCATTGTCGTCGTCGAGCGGTTCGAACATCCCGCGGCGGACATCGGTGGCGAAGCGCGTCGCGGGTTCGATGGTCAGCTGGTAGAGCGACATGTGATCGGTGCCGAGCGCCAGTGCTTCGCCAAGCTCGGTGCGCCAATCGGCCATGCTTTGTCCGGGCCGGGCATAGATCAGGTCGAGCGACACGCGCTGAAAGTGGCTCTGCGCCAGCTCGAGCGCGGTCAGTGCCTCCTCGACTCCGTGCAACCGGCCGAGAAAACGCAACGCTTCATCGCGCAGGCTTTGCACGCCCAGCGACACGCGATTGACCCCGACCGCCGCCAGATCGGCGAATTTCGCAGCCTCGACGCTGCTCGGATTGGCCTCCAGCGTGATCTCGATCGCCCGATCGAAGCCCCACAAACGCTCCGCCTCGCGCAGCAGATCTGCCACCAGAGACGGCGGCATCAGCGACGGAGTTCCGCCGCCGAAAAAGACACTTGCGAGGCGTTCCTCAGACCCGGTCGCGTCGAATTCGTGGCGCATATCTGCCAGCAGCGCTGTCTTCCATTCCGCCATATCCGCGGTCTTGCGGACGTGGCTGTTGAAATCGCAATAGGGGCATTTGGCGATGCAATAGGGCCAATGGATGTAGAGTGCGCGGGCCAAAAGTGCCTTCAATCATTCTTAACTATATCGGCTGAAGAGCCGGACCCATGAATGGGACGAAGAACTGGATCGCGCCGCTAATGGGCGCTGTTGCTCTACTCTGTGCCACGGGGACTGCCGTGGCCGCAAGCGGATCGTCGCGCTGGCTTTCGCAGGACAAGCCGATTCCCGCATCACGCTCGATCGATGGTCGGGGAAGCTCGGACGTCCATCTGGCCGCACGCATCCTGCGGACGCACAATGACGAACGCCTGCGCCTGCGCCTCCAGCCCCTCAAGTGGAACACCCATCTCGAGCGCGAGGCGCAGGACTGGGCGCGTCACTTGTCGCGCAAGGGCATGCTGCAACACGCCAGCCAGAAGGGCCGCAACCAGACGGGCGAAAACCTCTGGATCGGCACCGCCGGACACTGGCCGGTTGAAACCATGGTCGGCATGTTCATCGCCGAGAAAAAGCATTACCGCCACGCGCACTTCCCCGACATTTCGAAAACGGGGAACTGGGCCGACGTCGGGCATTACTCGCAAGTGGTCTGGCGCGACACGCAGGAAGTCGGCTGCGCGGTGGCCACCGCCGCGGGCAACGATGTGCTGGTCTGCCGGTATTGGCCCGCCGGAAATGTCTGGGGCCAGAAAGCCTACTGAGTTTCCTGGCCGAACTGTTCGGAGACCAGCTTAGCAAACGCATCGGCGCGGTGACTGATCGCGTGTTTCTGCGCCGGTTCGATCTCAGCAAAGGTCTGCTCGCTGCCCTCGGGCACGAACACCGGATCGTAACCGAAACCCATTTCGCCGCGCGGCGGCCAGGTGAGGCTGCCGGGAGCGGTGCCTTCGTAGACCGCGTGCTCGCCATCGGGCCATGCCAGCGCCAGCACGCAACGGAACGCGCAGGACCGGTCAACGTCTGGCCCCTGTTCCTGCAACAGCCCCTCGACCTTGCCCATCGCCATGTACCAGTCGCGGCCCGGATCGCCCTCGAACCACTGCCGCTCGGCCCAGTCGGCGGTATAGACGCCCGGCCGGCCGCCGAGCGCAGCGACCGACAGGCCGCTGTCGTCGGCCAGCGCGACGATGCCCGACGCCTCCGCCGCAGCCCGCGCCTTGAGCAGCGCGTTCTGGACGAAGGTGGTGCCGGTTTCGGCCGGTTCGGGCAGACCCAGCGACCCGGCCGACAGGCATTTCATGCCATGCGGCTCGAGCAGCGCGGAAATCTCTTTCAGCTTGCCGGCGTTGTGCGTGGCAATCACCAGCGAGCCCGAACCGAGCCGGCGCGTCATTTGCGCGTAGCCTCGTCCTGCGCCTTGAATATCTGCGCGCAGCCCATCTGCGCCAGCCGCAGCAGGCGCAGGAAGGCTTCCTCGTCATAGGGCGCGCCTTCGGCAGTCGCCTGTGCCTCGGCGATCTTGCCGCCTTCGATCAGCACGAAATTGGCATCGGCATCGGCATTGCTGTCCTCGGGATAGTCGAGGTCGAGCACGGGCGTGCCCTGGTAGACCCCGCAGGAAACCGCCGCGACCTTCGCGGTGATCGGGTCCTGCGTGATGTCGCCCGATTTCATCAGCCCGTCGACTGCGAGGCGCAGTGCGACCCAGGCGCCGGAGATCGAAGCCGTGCGCGTGCCGCCATCGGCCTGGATCACGTCGCAATCGAGCGTGATCTGCCGTTCGCCGAGCTTCTTGTGATCGACGACCGCGCGCAAGCTTCGTCCGATAAGCCGCTGGATTTCCTGCGTCCGGCCGCTCTGCTTGCCCTTGGCCGCCTCGCGCTGGCCGCGCGTATGCGTGGCGCGCGGGAGCATCGAATATTCGCCGGTGACCCAGCCTTCGCCCTTGCCGCGCAGCCACGGCGGGATGCGTTCTTCGACGCTGGCGGTGCACAATACGCGCGTTTCGCCGAAGCTGATCAGGCAGCTGCCCTCAGCGTGCTTGGTGTAACCGGTTTCGATAGTGATGGCGCGCATTTCGTCGGGCGCCCGGCCGGAAGGTCGCATGGGGTTCTCCATTGCAGTCGAGATCTCGCGAGTGCCTGTGGCGCAAGCCCCTTGAGGCCGCAAGGGGAGTGGTTAGATAGGGGGCATGAATTCCCCGCCGCTGAACGATCTGACAGAACGCGCCCGCGAGATATTCCGTCTCGTCGTCGAAGGTTATCTCGACAGCGGCTCGCCGGTAGGATCGAAAGCGTTGGCGGGCGGCGGGCAGGTCAATCTCTCCCCCGCTTCGATTCGCAACGTGCTGGCCGATCTCGAGGCGCGCGGGCTGCTTGCGGCGCCGCATACGAGCGCGGGGCGGATGCCCACCGATACCGGATTGCGGCTGTTCGTCGATGCGATGATGCAGGTGGCCGAACCAACGCGCGAGGAACGCGACGCGATCGAGCAGCGGTTGGGCGAACCCGGTCCGATCGAACGCGCGCTCGAGGAAACCAGCGCGCTGCTGTCCGACCTTTCGGGGGCAGCGGGCATGGTCATGGTCCCGACGCGCGAGCCGCGTCTGGCGCAGGTCTCATTGACCGCACTCGACACACACCGCGTGCTGGCGGTGCTGGTCGGCGAAGACGGCCAGATCGAAAACCGCATCATCACGCTTCCCGCCGAAGCACTCGGCACCTCGCTCGAACAGGCCAGCAATTACCTCACCGCACGCAGCTCCGGTCGCACCCTGGCTGAGGCGGCCAGCACGGTCGAAGCGGAGATCGCCAGCGGGAAGTCCGCGCTCGACGAAGCCAGCAGCGACCTGGTGCGGCGCGGGCTCGCGACATGGAGCGAGGATGCGGCCAAGCGCCCGGTCATGATTGTGCGCGGGCAGGCCAATTTGCTCGACGAAGCCGCGTTGGGCGATATCGAACGCGTCCGCTCGCTGCTCGACGATCTCGAAAGCAAGCAGTCGGTCGCCAGCCTGCTCGAACGTGCACGCCGCGCTGAAGCCATGCGGATATTTATCGGCGCGGAGAACCGGCTGTTCTCACTTTCGGGTTCGTCGGTCATCGCCTCGCCCTATCGCGACCGCGAGGGCAGGGTGGTCGGCGTACTGGGGGTGATCGGCCCGACTCGGTTGAATTACGCGCGGGTCGTCCCCATGGTTGATTTCACCGCCCGATCCTTGGGCAAACGCATAGGCTGACAGGGTTATTACGTGACCGACGAAAACAACAACGAACCGCAGAAAAAGGCGGTCGACGACGAAGTGCTACGCGAAATGGAAGGCGTGCCCGAACACCTTCGTGGCGATACCGATGAGGACAGCGAGGAAAGCTCGCTCGACGATGCACTCGGCAAGCTCAAGGGCGATCTCGAAACCGCGATGCAGGACGTGCTCTACGCGCGCGCAGAGACGCAGAACGTGCGCCGCCGCCTGGAAAAGGACGTGCAAGATGCGCGCAATTATGCCGCGACCAACTTCGCGCGCGATATCCTCAGCGTGGCGGACAATCTGGCGCGCGCACTCGACCATGTGCCCGACGAATTGCGCGAGCACGAGAAGGCCAAGAACTTCATTTCGGGCATCGAAGCCACCCAGCGCGAGCTGGAGAAGGTGTTTGCCGGCAATGGCATCACGCGCATCGCCGCCAAGGGCATGCCGCTCGATCCCAACCAGCACCAGGCGATGATGGAAGTGCCGAGCGACGAGGTCGAGCCGGGCACCATCGTGCAGGAAATGCAGGCCGGCTACATGATCAAGGACCGCTTGCTGCGCCCGGCCATGGTCGGCGTGGCGAAGAAGCCGGACTGATAGCCTGTGCTGAACGGCGCCCTGACCGGCATTTTTTGGGGCGCCGTTATCTTGTTTCTATGGTGGCTTGGGAGGCGGGCTCAGGCGCGCCCTGTCTCGGCGGTCGCGGACTGGCCTGAGCAGGTATACTCGTCATATACTGAGGAATTTGATCTCGAGATAAGGGCACGAGACCTTCCCGCTCTGCTCGACGCCGATGGGACTGCTGGTGAGAGCCCCAGCGGTGATTTCGAGCGGGATATCGATAGGCGAAGGGAAGCATACCTTGCAGCGCGTGCGCACGGTATTTCTCGTTTGGTCGAGTTTCGCCCTCCCAAGCCACCGGCGTCGGTTTGCCTTCTGATTGATCTGTCTGGATCGATGGCAAAGCGGCTACCGGAAGTGCTAGGAGAAGTCAGGGCAATTTCGGAATGGCTCACGAAGCATGAGTCGAACGTAGCGGTGTATGGTTTCACAACCCGCGGCTGGCGGGGCGGTCCGGTACGGAAAAACTGGCTTGCAGATGGATCGCCCGAATACCCCGGGCGATTGTGCGCCCTAGTTCACATTGTTGTTTCCGATTTCGGTTCGCCCGGTGGCGACGATGACTGGGATGCGCTGCTCAGGACGGATATTCTTCGGGAGAACGTCGATGGCGAAGCGCTTCGATGGGCGGCGGACCGATTGGTTCAGGAGCGAACACCCAACAAGATGCTTGTCGTCCTGTCGGATGGGGCGCCAGTGGACGACGCGACGCTCGCAGCGAACGGGAACAGTTTCCTGTTCAAAGATATGGTTGAGGCCATGTCTGAAATCGAGAAGCGCGAGCATATCACGCCCATTGGGATTGGGCTCGACTACCGCGTGAGCGAGTTTTACCCGCAGTCGGGTCTCGTAGAAGAGGGCGGCTCATTGCTCCAAGCAATAATTCCGTTCCTTGATGGCACGGCCACTGGCGGGACAAGAACGGAGGGTTGATAATGCATTGGATTTTTGGGGCGGCCGCATGCGCCCTTGCCGTCGTTTCTGCATCGCCGCTCGCTGCCGAAGAGGCGGCCGATGCGCGGCTCGCGGCGGTGGCGGACAGCTATTACGATTACCAGCTCGAGCAATTCGGGCTGACCGAAAACGTCAATGGCAGCACCGAGCGCGGCGCCAGCCTGTGGTCGGTCACGCCCGAAGCGCAGCGGGCACGGGCGGCACGCTACGTAGAATACCTTAGTGAGCTTGAGGCAATCGACCGTTCCGCGCTGGGCGCAAAGGGGCGGACCGACGCCTTGGTGCTGCGCACTCTGCTCGAGGCCGAAATCGGTGATGCGCGCTTTGCCGAATGGGAAATGCCCTTCGACAGCGACAGCAATTTCTGGTCCTATCTGGCCCCGCGCGGCGGCTTCACCACGGCCGAAGAATATCGGAACTACATCGGGCGGATGCGCGATATCCCGCGCTATTTCGCCGAGCAGACCGCCAATGCGCGGGCCGGTCTGGCGCGCGGGTTTTCGGTTCCGCGGGTGACGCTGGAAGGACGCGATGTGTCGATCGCATCCTATGTCGTCGACGATCCCGAGCAGAGCCCCTTCTGGGCGCCCTTCGCCGATATGCCGCGCAGCATTCCCGCGGACGAGCAGGAGCGCCTGCGCGAAGCCGGGCGCACGGCAATCGCGAAGCACGTAACGCCCGCCTATGCCCAATGGCTCGCCTTCTTCCGCGAGGAATATCTGCCCAATACGCGCACGACCCTTGGCGCGAGCGAGTTCCCCGATGGCGCGGCCTATTACGCGCAGCAGATCCGCCAATACACCACGCTCGACCTGACCGCCGAGCAGATCCACCGCATCGGGCTCGACGAGGTCGCGCGGATCACCGCCGAAATGGAAAAGGTGAAGGACGAGGCGGGCTTCGACGGCACGCTTGCCGAATTCGTCACCTTCCTGCGCACCGATCCGCAATTCGTGGCGCGCAGCGGCGATGAGCTGATGGGGGTTTCCTCCTATGTCGCCAAGCGCGTCGATGGAAAGCTCGCCGACTATTTCGGCTTCCTGCCGCGTCACCGGTTCACGATCCGCCCGGTCGATCCGGCAATCGCCCCCTTCTACACCGCGGGGCGCGGCGGGCTCGATGCGTGCCAGATGAACACCTACGACCTGCCTTCGCGCCCGCTCTACAACATCCCCGCGCTGACGCTGCACGAATGCGCGCCCGGGCACAGTTTCCAGGGCGCGGTCGCGCTCGAACAGGAGGAAGCCCCGCGGTTCCGCCGCCAGACCTATTTTTCGGGCTTTGGTGAGGGGTGGGGGCTCTATGTCGAATATCTCGGCGAGGAGATGGGGATCTATCGCACGCCCTATGAGAAGTTCGGGCGGCTGTCCTACGAGATGTGGCGCGCGGCGCGGCTGGTGATCGATACCGGCATCCACCACTATGGCTGGAGCCGCGAACAGGCGGTCGATTACCTGTCGAGCCATACTGCCCTGTCCGACCGCGAAGTGGGCACCGAGATTGATCGCTACATCAGCTGGCCGGGTCAGGCCTTGGCCTACAAGCTGGGCGAGATGACGATACGCCGCGTCCGTGCGAAGGCGGAAGAGGAACTCGGCGAAGCGTTCGACATCCGCAAGTTCCACGATGTGGTGCTGTCGCTCGGTTCGGTGCCGCTGCCCGCGCTCGAAGCGCGCATCAATGCCTTTATCGCCGATGGCGGGCAGGGTTTGCCCGGCGTGACCTACGACTGAGGAACGGCGAAGCCGCTCGTCCGTAGGTGATCCGACAGGGACGCAAACGGAGAGATACCATGAACACCAAGCTGTTACTCGCACCCGCGCTACTCGCCTCGAGCCTCGGACTGGGCGCCTGCGCCCAGAATTACGCGGTCGAGGGCGCAGCTGCCGGCGCGGCTGCCGGTGCCGGGCTGAGCGCACTGCTGGGCGAAGACCTCGAAACTTACGCGCTAGCCGGTGCCGCGATCGGCGGGGTGATCGGCTATGTCAGCGACAAGGACGACGATTGCGACGGCTATTACGGCGATGGCCGCTATGTCGACGACGACTGCCGTGACGACGATCGCTACGCCCGCTACTGGCGCTGATCGCCTGGTCGGATGAACATCCGACCGAACGAACAAGGGCCGTCCCGCATGGGGCGGCCCTTTTTGCATCGGCTGCCCGCACTTCCTAGCGCTCGGCCCCGGGGAAGCGGACCAGCAGGTCGTATGCTGCGGGATCGGCGATGCCCGCGACCTTGACACCATTGCGCAGCCAGAAGGCGTGTTTCACGATCTCGGCCTGCTGCTCGATGCCATAGCGTTCGAGCGGCCAACCGGGTTTGAGCGCATAATCATAGCGCGCCCATGGCATCCGGCGCGTGACCAAATACCAGTCGCCCCTGGTCTGGACCTGCCAGACATGCACCAGCTCGTGGATCAGCAACCCCTGGCGCAGCACATGCGTGGTCGAGAAATCATCGCAATAGGCATCGCCGCGAGGGTGGAAATGCACGTGTCCGCGCGGGGCCATGGTGATCCGGCGGGGCTGGAAGGGAAACCACTTCCGCCGCCGGATCGTCACCCTGGCATAATCGATCGCGTGCCCGAAAACCGATTGGGCGAGCGCAATCTCGCCCGCTGTCAGCGGACGTTCCCCTCCTACGGGGCAGGTTGGCGCGACCGCTTCGTCATGGGCAGCAACCCCCAGCGTGTCGCGCCCATCGCTCAGCGTTCGTCACCCGCGGCGCGGACTTCGACCGGGAAGCTCTTCTGCTTGCCGCCCACAACGGTCAGCGTCATCTCGGCCGTGTCGCCCGCCGCGATTGCCGGGTCGAGATCGAACACCATAACGTGGTAGCCGCCGGGTTCGAAAGTCTCTTCATCCCCCGCATTGACCAATACCTGGCCCACGCTGTCCATGGTCATTTCGCCATCCATCTGCATCGATGCGTGGAGTTCTGCACGGCCGGCGCCTTCCACATCGGCGCGGCGGATCGCGTAATTGCGCTCGCCGGTATTGGCGACGGTGAAATAGATCGCGCCCGGATTGCCAGATACCGCCGGCAGCATCAGGCGTGCGTCGCTCAGTTCCAGTGCGACCTCGTCGACCGCGGGTGCCGCTGCTTCCTCGGCGCCGCCCGAACAAGCGGCCAGTGTAACCGTAGCGAAAGCCAGCGCTGCTGGTGCGAAATATGTGAATTTCATGGATTTCATCCCCTCTTCGTCCTGCGCAAAAACTAGCGCGCGCTCTCCCTTGTGCCAAGGAAAACCGCACCTATATCACGCGGGTAACACACCACCGGATAGAGCCGCCAACCGGTTCCGCCAGCTTTGGGGAACCCAAAGTGCGGTGTCCAACGACTTGAAACAGATGGGGAAACCATGAGCAAAGTTATCGGTATCGACCTCGGCACCACCAACAGCTGTGTCGCCTTGATGGACGGCGGCAAGCCCAAGGTCATTGAGAATTCGGAAGGCGCGCGGACCACACCGTCGATCGTTGCCTTCACCAAGGACAGCGAACGTCTGATCGGTCAGCCGGCCAAGCGCCAGGCGGTGACCAATCCCGACAACACGCTGTTCGCGATCAAGCGCCTGATCGGTCGCCGGTTCGATGACCCGCTGACCAAGAAGGACATGGGCCTGGTTCCCTACGACATCGTCAAGGGCAAGAACGGCGACGCATGGGTCGAAGCCGGCGGCGAAGACTATTCGCCCAGCCAGGTTTCCGCCTTCATCCTGCAGAAGATGAAGGAAACCGCCGAGAGCTATCTTGGCGAAACCGTCACCCAGGCGGTCATCACCGTTCCCGCATACTTCAACGACGCGCAGCGCCAGGCGACCAAGGACGCCGGCCAGATCGCGGGTCTCGAAGTGCTGCGCATCATCAACGAACCGACCGCCGCGGCGCTCGCCTATGGCATGGACAAGGAAGACGGCAAGACCATCGCCGTTTACGATCTTGGCGGCGGTACCTTCGACGTTTCGGTCCTCGAAATCGGTGACGGCGTGTTCGAAGTGAAGTCGACCAATGGCGACACTTTCCTGGGCGGCGAAGATTTCGACAGCACGATCGTCGAATATCTCGCGGACGAGTTCAAGAAGAAGGAGAACATGGATCTCCGGACTGACAAGCTCGCGCTGCAGCGCCTCAAGGAAGCCGCCGAGAAGGCCAAGATCGAACTCTCGAGCTCGGCCTCGACCGAAGTCAACCTGCCCTTCATCACCGCGCGCATGGAAGGCGGCAGCTCGACCCCGCTGCACCTCGTCGAAACGCTCAGCCGCTCGAAGCTCGAACAGCTCGTCGGCGACCTGATCAAGCGTACGCTCGAACCGTGCAAGAAGGCGCTGGCCGATGCCGGTGTCTCGAAGGACGAGATCGACGAGGTCATCCTCGTCGGCGGCATGACCCGCATGCCCAAGGTTCGCGAAGTCGTGGAAGAATTCTTCGGTTCGAAGCCGCATACCGGCGTGAACCCCGATGAAGTCGTCGCCATGGGCGCAGCGATCCAGGCCGGCGTCCTCCAGGGCGACGTCAAGGACGTGCTGCTGCTCGACGTGACTCCGCTCTCGCTGGGCATCGAGACCCTTGGCGGCATCATGACCAAGATGATCGATCGCAACACGACGATCCCGACCAAGAAGACGCAGACCTATTCGACCGCCGAGGACAATCAGAACGCGGTGACGATCCGCGTTTTCCAGGGCGAACGCGAAATGGCCGCGGACAACAAGATGCTCGGCCAGTTCGACCTGGTCGGTATCCCGGCTGCCCCGCGCGGCGTGCCGCAGATCGAGGTCACTTTCGACATCGACGCCAACGGCATCGTCAACGTCAGTGCCAAGGACAAGGGCACCGGCAAGGAGCAGCAGATCCGCATCCAGGCATCGGGCGGCCTGTCCGATGACGATATCGACCAGATGGTCCAGGATGCCGAGAAGTTCGCCGACGAGGACAAGAAGCGCCGCGAAAGCGCCGAGGCCCGCAACCAGGCCGACAGCCTCGTCCACGCAACCGAGAAGCAGCTCGAAGAGCATGGCGACAAGATCGACGCTTCGCTGAAGAGCGAAGTCGAAGAGAAGGTCGCGGCGCTCAAGACCGCGCTCGAAGGTGATGACGCTACCGACATCAACGCCAAGGCCCAGGACCTGTCGCAGAGCGCGATGAAGATGGGCCAGTCGATCTACGAGCAGGAGCAGGCCAATGCTGCCGACGCGCCTACCGGAGATGCCGAAGCAGCGGATAGCGCGGCCGAGGACGACGTGGTCGACGCCGAGTTCTCCGAAGTCGACGAAGACGCGAAGAACTGATCGGACGATGAAAAACCAATCGCCACCGGTGCCCCAACGCACCGGTGGCGATTAGTCATTGGGAAGCCATGTCGACTACCGAAACCGAACTATACGAATTGCTCGGAGTGAGCCGCGATGCCGACGGGGCGACGATCAAGTCGGCCTATCGCAAGCTCGCGATGAAGCACCATCCCGATCGCAACCCCGGCTGCACCGAGAGCGAGGGGAAGTTCAAGGCGCTCAGCGCCGCCTATGAAGTGCTCAAGGACCCGCAGAAGCGCGCGGCCTACGACCGCTTCGGGCATGCCGCTTTCCAGCAGGGCGGCCCCGGTGGCGGCGGCCATCCCGGCGCCGATTTTGGCGATATCGGGGATATTTTCGAGACCATCTTCGGCAGCGCCTTTGGCGGCGGTGGGCGTGCCCGTCCGCGCCGCGGTGCCGATCTGCGTTACGATCTGCAGATCGAACTCGAGGAAGCCTTCCACGGCAAATCGACCGAAATCGAGATCGAAGTCTCGCAGAATTGCGAAACCTGCCACGGCTCGGGCGCAACGCCCGGAACGCGCGCGCGCACCTGCAACCTGTGCCACGGCCAGGGCCAGGTCCGCGCCAAGCAGGGTTTCTTCGTCGTCGAACGCCCGTGCCCCAATTGTCATGGCAGCGGCGAAGTCATCAGCTCGCCATGCCGCGATTGCCGCGGCGAGGGACGCGTCGACAAGGCGCAGTCGCTCGAGGTCGAAATCCCGCCCGGTGTCGATACCGGCACCCGCATCCGCCTGTCGGGCAAGGGCGAGGCCGGACCGCGCGGCGCGCCTCCGGGCGATCTCTATATTTTCCTCCATGTGAAACCGCATGCGATCTTCCAGCGCGAAGGCACCACGCTCGCCACGCGCGTACCGATCAGCTTCACCGCCGCTGCGCTGGGCGGGTCGATCGATATTCCCAACCTCGATGGCGAGGATGTGACGATCGAAATTCCGGCGGGTATCCAGTCGGGCAAGCAATTGCGCCATCGCGGTGCGGGCATGCCCGTACTGCAGGGCCGCGGACGCGGTGACCTAGTGGTCGAGATCGCAGTCGAGACCCCGACCAAGCTGAGCAAGGAACAGCGCGCGCTGCTCGAACAGTTCCGCGAGCTGGAAACCGGCGACGAATGCCCTGAAAGCCGCGGCTTCTTCAACAAGCTCAAGGATGTGATCGGCGGGTGATTGCCAAGCAGGGCTGCGCTGGCGATAAGCGCGGCCCATGCTGCCTTCGCTGACGATCATCGACGATTTCCTGTCCGACCCCTGGGCCGCGCGGCGGGCTGCGCTCGCGCTCGACTATGCGCCGCCGGGAACGGGGGGAATTATCCGGGCCGCGATTCAACCGGCGCGTTGCCGATGGACGGGATTAACGCTTCGGTCTCGCGGCATCTCGGGCTCGCGCTCAAGGGGGCGGACAAGACCGAGCATGGCCGTTGCCGGATGACGCTGAAAGCGGACAAGGGCCGCAGCGGGGTGCATATCGACCCCGCTTTCTACTCCGGCATCCTCTACCTCTCGCGCCCCGAAGATTGCGCCAGACCGGGGGCCGGCGGGACCGATTTCTTTCGCCACAAGCGTACCGGCCTCGAACGCGTGCCCGCCAATGGCGCCGAACTTGCAGCGTCGGGCTATGCCGATCTCGACACGCTGGTCGGCGATGTAGTCAATAAGGATACCACGCAGGCGGGCAAATGGGAGCGCGTGATGCGCGTCCCGATGCGCTTCAACCGGCTCGTGCTGTTTTCACCCTGGCAGTTCCACAATGCCGCGCCGGGCTTCGGCACCGACGCCGAAAGCGCTCGGCTGGTGATGCTGCTCTTCTTCGGCCGCGCCGCGGGCTAGGGCATTCGTTCGACAAGTTCGGCGCGGATCTCGTCGATCAGGCGCTGTGTACACCGCTGCGCCATCTGCTCTTCGTCGAGGATCGCGTGGAAGGCCGCGCGCTTGAAGTGGCGACAGGTTTCGGCGGCAAAGGGCTTTTCCAGCGTCGAACAGACCAGGTCGATCATCCGCTCCGCCCCGTGCAACCGGCCCCACAGATAATCGTTCTCGCGGTAAGCCCGGCTGAAGAAGGCGCCGAAATTATAGAACTCGACCCCGCGCAGCGTGGCCGGCGTTCCGCCTTCGCGGATACTGCGCGCATCGTCGGGGCTGATGCGGTCTACCTTGACTGGGTCGAATTCGGTCAGTCCTTCATTGCGCAGCAGCGGCAGCGTCGCGACATCGTAGAAGGGAAAGCCCAGATAGCTCAGCAGCATCCGGCGGCGCAGGTTCTTGGGCATCTGCTCGAGCGCGGCAGCGAGCATTTCCTCGGCGCGGTCGTCGAGCCCGGGAAGCAGGCGCTTCGCCTCGATCATGTCGAGCAGCGACCCCGGGTCGCGCATCACCCCCTCGGCCAGGGGCACGAAATCGGCGCCCAGCGCGGCAACGCCCTCGCGTTCGAAATAGAGCGCGAGTATCCGGTAGACCGTGTCGCGGCCCTGTTCGAGTGCCTCGTCGGAAATGTCGGGATCGGCCTCCCAGTCGCGCGCAAGCCGCCGCGCGAGCAGACGCAACCGGCGGATGCGAAAACCGATGTCGTGTTCGCGGAAGAAGGCGATCGCTTCGGGCGATGCACCGCCCGAGGGCGCAGCCAGCGTGTTCAGCCCGCGCCGGATCAACTCCTCGCGCAGCACCGCCTCGATCGGGGCGGGATCGTCGAACCCCAGCTTGGGCGCAGCGGCCAACGCCAACCGCGCGAGGCGGACGACGATACCGGTGAACTTCGCTTGCGCATAGGCATGGAAGGCATAACCCGCACGCTCGGCGGCGGCCTGCTGCGCCTTCTGCCGCCACGCTTTCAGCCGTGCAGGGGTGGGCCGGTCGAGAAACAGCGTTCGCCCAAACAGGCGGTCGACCGCGGCATCAACTTCGGGGCGCAGCGCGGCGACCATGCGGCTGAGCCGTTCGGCCTCGCGGCTTTGCTCTTCGAGCTGTTCCAGATTGTCGCGGATCGGCTGTTCGCGGGGGAGCGTCGAAAGCGACCCGAAGATCGCGGAAAAGAAGCCCACCGGCTCACGCTTGCCGCCATCATCGCCATAGCGGTCGGGCCGCGGATCGACATAAAGGAACCGGCGGTCGACTTCGCGCTGCGCGGGGCGTTCGTGCAAGGCGGCGATGGCCCCGGCGAACGGCTTGTTGACCAGCACCGACCCGTCGATAAGCGACACATTATCAATTGTTTCCCGCGCGACATGCACCGGCATGATCCGTTCGAGAAACGCCTCCCTCTCCGGCCACCTGCGTTCGGTGAGGTCGGACAATTGGTCGATTTCCTCGATCCGCAGCGGCGGGAAGGCCCCCGGGAAACTGGCTGTCGCGCGGGCAGCGAACACCAGCTCGAGCGGATTGGCGATATCGATGCCGCCGGTCATCGGCGTGCGCGTCCGGAAGGAAATCGGCATGCGGTGTTCGGTATCCTCGACCACCGGCGGGCTGTGCAGCCGCAGCAATTCGAGATAGCCGTGGAAATCGGTCGCGGTGACATAGAGGTCGAGCGGATGGCCGGGTGGCAGCAGCGGCTCTTCCACCGGGCTCGCGGCCATGGCCGAGAAGGCCCGTTCGAGCATGCGCGAGAAGCCGAGGCCCGAGAACGGCGGTTCGAACCACCGGCCGCGAATCAGGTGCGACACCTTGCGCTCGACCTCGGCCTGCGTCTCGGGGGCCACCGCATCGGCCAGGTTGCTGCCGGGCCGGCTGAGCAGCCAGGTGGCGAAGGGCTGCGCCCACATCTTCGAAAACCGCCATTTGAGGCGCGCCGCGGGGTCGACCAGTTCGTCGACATCGGCCAATTCGAGCCACAGGTCGGTCAGTGGTTCGAGCGATTGGCCCGAATGGACCGCCTGCGCGAGGAACACGGCATTGATCCCGCCCGCGCTGGCCCCGCTCATGATATCGGGGAGCACGCGCAAGCGCAGGTCATGTTCGTCGGCGATCCGTCCGAGCAGCGCGCGATAGACCGCTTCCACGCCGCCGCGCGCGGGCCCCTGCGCGTGGAAATCGCGACTGGCGCGGGCAAGCTGCCACAGCTCGCGCGTCACGCCATGCATATAGATGGCCAAGCTCACTCCGCCGTAGCAGACCAGCGCTATCCGCAATTCCTTTTGACGCATTGTCGGACCTCATGACGGGATAAACCGACAAAGGCAATTGCGTTCGCGAAATGTTCCGGTTAGCAAGCGCGCATGGCGAAACCCAAGAAACGCTATGTCTGTCAGGCCTGTGGCGGCGTATCCAATCGCTGGCAGGGGCAATGCCCCGATTGCGCCGAATGGAACACGCTGGCGGAGGATGCCCCGGCGACGGTGTTCTCGATGAAACACGATCTGTCGAGCGGGGGGCGCGCGGTCGAGTTCGTCGAGCTCGACAAGCCCGGCGCCCTGCCGACGCGCCAGCCCACCGGCCTTGCCGAATTCGACCGCGCGCTGGGCGGCGGGCTGGTCCCGGGTTCGGCGATCCTGCTGGGCGGCGATCCGGGCATCGGCAAATCGACATTGCTGCTTCAGGCCGCGGCCAAGATCGCTCGCGGCGGGCATGGCGTCGTCTATGTCAGCGGCGAGGAAGCTGCCGGGCAAATCCGCATGCGCGCCGCGCGGCTCGGGCTGTCGGACGCGCCGATCAAGCTCGCCGCCGCGACCGGGGTGCGCGATATCCTGACCACGCTGGGTTCGATGGACGCGCCCAAGCTGCTGGTGATCGATTCGATCCAGACGATGCATTCGGACACGATCGAAGGCGCGCCGGGCACGGTCAGCCAGGTGCGCGGCTGCGCCTTCGAACTGATCCGCTACGCCAAGGAAAACGGGGTCGGGCTGGTGCTGGTCGGGCATGTGACCAAGGACGGCAGCATTGCCGGGCCGCGCGTGCTCGAGCACATGGTCGATGTCGTGATGAGCTTCGAGGGCGAGCGCAGCCACCAGTACCGCATCCTGCGCGCGCTCAAGAACCGCTTCGGCGCAGTCGACGAGATCGGCGTCTTCGCGATGGCGGGGGAGGGGCTGGAGGAAGTCGACAACCCCTCCATGCTGTTCCTCTCGGGCCGCGACGAGCCGATGGCCGGCAGTGCGGTATTCCCCGCGATCGAAGGGACGCGCCCGGTGCTGGTCGAGATCCAGGCGCTGATCGTGCGGCTGCAATCGGGTGCCACACCGCGCCGCGCGGTGGTCGGGTGGGACAGCGGGCGGCTCGCCATGCTGCTCGCCGTGCTCGAATCGCGCTGCGGGCTCAATTTCTCTTCGGCCGAGGTCTATCTCAATGTCGCGGGCGGCTATCGCCTGTCCGATCCCGCGGCCGACCTTGCGGTGGCCGCGGCGCTGGTCAGCGCGATGGCCGACAAGCCGCTGCCGCCGCGCAGCGTGTGGCTGGGTGAAGTTTCGCTCGCCGGGGAAATCCGCCCGGTCGCACATGGCGGACTGCGCCTGCGTGAAGCCGCCAAGCTCGGCTTCGACCGCGGCTTTGGACCGGCGGATGTGAAGGGCGGGTCGGAGGCGCTGACCTATGACGGCTTGGGACAATTGGCCAATCTCGTTGACCGGATAATCGGGAATTCATAAGTCCCGGTCCATGGTAGAGAAATGACGGGTTTCGATTACATTGTCCTGCCGATCGTCGGCATCGCCGCCGTGGGCGGTTTCCTGCGTGGGTTCATGCAGGAAGTGCTTTCGCTTGCCGCGTGGGTGCTGGCCGCTTTTGCGATCCGGTTCCTGCATACGCCGCTGACGACTGCGCTGCAGGAGTACATCGGCGCGCATATCACCACCTCGCTGCTGTCGTTCACCTTGCTGCTGCTGATCCCCTATGCCGCGATGAAAGTCATCGCCAACAATGTCGGGACCGCTTCGCGCGGCTCGGTGCTGGGCCCGGTCGACCGCGTCCTCGGCTTCGGTTTCGGAGCGCTCAAGGGCATGGTGATCGTGGTGATCGCCTTCTCGCTGCTGGTGCTGGGCTACGATACGGTGTGGGGCTTCAAGGGGCGGCCCACCTGGATCACCACGGCGCGCAGTTACGAACTCGTCGATGCCAGCTCGCGCGCGCTGGTCGAAGTGCTGGCCGACCGCCGCGCCATCCTGCGCGAGCAGGCCGCCGCGCCCGAGTGATGGCGACCACCCGCGCGCCTGCGCTCTATTCGCCCGAGCTGCTCGCCCTGGCGGTGGAGCTGGCCAACTATCCCTACGACCATGCGGCCATTGCAAGCGGCACTGCTCGCTCGCGCAGTTGCGGTAGCGTGATCGACCTGTCGTCCAGCCAAGATGACCGGCTCGAAACCATCGGCCTCAAGGTTACCGCCTGCGCGGTCGGCCAGGCCTCCGCGGCGATTTTCGCGCGCGAGGCGCGGGGCATGGATGCAGCGGCAATCGCGCGCACCCTGCAGTCGCTGACCAAATGGCTCGAGGGCGAGGCGCCAAGCTCGCTCCTCCCCCGGCTCACGCTGCTGGAACCGGCCCGCCCGCACCGCGGGCGGCACGAGGCGATTCTCTTGCCGTGGAGAGCTGCGCTGGACGCGCTTTCCAAGCCCCGCGACCCCCGCTAGACCCGCGTTCACGCCAAGAACAATCGCGAGGGAGGGAGCGCGACATGCCCGAGGGTGCCGTCACACCGCACAGGGAGCCGTCCGAAAAGGAAATCCGCCTGGTCATTGCCGCGAGCAGCGCGGGGACGATCTTCGAATGGTATGATTTCTTCATCTACGGTACGCTCGCCGCGCTGATTGGCGCAGCCTTCTTCCCGAGCGATAACGAGACGCTGGAAATCCTGCTGGTGTGGGCCGGTTTCGCGGTCGGTTTCGGCTTCCGCCCGCTTGGCGCGATCCTGTTCGGCTTTCTCGGCGACCGGTTGGGGCGCAAATACACTTTCCTCGTCACCGTGACGCTGATGGGGATCGCCACCGCCGGTGTCGGCCTGATCCCGAGCGCGGCCAGCATCGGTATCGCCGCGCCGCTCATCGTGATCGGCCTGCGCATCTTGCAGGGGCTGGCGCTGGGCGGCGAATATGGCGGCGCGGCAATCTATGTCGCCGAGCATGCCCCGCCCGAAAAGCGCGGCTTCTACACCAGCTTCATCCAGGCCAGCGTGGTCGGCGGGTTCGTGCTGTCGATCGCGGTGGTGATCGCCTGCCGCGCGCTGATCCCGGCCGACGATTTCGCCGCATGGGGCTGGCGCATTCCCTTCCTGCTGTCGATCGTGCTGCTGTTCATCTCGCTCTGGATGCGCCTCAAGCTGTCCGAAAGCCCGGTGTTCCAAGCGATGAAGGCGGCAGGCGAAACCTCGGCTAATCCGTTCAAGGAAAGCCTCACCTATCCGGGCAATCCCAAGCGCATCTTCGTGGCGCTGTTCGGCATCACCGGTGTGCTCACGACGATCTGGTACACCGCCTTCTTCTCGGGCCTGTCGTTCCTGCGCGGACCGATGCGCGTGGACGAGGGCGTGGTCGAATGGATGCTGCTGATCGCGGGCACGCTGTCGATGGGGTTCTACATCGTGGTCGGCAAATGGTCCGACCGCGTCGGGCGCAAGAAGCCGATCATTATCGGGGCGATCGCCGCGCTTGCGCTGCTGTTCCCGGTGTTCTGGGGGATCGGCGCGCTCGCGAATCCGGGCCTGCAGGACAGCGCGCGCGCCGCGCCCGTCACCATCAGCGGAGCCGAATGCGAATACGATCCCTTCGCCGAAGTCCAGGCCAGCGCCTGCGGCCGCGCGCTGCAGGATCTGACCGCGCTTGGCGTTCCCTATGCCATTACCGAAGACACCCGCACCGAACTGGCAATCGGCAGCGCGACCTATGGCTACGAGGCCCTGCCCGATGACACGCGCCGTGCGATCATCCAGAGCTGGCTTGAGGCCAATGGCTATTCCTTCGAACGCCAGACCCCGTCACTCGCGAGCATCGCCGGGATCATCGGCCTGTTGCTGGTGCTCGGCCTGTTGTCGGCGCTGACCTATGGCTCGGTCGCCGCGCTTCTGTCGGAGATGTTCCCCGCGCGGATCCGCTACAGCTCGATGTCGATCCCCTATCATATCGGGGCGGGCTACCTCGGCGGCTTCCTGCCCTTGATCGCGGGTTATATCGTGGCAATGACCGGCAATGCCTATTCGGGCCTGTGGTACACGATGGCGGTGGTCGGCTTCGGGCTGGTCGTGGCCTGGTGGGGCCTGCCCGAAGGGCCGCCGCGCGATTTCGAGGATAGCGGGCAGGATCCGCCGGCGTCTCCCGTCCTTCCGTGAGCCGCCGATGACCACGCTCCCGCCGCCGACCCTGCTGCTGCGTATCGATCGCGATGCCCTCGCGCATAACTGGCGCGCGCTCGACGCGCTGTCGGGCAGCGCGCGCGCCGGGGCGGCGGTAAAGGCGAATTGCTATGGTCTGGGCGTCGAGACCTGCGTGCCGGTGCTGCGCGAGGCCGGGTGCCGCGATTTCTTCGTCGCGCATTGGAGCGAAGTGCCCGCGGTGCTGCGCCATGTCCCGCCCGGGCAGGTGGCGGTGCTGCACGGTCCGATCGACGCCGGGGAAGCCGCCTATGCGCGGGCGGTAAGGGTCAGGCCGGTCATCGACAGCCTGCGCCAGGCGCGCCTGTGGCTCGAGAGCGGCGGCGGGCCGTGCAATCTAATGGTCGACACCGGGATCAACCGCCTCGGCATATCCCCCGCCGACCTGCCCCACCCGGCCGTCCAGCAGCTCGAGATCGAAGTGCTGATGAGCCATTTGGCCTGCGCCGACGAGGACAGCGCGATGAATGCGCGCCAGATTGACGCCTTCCGCACCTGCCGCTCCGCGGTCCGCCACAAGGAGGCCAGCCTCGCCAACAGCGCCGGTATTGCGCTGGGTGGCGACTATGGCTTCGATCTGACCCGCCCCGGACTGTCGCTCTATGGCGGCATCCCGCGCAGCGAGCTGGCGGGCGATATCCGCCAGGTGGCCTATCCCGAAGCGCGGGTGATCCAGTGCCGCGAGATCGGGGCGGGGGAAACGGTCGGCTACAACGCCACCTTTACTGCATCCCGCGCCATGCGCATCGGCGTGGTGTCGCTGGGCTATGCCGACGGCATCCTGCGCAGCTGGGCAGGGGCGCATTTTACGCATGGCGAGTGCAGGCTGCCGATCCTTGGCAAGGTGTCAATGGATATGATCGTCCTCGACCTGTCCGATGCGCCGGACGTGGGGGAGGGCGATTGGGTCGCGCTGCCCTATCACCTGCCCGATGCTGCGCGGCAAACCACTCTTTCGCAATATGAATTACTGACAATCCTCGGTCACCGCTTCGGCTGAGCAGCGCGCTGTGTTGCGTCGCACTTTGTGCACGTGCTAAGCGTCTCGCATTGCACAATTGGGGAGCATGCGAGAATGGCCAAGCGGACCGCCGAGGGCGAACCGATCATCATCAAGAAGTACGCCAACAGGCGGCTCTACAACACCGATACGAGCAGCTACATCACGCTGGACGATCTGGCCAAGATGGTCCGCGAGAATGTCGACTTCAACGTCCTCGATGCGAAGTCCGGCGACGATATCACGCATACCATCCTGACGCAGATCATCGTCGAGGAAGAAAGCCACGGCACGCACATGCTCCCGGTCAGCTTCCTGCGCGACCTGATCAGCATGTATGGCAATTCGATGCAGGCGATGATGCCGAGCTATCTCGAAGCCAGCATGGCAAATTTGCACCGCAACCGCGAACAGATCCAGTCGGCCTTCGCCAAGGGCATCGAAGCCAATCCGCTCGCGAAAATGGCCGAGGCCAATTTCAAGATGATGCAGAATGCCGCCGAGGCGTTCATCCCCGCCGCGTCCAAGTCCCCCAGGCCCGAACAGTCCGACGACCTTGCCGAGATGCGCGCGCAGATGGCCGCGATGCAGAAGAAGCTGGACGAGATGAGCAAATGACGGCATCGGCCCGCGCGCCGCTCCGACCAGCAATTACGGGATATTGACCATGGCCCAGATCCGCCATGCCTTGAACACACGCCGCGACGATGATTTCGCCGCCTGGTACCAGGACGTCATCAGCTCCGCCGAAATGGCCGAGGAATCGGGCGTGCGCGGCTGCATGGTGATCCGCCCGTGGGGCTTCGGCATCTGGGAGCGCATGCAGCGCCTGCTCGACGACCGGATCAAGGCGACGGGGCATGAAAATGCCTATTTCCCGATCTTCATCCCGCTCTCCAATTTCGAGCGTGAGGCCGAGCATGTCGAAGGCTTTGCCAAGGAAATGGCGGTGGTCACGCATCACCGGCTGATCGCGGGCAAGGATGGCGGGCTGATCCCCGATCCCGAGGCCAAGCTGGAAGAACCGCTGGTGGTGCGCCCGACCTCGGAAACGATCATCGGCGATGCCATGGCGCGCTGGATCCAGAGCTGGCGCGACCTGCCGCTGAAGCTCAACCAGTGGGCCAATGTCGTGCGCTGGGAAATGCGCACGCGCATGTTCCTGCGGACCAGCGAATTCCTGTGGCAGGAAGGCCATACCGCGCATGCCGACGAGGCGGAGGCGAAAGAGCACACGCTGACCATGCTCGAGGTTTACCGGGCCTTTGCCGACGAGGACCTCGCACTGGCAGTGGTGCCCGGTGAAAAGCCCGAGAACGAGCGTTTTCCGGGCGCGGTCGAGACCTGGTCGATCGAGGCGATGATGCAGGACGGCAAGGCGCTGCAGGCGGGCACCAGCCATTATCTCGGCACCAATTTCGCGCAGGCTTCGGGGATCAAGTACCAGAACCGCGAGGGCGGCGAGAGCCTGGCGCATACCACCAGCTGGGGCGTTTCGACGCGGATGGTCGGCGGCGTCATCATGACGCATGGCGATGACGACGGCCTGCGCCTGCCGCCCAAGATCGCGCCGCAGCAGGTGGTGATCCTGCCGATGCTGCGCGACAAGCCCGAAGACCAGGCGCTGATCGACTATTGCGAGGTCCTGCGCGCGACGCTGGCCGGCCAGAGCGTGCTTGGCGAACCGCTCCGCGTGCTGCTCGACACGCGGCCGGGCAAGGCCGCGCAGAAGCGCTGGGACTATGTCCGCAAGGGCGCGCCGGTGATCGTCGAGGTGGGCGGGCGCGACATGGACAATGGCGTTGTCAGCATGCTGCGCCGCGACCGTTTGTGGGATGCCGAAACCGGCAAGCCCGCCTTCGAGAACCCGACGCGCGAAGCCGCAGGGGAGGCCATTCCCGCGATCCTCACCGACATGCAGGCAGCATTGCTTGCCCGGGCTGCCGAGCGCCGCGATGCGAACATCACCCGCGGGGTCACCGATTTCGCCGAGGTGGAAAAGCACTTCTCCGCCTCGCGCTATCCCGGCTGGGTCGAGGTGCAATGGTCGAAGCCGACCGGCGCCGCGCTGGAACAGGTCGTCGAGCGGCTGAAGGACCACAAGCTCACCATCCGCAACGTGCCGATCGGGGCCGAGGCGGTCGATGGCGCGTGCATCTTCACCGGCGAACCCGCGGTCGAGCGCGTGCTGCTGGCAAAGGCCTATTAGTCAGACCGTGACACCGGGCCTTGCCATCCCCATATGGCGCGCATGACAAAACAGAACACGAACCGGCGGCGTCAGGGGATGCCGTCGAAAGAACAGATACTCGAATTCATCCAGACCTCCGACACGCCCGCTGGCAAGCGCGAAATCGCCAAGGCCTTCGGGCTCAAGGGTCAGGAAAAGATCACGCTGAAAAAGCGTCTCAAGGACATGGCCGAGGAAGGCCTCATCGACGGCAAGCGCACTGCCTATCACCGGATGGGCGGCGTGCCCAAGGTGACCGTGCTCAAGGTCGTCGCGATCGAGGATGGCGAAGTAATTGCCGAGCCCGAGAACTGGGCCCCCGACAGCAAGGAAAAGCCGCCGCGGCTGGTGGTGCGCGAAACGACCAAGATGGCTGCGCTGAAGCGCGGCGACCGGATCCTCGCGCGCAACGAGGAAACCGATGACGGCTGGCGCGCGACGCCGATGAAGAAGCTTCCCGCGCGCACCGAAGGCATGATGGGCGTCGTCGAATTCGATGGCGCGGGCAAGCCATGGCTCGCTCCGGTCGACAAGCGCGTACGCGAAAGTGCGCCGATCGGCGATCTGGGCGAGGCGGAGGCAGGCGAGCTGGTGCTGGCCGAACGCATGGGCAAATCCGCCCGCGCGAAGGTCAAGGTGGTCGAGGTGATCGGCGACCCGTTGGCACCCAAGGCATTCAGCCTGATCGCCATCGCTAAGCATGGCATCCCGCATGTCTTCCCGAGCGAAACCATCGCCGAGGCCGAGCGCGCGGTCGACCTGCCGCTCTCGCCCGATCACCGCGAGGATTTGCGCAACGTCCCCATCGTCGCGATCGATCCCGCCGATGCGCGCGACCATGACGATGCCATCTGGGCCGAGCCTGACGGGAAGGGCGGTTACCGCGCGATCATCGCGATCGCCGATGTCAGCTACTACGTGCGCCCCGGCGGCGAGCTGGACCGCGAGGCGCGCAAGCGCGGCAATTCGGTCTATTTCCCCGACCGCGTCGTGCCGATGCTTCCCGAAGTGCTCAGCGCCGATGTCTGCAGCCTCAAGCAGGATGTCGACCGCGCCGCGATGGCCTGCCACATAAGCATCGACAAGGACGGCAAGGTCAGCGACTGGCGCTTTACCCGCGCCATCGTCCGGCTGGCGAAGAACATCGCCTATGAGGACGCGCAGGCCGCGATCGATGCGGGCGACGCGCCCGAATATCTGCAGAACCTGTGGGGCGCGTGGAAGCTGCTGTTCAAGGCGCGGCAGGCACGCGACCCGCTCGATCTCGAACTGCCCGAACGGCAGGTCCGCCTCAATGACGAGGGCGTGATCGAGGAGATCGCGATCCGCGAACGGCTCGACGCGCACCGCGTGGTCGAGGATTTCATGATCGCTGCAAATGTCGCGGCGGCCAAGGCGCTCGAGGCCAAGGCCGCGCCGGTGGTCTACCGCGTCCACGAACAGCCGAGCCGCGAGAAATTGCTCGCCTTCCGCGAATATCTCGCCACGCAGGGCAAGAAGTTCGCGCTGGGCCAGGTGATCACGCCGGGCCTGTTCAACCGCATGCTCAAGGACATTTCCGAGCCGGCGGAAAAAGCGCTCATCATGGAAGCGGTGCTGCGCAGCCAGACGCAGGCGTTTTACGGGCCGCAGAATGCGGGCCACTTCGGCCTCTCGCTCGGCAGCTATGCGCATTTCACCTCGCCGATCCGGCGGTATGCCGACCTGCTGGTGCACCGCGCGCTGGTCGATGCCTACAAGCTCGAACAGCCCAAACCAAAGGTCGACCTGCCCGAAGGCTCGGGCCTGTCCGACCGTGACAAAACCGCGCTGCACCAGATCACCGACGCGATCAGCCAGACCGAACGCCGCGCGATGGAGGCCGAACGCGACACGATCGACCGCTATGTCGCGGCCTGGCTCTCGGGCCGCGTGGGCGAGACCTTCGACACGCGCATCACCGGGGTGCAGGGCTTCGGCTTCTTCGCCACGATCGAGCAGCTCGGCGGCGACGGGCTGGTCCCGGTCAGCACGCTGGGGCGCGAATATTTCAGCTATGACGAAGGCGCGCGCAAGCTCGTCGGCGAACGCAGCGGCACCGAATATGCCGTCGGCGACCGGCTCAAGCTCAAGCTCGCCGAAGCCAATGCGCTGACCGGCGCGCTCAAGTTCGAAGTGCCCGACAGCGATGGCGCGGGGATCGAACCGCGCGGCAACCGCGCCCCGGAAAAGAAGCGGACGCACCAGAACAAGGGTCCGAAGAAGGGCCAGGGTGCCCCGCGCCAGTCGCACCCCGCAGGCAAGCGCGGGCGCCCGGGGAACATCCGCCATCAGGGGCGCAAGAAGAAGTAACGGAACACGCCGGGGGGCGGCTCATTGGGTTGGTGAAGGAGCCTTCATGACCCAGCTTATCCCCGGCCAGAGCGTCCCCGATCTCGACCTGCCGCTGACCATCGATGCGCGCTTCGAACTGTCGAAGCAGCAGCCCGAGGCGTTCACCCTGCTGGTGTTCTACCGCGGCAAGCATTGCCCGATCTGCAAGAAGTACCTCACCGAACTGAGCGGCAAGCTCGACCAGTTCACCGACAAGGGCATCAACGTCTTCGCAGTGTCGATGGACAGCCCCGAACGCGCCGCGGTCAGCCATGAGGAATGGGACACGGGCGAGGTCCCGCTGGCGCATTCGCTGAGCGAGGAAAAGGCCCGCGAATGGGGCCTCTACATCAGCGAAAAGCGGGAGGGCAGCGAAGAACCCGACATCTTCTCCGAACCGGGACTGTTCCTGGTCAAGCCCGATGGCACGCTGCATTTCGCCGTGGTCCAGAACGCGCCATTCACGCGGCCCGATCTCGATGACCTGCTCAGCGGTATCAGCTTCACGCTGGACAAGGATTATCCCACCCGCGGCACGCTGACCTGATCGCTCAGGCGAGGCGGTCGATCTCTTCGCGGCTGAGCCCGCCGGGGACGAGATAGAGCGGGCAGGGCAATTGCCCCGCATGCGCTGCGAAATGCGTCACCAGCGGGCCCGAGCCGCCCTCGGCATGCGTCGCCAGCACCAGCGCGGCGATATTGCCGTGCTCGTCGATATATTTCCGGATGACATCGGCAGGTGATCCCGGTCGCACCGCGATGGTGGGCATCTTGCCGCTTTCGGCAAAGATGTTGCCCGCGGCGGAATTGGCCATCACCTCGGCGCGTTCGCGCGCCTCCTGTTCGATAGTCGCCTGGACCCCGCCGAAGGCGTTGAAGGTCTGCTGCGGCACGAGCGCGAGGATATGCACCGATCCGCCGGTCTTCTGCGCGCGCAGCGAGGCAAACCGCAGCGCCTGCTTGGCCTCCTCGGTCTCGTCCATCACGACAAGGTATGTGCGCATAATTGCTCCCCGATCCTTGCGCGCGGGTTACCCGTAAATTCGTATTCTGCGCAAGGACCTTGCAGCGCAGGGGCATCTTCGGCAGAGGTCGCGGCACAACTCTCTCCCCAGCGAGGACGTAACGTCAGACCATGCCCACGCCGATCAAGATGCCCGCCCTGTCGCCCACCATGGAGGAGGGCACGCTCGCCAAATGGCTGGTCAAGCCGGGGGACAAGGTCGAGGCCGGCGACATCATGGCCGAGATCGAAACCGACAAGGCGACGATGGAATTCGAGGCCGTCGATGAAGGCACGATCGCCAGCATTGCGGTCGAGGAAGGCAGCGAAGGGGTGAAGGTCGGCACCGTGATCGCGATGCTCGCCGAAGAGGGCGAGGATCTCGACGAAGCGGCCGCTGCGGCGCCCGCGGATACGAAGAGCGAAGCGGAAAGCGAGCCGGAAACCATCCCCGCTCAGCCGAAAGAAAAGGACGTCGTCCCAGCGCAAGCTGGGACCGCTACCCACACCGCGCAACCGAAAGCGACCCCAGCTTCCGCTGGGGCGACGGGCAAGGACCGCATCATCGCCTCACCGCTCGCGCGCCGGATCGCCGAACAGAAGGGCGTGGATCTTGCGGACGTGACCGGCTCCGGCCCGCGCGGCCGGATCATCAAGGCCGATGTCGAAGGGCTCGAAGCCGGGGCGGCCCCCGCCAAGGCCGAAGCGTCCGCGCCCGCGGCCAGCGCGCCGCCCAGGCCCGCGACGCTCGGCGGCGATCTCGATGCGCCCTACGAAGCATCCAAGCTCAACAATGTCCGCAAGGTCATCGCGCGCCGCCTGACCGAGGCCAAGCAGACGATCCCGCATATCTACCTCACCGTCGACGTGCGGCTCGATGCGCTGCTCGACCTGCGCAAGCAGCTCAATGCCAGCCTCGAAACCGATGGCGTGAAGCTCTCGGTCAACGATCTGCTGATCAAGGCGCTCGCCCGCGCGCTCCAGCGCGTTCCGGCATGTAATGTCAGCTTCCAGGGCAACGAGCTGTACCAGTATTCGCGCGAGGACATCTCGGTCGCCGTCGCCGCGCCCTCGGGCCTGATCACCCCGATTATCCGCGATGCGGGCAGGAAGGGCCTCGCGCAGATCAGCACCGAGATGAAGGAGCTGGCGGCCAAGGCGAAGGACAACAAGCTGCAGCCGCAGGAATACCAGGGCGGCACCGCCAGCCTGTCCAACCTCGGCATGTTCGGCACCAAGCAGTTCGACGCGGTGATCAACCCGCCGCAGGCGATGATCCTCGCGGTCGGCGCAGGCGAGCAGCGCCCGCATGTGATCGACGGCGCGCTCGGCGTTGCCACGGTGATGAGCGCCACCGGCAGCTTCGACCACCGCGCCATCGACGGCGCCGACGGCGCGCGACTGATGGAAGCCTTCCAGCAACTGTGCGAGAACCCGATGGGGCTGGTGGTTTGATCGACTCGATCTCCAGCCGGGCTGCTACTGCAATTGTTCTTGGCTTTCTGTTGGTAGTAGCCGAGTTCGCGTATTTTAGCGGTTCTCTAAGTTCCGTTAGGTCTCAAGACCTGATCTGGTATTTGTTTGCCTCGCCGGTTCTCATTCCCATCGGCATTCTGACTTCTGCTTCGGCTTTAGTCGCGCTCAGCATCTCGCTGATTGTTGAAAGAATCGAGTGGAAGTTGGCGTTGCTTTTGGCTGCTGTCGTCCTTCAGTTTTGGTTATGGCCAGACTCGCCTAGGTGCAGGTCGCGATCCGGTTGTGAAGACCCTCTGGAATTTTATCGTCACGTGGTGATCTTTTTTTGGATAATCGCCATCGCATTTCATGGCGCCTTCTTCTTCTTGAGGGCAAAAAATGCGGTCGAGAGCGATCCATATCTCGAGAGTTTGAGGGAGCGGAATGATGAGGTGAGGAGCCGTCGCGAGCATGACTGACCGCTTCCCCCTAATCCGCGTCACCGCCATGCCCACCGACCTCAACCCCTATGGCGGGGTGTTCGGCGGGTGGTTGATGAGCCAGATGGCGCTCGGCGCCGGGTCGCTCGCGAGCCGCGAGGGGAAGGGCAAGGCGGTGGTCGTCTCGGCAAGTGATTTCGCATTTCCCGGCGCGATGCAGGTGGGCGACGAGCTGTCGGTCTATTGCGATATCGCCGCGACCGGCACCACCTCGCTCACCATCACTGCCGAAGCGATCGGGCGCGAGCGTAATGGCGAAGCCGAAACCAAGGTCGCGCAAGGCACGTTCAAATTCGTCCTGCTCGACGAAAACGACCGCCCGCGCGCGGTGGCGGAGCGGTGGGCTTGATAGGAATGTCGCAGCCCCCTCTCCCGACCCTCTCCCGCAAGGGGAGAGGGGCTATGAGCGCTGTCCTACAGGCCCGGGTCCATGCGATACGCAGCCGCATGACCCGCACGCATTTCCCGCTCCGGACCGCCGCAATTCGCGGTCCCGCGCGACCCGGATTTTCTTCGCTTGGACCGTGTAACACCCGGTCCATGTCTGCGACCAAACGAGAGACTACAGAGACGAATCATGGCTGACACCAAATACGACGTCATCGTGCTCGGCAGCGGCCCCGGCGGCTATGTCGCGGCCATCCGCTGCGCGCAGCTGGGGCTCAAGACCGCCATCGTCGAGCGCGAACTGCTCGGCGGGATCTGCCTCAACTGGGGCTGCATCCCGACCAAGGCGCTGCTGCGTTCGGCCGAGATCCTGCATTATGCGCAGCATGCCAAGGATTACGGGCTCAAGATCGCAGGCGCGATCGAGGCCGATCTCGAGGCGGTGGTCAAGCGCAGCCGCGGGGTCGCCAAGCAGCTCAACCAGGGCGTCACGCACCTGATGAAGAAGAACAAGATCGCGGTGCGTATGGGCGAGGGCACGCTGACCGGCCCCACCAGCCTCACCGTGAAGGGCGACAAGGGCGAGGAGAAGCTCACCGCCAAGCATGTGATCGTCGCCACCGGCGCGCGCGCACGCGACCTGCCCTTCGCTCCGGCGGACGGCGAACGCGTGTGGACCTACCGCCACGCGATGACGCCCAAGGAAATGCCGAAGAAGCTGCTGGTGATCGGCAGCGGCGCGATCGGGATCGAGTTCGCCAGCTTCTACAACGACATGGGCGTCGATGTGACCGTGGTCGAAATGCTCGACCGCGTGGTGCCGGTCGAGGATGCGGAGGTCTCGGCCTTCCTCGAGAAGAGCCTCACCAAGCAGGGCATGACGATCATGACCGGCGCGGGGGTCGAGGACCTCAAGGTTACTGCCAAGGGCGTGACCGCCAAGATCAAGGACAGCAAGGGCAAGATAAGCGAGACCGAATTCAGCCATTGCATCACCGCGATCGGCATAGTCCCCAACACCGAAAATGTCGGGCTGGAAAAGCTGGCCGAAATGGACCGCGGTTTCATCCAGATCGACGATTACGGGCGCACCAAATCGAAGGGTCTGTGGGCGATCGGTGACTGCACACCGGGGCCGTGGCTGGCGCACAAGGCGAGCCACGAAGGCGTCACCACCGCCGAGGCGATTGCGAAGGAACTCGGCAACAAGGACGTCCACCCGCACCCGCTCGACCGCGCCAACATCCCGGGCTGCACCTATTGCCGCCCGCAGATCGCCAGCGTCGGGCTGACCGAGGCCAAGGCAAAGGAAGCGGGCCGGGAAGTGAAGGCGGGCACCTTCCCCTTCATCGGCAATGGCAAGGCGATCGCGCTGGGCGAGGCCGAGGGCTTCGTGAAGACCGTGTTCGATGCGAAGACCGGCGAACTGCTCGGCGCGCATATGATCGGCGCCGAGGTCACCGAGATGATCCAGGGCTTCGTCGTGGGCAAGACGCTCGAGACCACCGAGGCCGAGCTGATGCAGACGGTGTTCCCGCATCCCACGATCAGCGAATCGATGCATGAGAGCGTGCTTGCGAGCTATGGCCGCGCGCTTCATATCTGAGGCCTGACACGCGCCGCGGCGCGAGGGGGATGACAGCGTGACCGGTTTCCTGATCCTGGCTTTCCTGATCCTCCTGGCCGGGGTCCTCGCGGTGCCGCTGGCCACCCGCCTCGGGCTTGGCTCGGTGCTCGGCTACCTGCTTGCAGGCATGGCGATAGCACCACTGCTCGCCGCGCTGTCGGTCGATGTCGAGGCGCTGCAGGTGTTCGCCGAATTCGGCGTGGTGATGATGCTGTTCATCATCGGGCTCGAGATGGAACCCAAGCGGCTGTGGGCGATGCGCGGCAAGCTCGCCGGGCTCGGCGGCGGGCAGGTGGTGCTGACCACGCTGGTGCTGACCGGTATCGCGCTGCTCGCCGACCAACCCTGGCAGACCGCGCTGGCGGTCGGCATGGTCCTCGCGCTCAGCTCGACCGCGATCATCGTCCAGACGCTGACCGAGAAGGGGCTGATGCGCACGCAGGGCGGCGAGGCCAGCTTCTCGGTGCTGCTGGTCCAGGATGTCGCGGTCATCCCGATCCTCGCGCTGGTACCGCTGCTCGCGCTGCCCGAGCTTGCGTCACTGGCCACAAGTCACGGCGAGGGCGGGGCGCATGGCGGGATCGACCTCACCGCGCCCATGTCGATCTGGGTAGCGGCGGTAACGCGCGTAGGCGCGGTGGCGGCGGTGATCGCCATCGGCATCTTCGCGATCCGCCCGCTGTTCCGCTACATCGCGCGCGCCAATCTGCGCGAGCTGTTCACCGCCGCCGCGCTGGTGGTGGTGATCGGGATCGCGCTGCTGATGTCGCTGGTCGGCCTGTCGCCCGCGCTCGGTGCCTTTATCGCCGGCGTGGTGCTCGCGACCAGCGAGTACCGGCACGAGCTCGAAAGCGATATCAACCCGTTCAAGGGACTGCTGCTGGGCCTGTTCTTCATCACCGTGGGGGCGGGGATCGACTTCGGCCTCGCCGCGACGATCTGGGATTCGGTGCTGTTCTGGGCCGCGGTCACCATCGCCGCCAAGATGGGGGTGCTGCTGGTCGTGGGCTGGCTCTACGGGCTGCGGCATCAGGCGCTGTGGCTGTTCTGCCTCAGCCTCCCGCAAGCGGGCGAGTTCGCCTTCGTGCTGATCGCCTTCGGCGTCGCCAATGCGGTCTTCGCCCCCGAGTTCGCGGCCCAGCTCTTGCTCATCGTCGCGTTGACCATGCTCGTCACCCCGCTGTTGTTCATCGCCTATGACAAGCTGATCGCGCATGCCTATTGCGCGGGGCAGGGCGACCGCGAGGCCGATGCGATCGACGAGGACAACCCGATCATCATCGCCGGGCGCGGGCGGGTCGGCGGGATTGTCGACCGGATGCTCGATGCCTCGGGCCACCGCGTCACGGTGATCGACTACAACAGCGAGCATCTCGAGGTCCTGAAGAAGTTCGGGTCTCGACCTATTACGGCGACGCCACCCGGCCCGACCTGCTCGCCAGCGCGGGGATCGAACGCGCGCGTATCCTCGTCGTGGCGCTCGACGAGCGCGAGCAGATCGACAAGCTGGTACGCTATGCCTGCGCCAACTTCCCGCAATTGCACGTCGTCTCGCGCGCCAAGGACCGCGACCATGTCTATCACCTGTGGGCGATGGGCTGCCGCGACATCGTCCGCGAAACCTACGACAGCAGCCTGCGGATGGGCCGCTCGGTCTATGAGGCGCTGGGCTTCGATCGCCAGTCTGCCATCGCCATGGTCGAGGCCTTCGAGACGATGGACCGGACCTCGATGCGCGAGGTGGCCGATACCTACCGGCTCGACATCCCTGCCTACGAGAACGAGGAACTGCTCGCCAAGATCAGGGAACTCAAGGCCGAATGGGACCCCAAGCTGCGCGAGGCGATGGACGAGATCGCCGCGCGAGGCCGCTAGACGCAACTTGTCGGCATGACGGGCGTTGGTGGGGAAAGGAGACCATGATGACCATTCCCGAACGCGATACCCCGCAAGCCCAGGACGACGCGGCGCAGGACGCCGATGACAGCAAGACGATCAAGGATCACAAGGCATTGCAGAACCAGTCATCGATCGATCCGGAGGACTATCCGAAGGGCGACCGCAAGGCCCAGTCGCTGGTCCGCAAACCAGGCGACAAGGACTGACCGGGGATCGTGGCGGAGAGGGTGGGATTCGAACCCACGAAGGGCTTGCACCCTTGCCGGTTTTCAAGACCGGTGCATTCAACCGCTCTGCCACCTCTCCGCGAGCGCGGCGCTAGCTAGTCAAATCGCTGCGCCTTGTCACGCATTTCCAGGAACAGGGACGGGAGGTTTCCCGTAAACGACGAATGACACTTGCCGTTCAGCTTCGCTCTGCGACAATCAGCGCATGATTTTCCGACGCTTGCTCGCTGCCCTCGGGGCCATCGCCCTTTCGCTCCCCGCCATCCCCGCCCAGGCAAAGGAGGGCTTGAGCTTCGACGCCTACCTCCAGCTGCTCATGGCGCGGGCCAGGGCCGAAGGGGTGGGCGAGGGCACGCTCCAGCGGATGACCGCGGGGCTCGCACCCAATTACCGGGTTATCGAACTCGACCGCGGCCAACCCGGCGCGCCCACCAGCACGGGCTATCCGCCGCTCGCGCCCTACATCGCCTCGCATGTCGATGCGGCGCGCATTCGCGGCGGCCGCGACGCGCGGGCAAGCTGGTCGGGATCTTTGCGCGCGATAGAGCGTGAATATGGCGTCCCCAGCGAGGTTCTGGTCGCGATCTGGGGGCATGAAACCGCCTATGGCGCGGTGAAGGGCGGGTTCGACCTGTCGCAGGCCTTGGCAACGCTTGCCTGGGAAGGGCGCCGCCGCGAGCTTTTCTCGAGCGAGTGGGTCGCGCTGATGAAAGTGGCCGACAAGGGTTATTCGCGCGGCGAGCTCAAGGGCAGCTGGGCGGGCGCCTTCGGCAATCCGCAATTCCTGCCTTCGGTTTATTTGCGCCTTGCCGCCGACGGCAATGGCGACGGGCGCGCCGACATCATGAACAACGGCGCCGATGCGCTGGCCTCGATCGCAAACTACTTCCGCGATGCCGGGTGGCGCACCGGCCAGCCCTGGGGCGTACGCGCTTACCTGCCCTCAGGCTTCGATGTCGCTGCGCATCGCACGCGCATTGTCGCCCCGGTGTGTTCACGCGTCCATGAGCGGCACAGTGTTTACAAGACCGTGGCCGATTGGCGCGCATTAGGCGTCCAGCCCCAGCGCGCGCTCGACGAGAATACGCTCGTCACGCTGTTCCAGCCCGACGGTCCGGGAACACCGGCCTGGCTCTTAACCTCGAATTATCGGGTGATCCTCGAGTATAATTGCTCGAACTATTACGCGATGAGTGTAGGGCTGCTGGCCGATGAAATTGCCAATTAGGATATCGTTCGCCTCGGTCGCGGGTCTCGCGCTGCTCAGCCTCGGCGCCTGCGCCAGCACCGCGCAGACTGCTTCCGGTCCCGTGGAGCGTTCGATCGCAAACGGACCGGCGGAGGATTATCCGGTGGTGGTCGGCGATCCGTTCACGGTTGACGGTATCACCTACACCCCCGTCGACACGATGAATTACGACCAGGTCGGCTATGCCACCGTCGACGAGCCCGGCGCTGCGGGCGTCACGGGCGCGCACCGCACATTGCCGCTGCCCAGCTATGTCGAAGTCACTGCGCTCGATACGGGGCGCACCGTGCTCGTCCGGATCGAACGGCGCGGACCGATGACCAACGACCGCCTCGTCTCGCTTTCCGAAGCGGCTTTGGCGCAGCTGGGCATTGGCGAAGGTGCGCCGGTACGGATGCGCCGGGTCAATCCCCCCGAAGAGCAACGCGCGCAGCTGCGCGCCGGGGGCGAGGCACCGCCGAGGATGGATACGCCTGCGGGCCTGCTCGAAGTGCTCAAGCGGCGTTTGCCCGAACGCGGTTCGGCGCCGCTGGGCGATGCAAGGCAGGCGCAGGTCAGTGGCATCGCGCCGGTTCCCGGTGCTATCGCCACGCTCGACCCCGACGAGGAAGCTGCAGTGGCCCCGACCCAGGACGATCCCGATAGCTCGCCGGCTCCCGCCGAAGATAGTGCGGTTACCCGCCCCGAACTGCCGATGGCGGTCGAGGGCGGCCCAGCGCGCGCACCGCTGATGGTCCCGGTGACCGCGGATGGGACCTACACGGTCCAGCTCGGGGCGTTTTCGGTCCGCGCCAATGCCGATCGGCTGGCGCGCGAGGTCCAGGGCTATGTCGAGACCAGCGGCAATCTCGCGCTTGTCCGGGTTGGCCCCTTCGCCACCCGTGGACAGGCGGAGCAGGCGCTCGCCAAGCTGCGCGAGCGCGGTTATAGCGACGCGGAAATACGTTCACTCGACTGATACGCCGCGGCTCTCGCCCGGCACGGGAGCAACCTTGCGTAATTGCCTGAATTCGCTGGCTGTATTGGCAACAGCCCTCGTCGCTTCACCGCTCGGTGCACAAAGCGCCCCGAGCGCGAGGATCCCGCCCGCAGAGAATGCGCCGATCGCCTACCTGCTCGACGCGTCGAGCGGGCAGATCCTCTACGCGCGCGATATCGACCGTCGCTTCATGCCCGCCTCGATCACGAAGGTCATGACGACCTTCCTCGCCTTCGAATGGATGGAGGAGGGGCGGCTGTTCCCGCAGCAGGTCTATGGCGTCCGGCCCGACACCTTCCGCAAGTGGCATCGCAAGGGATCGACCATGTTCCTGCCTGCCGATGCGCGGGTGACGGTTGACGATCTGCTCCACGGCGTAACCACCGTCTCGGCCAATGATGGCGCCGTCGTTCTTGCCGAAGGCGCTGCCGGATCGGTCGAAGACTGGGTCGCGGCAATGAACGCCAAGGCGCGCGATATCGGCATGGCGGATAGCCATTTCGGCAACCCCAATGGCTGGATGGACGACGGCAAGACCTTCGTCACCGCGCGCGATCTGGGGACACTGGCGCAGACCATGGTCACCCGCCATCCGACGAAATACCGCCATTTCGTCGGCGCGAAGGGCCTCAAATACAACGGGATCGAGCAACGCAACCACGACCCCATCATCGGGGTGGTACCGGGAGCGGACGGGATCAAGACCGGCTACACCAACCAGGCGGGGTTCGGCTTCCTCGGCTCGGCGCAGCGCGACGGGCGGCGGCTGGTCATGGTCGTCGCGGGCAGCCCGGGTGGGCGGGAGCGCAATGCGGCCTCGCGCCAATTCATCGAATGGGGCTTCCAGCATTTCGACAGCCGTGTGCTGTTCACCAATGGTGCGCGCATCGCCAGCGCCCGTGTGCAACAGGGCGGCGCCGGCGAAGTCGGGCTGACCGCGGCGGGACCGGTGCGGATATCGGTGCCCAAGGGAACCGATCCCGAGGTTTCGCTGGCGCTGCGCTATGAAGGCCCGTTGCAGGCGCCGATCGCCAAGGGCGAGGAGGTGGCCGAACTGATCGTCTCGATCGAGGGTATGCCCGACCACCGCGTCCCGCTCGTCGCCAGCGAGGAGGTGCTCGAGGCAACCCTGCTCCAGCGCGTCTTCAATGCCATGCGGAGCTGGGTCGCTTGACCCGCGGGACATTCATCGCCTTCGAGGGCGGGGAGGGCATGGGCAAATCCACCCAGGCGCGCCTGCTTGCCGAGGACCTGCGCGAACAGGGCCATGAGGTCGAGCTGACGCGCGAACCGGGGGGTACGCCGGGTGCCGAAGAGATCCGCGCCCTGCTTCTGGCACCGCCGGGCGAGGGCTGGACGTTGGAGGCGGAAGCGCTGCTGTTCGCCGCCGCGCGCGCCGACCATGTCGCACGCCGGATCAGCCCTGCGCTCGACGCCGGCGCTTGGGTAGTGTGCGACCGCTTTCTCGATTCGAGTCGCGCCTACCAGGGGATGGCCGGGGGGCTCGGGGACGGCTGTGTCACAGCGTTGCACGAGATCGGCAGCGCGGGCCTGCTGCCCGATCTGACGATCGTCATCGACGTCCCGCCGGCAGATGTCGCAGCACGGCTTGTGCAGCGCGATGGGGCCACCAGCGATGCGATCGGCGGGCGCGCGGCCGACTATCACGCATCGGTCAATTCAGCGTTCCTCGAGTTTGCGCGCAGCGAGCCCGGACGCTTCGCGATCGTCGATGGCAATGGGACGGTCGAAGAGGTCCACCAGCGCGTTCTCGGTGCCGTCAAACGGCACTTCGGGACGGCTTCCTGATGCTGCTCGGTCACGAGACCGCCTGGCGCGAATGGCGCGAAGCGCTCGGCGGGGAGCGGATGCATCATGCCTGGCTGCTCGCCGGTCGCCGGGGGCTTGGCAAAGCCACCTTCGCGCTGGCCGCAGCCCGCGCGCTGGTCGGCGCCGGCGAGGGGGACGCAGCGCACCATCCCGACATCCATACGCTGACCTACGGGCCCAAGGACGACAAGGAAGAGCGCAAGCGCGCCGATGGCAAGCCTTTCGAGCAGGCGCGCAGTATTCGTATCGCGCAAATCCGCGCCATGCAGACCCGCCTCAGCACCCGGCCGACCCTGGGCGACCGCCGCGCGATCATCATCGATCCCGCCGACGACCTCGAGCGGAACGCCGCCAATGCGCTACTCAAGAGCCTCGAGGAGCCACCGGTCGGCACGTTCTTCCTCTTGGTCGCGCACAGTCCCGCACGCTTGCTCCCGACGATCCGCTCGCGCTGCCGGGTGCTACGTTTCCCGACGATTCCGGACATGGACATGGATCGCCTGCTCGCGGATCTGGCCCCCAGCGCAGACGATCTGACACGCGCGGCGGCCATCGCCGCAGCAGCCGGGTCACCCGGCGCGGCGCTCCAGTTCGTCGACATGGAGCTCGGCAAGGTCGCACAGGCGATGCGCAATATTCTCGACCGCGGCGATCCCGATTTCCAGCTGCGCGGCACGCTCGCCGGGCTGATCGGCGCGCGGCCCGACCGCGACCGGATACGTGCCGTGCTCGAGCTGGCGCGCTCGGTCGTCGCGCAGCGGCTTGACCCCGGCCTCGCCGATCCGCGTCCGGTGATCGATACGCATAGCGAGCTGGTCCGGCTCACGGGCGAACAGCCAACCTATAATTTCGACGCCGGATTGCTTGCGATGGAAATCGGCACCTTGCTCGCCAACGCCGCTACGGCTAGCGAGCGGGCCGATGGCTGAACCCTATTATCTGACGACCGCGATCCACTATCCCAATGGCAAGCCGCATATCGGCCATGCCTATGAGACGATCGCGGCCGACGTAATCGCCCGCTTCCAGCGCCAGCAAGGGCGCGAAGTACGCTTCCAGACCGGCACCGACGAGCACGGGCTGAAGATGGCGCAGAAGGCGCGCGACCTGGACGTTACGCCGCGCGAACTGGCCGATGAAATGTCCGGATATTTCAGGGAATTGTTCGATATTTTGAACATTTCCTATGATCGCTTCATCCGCACGACCGATGCCGATCACCACCGCGCGAGCCAGGCGATCTGGCAGGCGATGGAGGCCAAGGGCGATCTCTACCTGGATCGCTACGAGGGGTGGTACTCGATCCGCGACGAAGCCTATTACGACGAGAAGGAACTGGTCGAGGGCGAAGGCGGGCAAAAACTGTCGCCGCAGGGCACGCCGGTCGAATGGACCGAGGAAGAAACCTGGTTTTTCCGCCTGTCGAACTATGCCGAGCCCCTGCTCGAATTGCTCGCCAAGCCCGGCTTCATCGAGCCGGCGAGCCGCCGCAATGAAATGATCGCCTTCGTCGAACGCGGATTGCAGGACCTGTCGGTCAGCCGGACGAGCTTCGACTGGGGCGTGAAGGTCCCCGGCGACGACGCGCATGTGATGTATGTCTGGGTCGATGCGCTGACCAATTACATCACCGGTGTCGGCTATCCCGATGGCGGCGAGATGTGGGAGAAATTCTGGCCCGCCGACTTGCACCTGATCGGCAAGGACATCGTCCGTTTCCACACGATCTACTGGCCCGCCTTCCTGATGAGCGCCGATTTGCCGCTGCCGAAGAAGGTATTCGGACACGGCTTCCTGCTCAATCGCGGAGTGAAGGAATCGAAATCGGCGGGCAATGTCACCGACCCGATGGAACTCGCAGAGACATTCGGCGTCGATGCGCTGCGGTACTTCCTGATGGCCGAGGTCACCTTCGGGCAGGATGGCAGCTATTCGGCAGAAGCGCTTGTAAACAAGGTGAATGCCGAACTCGCGAACAGCTTCGGCAACCTCGCGCAGCGCACGCTGTCGATGATCGCCAAGAATATGGACGGCAAGCTCGAGAGTTTCAGCACGGCAGCGGACGACAAGGCGTTGCTAGAAAAGGTCGGCGAAGCCTGCGCCGAGATTCTGCCGCGCGAATTCGAGTGCCTCAACTTCTCGGTCGGGATCGAGGCATGGCTCAAGGCGGTTTATGCCTGCAATGCCTATGTCGACGAACAGGCGCCCTGGGCGCTCAAGAAGACCGATCCCGAACGCATGAAAGCCGTGCTGCAAACGCTGTTCATCGCCATTCGCGACCTCGCGATCGCTATCCAGCCCGTGGTCCCCGAAAAGGCCGGCGCGGTGCTCGATCAATTGGGAATTGCGGGTGACCGGCGGAACTACGCCGATCTCGCCGATACGGCATGGTTCGAAGGGCTGGCCGCTACGGGCCACACGATCGACAAACCGACCCCCGTCTTCCCGCGGCTCGAGCTGGTGCAAGAGGAGGCAGCCTGATGCTTGTCGATAGCCATTGCCATCTCGAATACGAAGGTCTGGTCGAAGGTCAGTCCGCAGCGCTCGACCGTGCGCGCGAGGCAGGGGTCGAGGCCTTTCTCAACATCTCCACCAAGCGGGCCGAATGGGATCAGGTCGTCGGGACCGCGCAGGCAAAGGCGGATGTCTTCGCCAGCGTGGGTATCCATCCGCATAACGCCGACGAACACCTCGACCTGACCCGCACCGAATTGCTCGAAGCCACGCGCGATCCCAATGTTATCGGGATCGGCGAGACCGGGCTCGATTATTATTACGACCATTCCGACCGCGAAGCGCAGCAGCGGCTGTTCCGCCTCCATATCGATGTCGCGCGCGAAGTGCAGCTGCCCGTCATCATCCATACCCGCGATGCCGAGGATGATACGCTGGCGATCCTCGAGGACGAGTTGGGCAAGGGCGCTTTCCCCGCGCTGATCCACTGCTTCACCGCCTCCGCCGAATTCGGCGAGCGGGTGCTCGACCTCGGCCTGTCGGTTTCGATCTCGGGGATCGTGACCTTCAAGAACGCGAAGGATTTGCAGGCATTCGCCAAGGATATCCCGCCAGATCGGCTGCTGGTCGAAACCGACAGCCCGTTCCTTGCGCCCGTTCCGCACCGCGGCCGGCCGTGCGAGCCGGGCTTCGTGCGCGATACGGCGCAATTCCTTGCCGATCTGCGCGGGGAAAGCCTTGAGAGCCTGGCGGACTATACGACACGCAACTTCTACGCGCTCTTCAGCAAGGCGGACGCGTGAAGGTACTGATGCTCGGCTCTGGCACCTCCACCGGGGTGCCGCGGATTGGCAATGACTGGGGTGAGTGCGATCCCGCCGAACCGCGCAACCGGCGCTCGCGCGTGTCGGTAATCGTCGAAAACGACGCTGGCCAGAAGATCCTCGTCGACACCTCGACCGATTTGCGCGCGCAATTGCTCGGCAACAATATCGAGAAAGTCGATGCGGTGTTCTGGACGCATGACCATGCCGATCACTGCCATGGGATCGATGATCTGCGCGTCATGCGCTACGACCGCAGCAATCCCTTGCCGGGTTTCGCCAGCAGCGTGACCTGCGAACGGCTGCGGCGGCGGTTCGATTATGTCTTCGAAGGCCAGTTCGGTTATCCGACGATGGTATCGCTCAAAGATATCAAGGATGTTCAACTGGTTGCGGGGTTTTCGTTCGACCATGTCGAAATGCCGCACGGACCGGTGACCAGCACGGGTTTCCGCTTCGACGCGGACGGCAAGTCGATCGTCTATGCGACTGATTTCAGCGAGATAACGCCTGCGATGGTCCGCTGCTTTGCAGGCGCTGATATCCTCGTGGTCGATTGCCTGCGCAGGCGGCCGCATCCCACGCATGCGCATCTCGACATGGCGATCGATCTCGCGCGCAAGGCGAAGGTCAAACGGACCGTGCTGACGCATATGGACAAGAGCATGGATTACCGCAGCCTGTGCGCGGACGTGCCGGACCATGTAACGGTCGGTTTCGACGGATTGGTGATGGCCGCGTGAACGAACACCAGATTGTCTCGCTGATTTCGCTGACGGGCTTCCTGGTCCTGGTTGCCGCCGGGTTTCGGGCGCGCGAGGTCGGCTGGAGGAAAGGGTTCTTCATGGCGGGAGCGTGGGCAGGCATATTCGCGGTCGTGATCCTGTTTATCGACCTGGCCCGCTAGACCACCCCTTCATTTAACATAATATATATTATCACACTGACATTCTTGCCGTGGAAGCCGCCAGAGGAGCCCTTCCGATTGCTACCCCTCGGCGGTAAGTCTTGACCATGTCCAAGCAAACCGACCGACTCCTCGCCATCATGGCACGCCTGCGCGATCCGCAAACCGGGTGCGAATGGGACACGGCGCAGAATTTCGCGACCATTGCGCCGTATACAATCGAGGAAGCGTATGAGGTCGCCGATGCGATCGAACGCGGCGACATGGACGATCTGCGCGGAGAGCTTGGCGACCTGCTGTTCCAGGTCGTCTTCCACGCGCGCATGGCCGAGGAAGCCAGCAGCTTCACCTATGCCGATGTCGCGCGCGATATCTGCGACAAGATGGAAGCACGGCATCCGCATATCTTCGGCAATGAAGGCGGCGTCATGGAAGACGGCCGCTGGGAAGATCTCAAAGCGGCCGAGCGCGAAGCATCGGGGGCGACCAGCGCGATGGACGGCGTTGCCAAGGCGCTGCCCGCCTTGCTCCGCTCGCACAAGCTACAGAAACGCGCGGCGCGCGTCGGGTTCGAGTGGCCCGATAGCGTCGGTCCGCTCGAAAAACTGAAAGAAGAACTGGCGGAACTCGACGAGGCTGAAACCGAGGAGGAGCGACTGCTCGAAGCCGGCGACGTCCTCTTCGTCGCGGTCAATATCGTGCGCCGTTACGGCGTCGATCCCGAACAGGCACTGCGCGCCTCCAATGCCAAATTCGAACGCCGTTTCAAGGTAATGGAACAGCTATCCAAGAACGAAGGTGAGGATTTCGCCGCGCTCGATCTCGATCGGCAGGAAGAATACTGGCAGCGCGCCAAGCGCGAAACCGGCTAGGCCAGCGCCTCGTACTGCCCCAGTTCCTTGGGGTTGAGCCTTACGGTAATCTGCCGCGAACCGCCGTCCTCGCTCTCGATGTCCTCGATCACTTCACCATGCGCGTGCAGCCACGCGATCCGGCGTCCATCGCCCGCCGGAACCTCGAAAGTCCGCAGTGCCGCATTTCGGGTCAGCATCTCGCCCAGGCGTTCGAGCAGAAGGTCCACTCCCTCGCCGGTCAACGCCGATGTGGTGACGATATCCTCGTTCGTTTGGGCCTGGGCGGCCAATTCCTCGGCCAGCGCGGGCTCAAGCTGGTCCCATTTGTTCCACACTTCGAGGATCGGGATCGAGGATGCCTCCCCTTCCCCTTCGATCACATCGAGATCGCGCAGGATCTGCAACACCTGCGCTTTTTGTGCAGCGGTCGAGGGGTTGGAAATATCGCGGATGTGGCAGATGACATCGGCCGAGGTCACTTCCTCCAGCGTCGCGCGAAAAGCGGCCACCAGCTGCGTCGGGAGATCGGAGATGAAGCCCACCGTATCCGACAGGATCGCCTTCTCCACCCCCGGCAGGGTGATCGCGCGCATGGTCGGGTCGAGCGTGGCGAACAGCAGGTCTTCCGCCATCACCGCAGCTCCGGTGAGGCGGTTGAACAGCGTCGATTTGCCCGCATTGGTATAGCCGACCAGCGCCACCACCGGCCATGGCGCACGTTCGCGGCGTTCGCGGTGCAATCCGCGCGTCTTGCGGACCTGTTCGAGTTCCTTGCGCAGCCGCCCCATCCGCTGGCGGATCATCCGGCGGTCGGCCTCAATCTGGGTTTCACCCGGACCGCCGAGGAAGCCGAAGCCACCGCGTTGGCGTTCAAGGTGGGTCCAGCTGCGCACGAGGCGGCTTTGCTGGTAATCGAGATGCGCGAGCTCGACTTGCAACCGGCCTTCGGCAGTCGCCGCACGCTCGCCGAAGATTTCGAGGATCAGCCCGGTCCGGTCGATGACCTTGCGGGCGAGCTTTTCTTCCAGATTGCGCTGCTGGATCGGGCTCAAAGCTCCGTCCACGACGACAAGCTCGGCCTCGTTCTGCTCGCAGGCGATACGGATATTGTCGACCTGCCCCGCCCCGAACAGCAGGTTCGGGCGCAGGTCGCGCACCGGCAGCACGAAGCTGTCGGCGATGGCAATGCCGATCGCCAGCGCCAGCCCCTCGGCTTCGGCAAGCCGCGACTGCGCGTCGAGATCATAGGCCATCCCGCGGATGTCCGGGCACACAATTAGTGCCCGCGCCCCGCGCGAAACCTCGCCCATCAGGTCATCGTCGAAGCTCAGTTTTCGTCTTCTTCCCACTCCTCGGTCAGATCGACCGGGGTGGCTGGCTGGATCGTCGACACGGCGTGCTTATAGGCCAGCTGTACGTAGCCGTCGCGCTCGAGCAGCATGCAGAAAAGGTCGTATGCGGCGATCCGCCCCTGCAGCATGACCCCATTAACGAGGAACATGGTCACCTGGGCTTCGGCCTGGCGCACCCGGCTGAGGAAAACGTCCTGCAACAGGCGCTGCCTGGCGGACGAACCCTGGCTGGCGAATTGCGTGGTATCGACCGGCTGCGAAGGCATGATCGTGCTGATCGCGTGCTTGTAGACAAGCTGCGACTGGCCATCGCGGCGCAGCAGGATCGAGAAATTGTCGAACCACGTGACGATGCCCTGAAGCTTGACGCCCTTGACCAGAAACATGGTCACCGGAGCCTTGTTCTTGCGGAGCAGGTTGAGGAAGGCGTCCTGCAGGTTGGCAGGGCGGCTTGCCGGGCCCGTTTCGGGCGATTTTGGGCGCGGTCGTGCCGAAAGTGTTCGATCGCCGGACATGTACTTTTCCCGTTTTTGGCAGCCCGTGGAAAGGCCGCAATCTGGGCGCCCACCACGCCCGAGTGTATCCGCAAATCTTCGCGGACCTGCCTATTGTGGAAGACAATCCCAAGTAGCGCAACGGATTCCTTGTTTTGTCAGACAATGTCCAACTTTCGCGGGACGCGTCAGTTCTTCCGCTCCGGTCCCTTGCGCTCGACCATACCCAGCAGCTTGAGTTTGCGGTGCAGCGCCGAGCGTTCCATGCCGATGAAGTTCGCGGTCTTCGAGATATTCCCGGAAAAACGACGGATCTGCACGGTCAGATACTCGCGTTCGAAATTCTCGCGCGCTTCGCGTAGCGGGGCGCCCATCATCGCCCCCACTCCGCCGCTGCCGCCGGCCTTGCCGCCAAGCACTTCTTCGGGAAGCATGTCGACCTCGATCCGTTCAAGGCTGTCGCGCGGGGTCAGGATGATCGTGCGCTCGACCACATTGCGCAGCTGGCGCACATTTCCAGGCCAGTCATAGGCTTGGAGTGCGGCCATCGCCTCTTCGCTGATCGTGGGTGGCCGCAGGCCCTGCTCGGTCGCATAGCGGGCAAAAAAGCTGTCGGCGAGCGCCGGGATGTCGTCGCGCCGCGCGGCCAGCGAGGGGACTTCCACCGGAACGACGTTCAGCCGGTAGAACAGATCCTCGCGAAAGCGTTTCTCTTCCATTTCACCCGCCAGATCGCGCGAGGTCGAGGAGACGACGCGCACATCGACGCCGATCTGCCGTGTCCCGCCGACACGGACGAAACTCTGCTCGGTCAGGACACGCAGGATGCGGGCCTGCGTCGACAGCGGCATGTCGGCAACTTCGTCGAGATACAGCGTGCCCCCATCCGCGGTTTCCAGCAGTCCCGGGCGGACCAGCTTGCCATCGGCTTCCTCGCCGAACAGTTCCTCTTCGAACCGCTCGGGCGTAATCCGCGCAGAATTGACAATGACGAAGGCCTTGTCCGTCCGCGAGCTCCAGCTGTGGAGCAGGCGCGCGGCGACCTCTTTGCCGGCGCCGGCAGGACCGGTCACCAGTACCCGGCTCCCTGTGCTGGCGACCCGCTTGAGCGTGGCGCGCACGGCGTTGATGACCGCCGAGTTGCCGGTGAACTCGTCGCCCTGCCCCTGGTTCTCGCGCAGGCGCGTGTTCTCGCGGCGCAGGCGTTCGGTCTCGGTGGCACGCTCGACCAGATGCAGGAGGCGCTCGGCCTCGAACGGCTTCTCGATGAAATCGACCGCGCCGCGGCTGACCGCGCTGACCGCAGTGTCGATATTGCCGTGGCCCGAAAAGATGATCACCGGCAGGTCAGGCTCGCGTGCCTTGATCGCGTCGAGCACCTCCAGCCCGTCCATCGGGCTGCCGTGCAGCCACACGTCGAGCAGGACCAGGCTCGGCCGCTTGTCGTCGATCGCCTCAAGCGCCGAGGTGCTGTCGCCCGCGGTGCGGCATTCATAGCCCTCGTCGCTCAGCACTCCGGCAACCAGTTCGCGGATGTCGCGTTCGTCGTCGACGATGAGAATATCCAGCGCCATGCGTCCCTATCCTTCTTTTTTCATGCTTGTCTGCGCGTCGCCATCGAGGGCGAGCGGATCGCGCGCGAACCGCATGGTCACGCGCGTGCCCCCGGTTTCGACCGAGGTGAATGTCATTTCGCCGCCGTGTTCCTCGACGATCTTGTTGACGATCGCGAGCCCGAGGCCGGTGCCCTTCTCGCGCGTCGTCACATAGGGTTCGAGGATATTCACGCGGTCCTGCGGCAGGCCGATGCCATTGTCCTCGATCGACACGGTGACGTCCTCGTCGCCGGGTTCGACCTCGACCGTGATCTTGCCGCGGTAATCGACATCGGCAGTGTGCGCCTTCGCCTCGATCGCCTCATAGGCGTTCTTGAGCGTATTGGTCAGCGCCTGCCCCAATTGATGCCGGTCACACTGGATCCGCACCGGGGGGGCTGCGGTGGTGTGGAAGCGGTAATCCACGTTCTGATGCGCCACTTCCTGCAGAAACAGCGACTGGCGGATAAGGTCGATCGCATCCTCGGTGCGGAAGGTCGGCTTGGGCAGCCTCGCGAAACTGGAAAATTCATCGACCATCTTCCGCAGGTCGCCGACCTGCCGCACGATCGTATTGGTAAGCTCGTCGAACAGCTCGCCATCGATTTCGATCTGCTTGCGGTAGCGCCGCTTGAGGCGTTCGGTCGCGAGCTGGATCGGCGTCAGCGGATTCTTGATCTCATGCGCGATCCGCCGCGCCACATCGGACCAGGCGGCCTGGCGCTGGTCGAGCAATTGGCGGGTAATGTCCTCGAAGGTGATCACATGGCCGTCGCTTTCGGGACCGATCTTGACCGCCAGCGTAAGCAGTTCGCCATTGCGACTGTGCGAGATGACCCCTCGCGAGAGACCCGCCCGGACCATCGCACCGATCTGCGGGGCAAGCTCGTCGAGTGTCTCGGGCAGGTGCCCTTCCCCGGTTTCGTTGCCGAGCATCGCCTGCGCTCCGGCGTTCATCAGCAGGACGTTGAGATCGGCATCGACGGAGATAATGCCCGCGCTGACCGATTCCAGCACCGCCTCGATGAAGCTGCGGCGCTCTTCCAGCTCGGTATTGGCTGACAGCAGCGCGTCGGTCTGCTTTTCGAGCTGCGCGGTCATGCGGTTGAAAGCGCGGTTGAGCAGGCCGATTTCATCCGCCCCGGTGCGCCCTTCGACGCGCAGCGCGAAATTGCCCGCCCCCACCTTGTGCGCCGCCGCCACCAGCTCGGTCAGCGGCTCGACCTGGCGGTCGGCAAAGCGTAGCGCAAACCACACCGCGAGGCCGACCAATGCGAGCGAAACGAAAAACAGCGCTAGATTGAACCGCAGCTGCAGCGCGCGCGCCCGTTTGGTCAATTCGTCATAGGCGGTCGAGATCGAGCGCGCCGATTGCCAGCTGCGGAACGAGCCTGCTTCCGCATTGCGCGCAGTATAAAGATAGATCCCGGCGGCGCGATCGATCGGCGCGACCGCTTCGATCCGCTCGGCGCTGCCGCGCACCGCCACCTGTTCGCCGCTCGACAACCGCTCCAGCGAGTTCTGCGCGAAGGCGCGCGGATCGCTGGTTTCGTTGAGACCGTAAACCACCGCAGTGCGCATCGAACCATCGGGCATCGCCTGCAGGATGGCGCTCTCGATCACATCGCGCGGTTCGGCCTGGTACTGATAGACGAGCGCAAAATTGGGATCGGTCACTTCGACCCGGCCGAGGATGGCGCGCATATCCATCGCCATCGAGATCGTCTCATTGCCGAGATCGAGCTGGTTCTCCTCGTAATATCCTTCGGCCAGCTGGTTGGCATTCTCCATCAGCCCGCGCGAATTGTCCGAGAACCAGAAGTCCACCCCCGACTGGAACAGGAAGGCAGCGAAGCCCGCGACCAGCAGCGTCGGCACCGCCGCGATCAGCGAGAAGAAGAACACCAGCCTGACATGCAGCCGCGCCGTGCTTCCGGCTGCACGCTTCAGTGCCACGCGCCGGCCGGCCAGCACCAGCAGTGCCATGGCGGGAATAAGCGTGCCGATAAGCAGACCTGCGACCTGGCGCGATGGCAGCAATGCACCATCGGGCGGCGCATTGGTGAAGGTGGCCCAGGTGCTGGCCACCATGATCAGGAAAGCAACCGCTGCAGTGACTTCGATATAGCCAAACAGGTTCTGCCGCCGCGAGGTAACCACGAACCTGCGCCACCAGCGCGGTATCTGCCGCCTTGTTCCTGCTATGCTTGTCGTCATCGTGGCGCACATACAACGGGACTGTTGCAAAGTTGCAAGTGCAAATTCGATCAGTTGTGGACGGCAGCGGATGGATGTCGACGCTATCGCCTGCGGGTGAAGGTTTCCGGCGCGATGTCGAGCTCTGAAAGTCGCTTGCGCAGAGTGTTGCGATTGATACCCAGCAGGCGCGCCGCGCGAAGCTGATTGCCCTCGGTCCGTTCGAGCGCCAATTCGAACAAGGGCTTCTCGAAGGCAGCAAGCGCGGCGTGATAGACCGCGCCATCCGCCGGACGCGCCGTGTCGACCCATGCCTCGACCGCGGCCTCGAAACCATGCTTGTTGCCATCGTCCGCATCGGTCCGGGCGGTCGGGAGCACGTCTTCAACCGCCGCGCGGTCGATCGTGTCGTCGCGCGCCATCAGCGCAAGCCGGAACGCCGCATTGCGCAATTCGCGGACATTGCCGCGCCATGCCCGTGCCTTGAGCGCTTCGATCCCATCGGCACTCGCCTGACGAAGCGGAAGCCCCTCGCCCGCCGCCTGGCCGAGGAAGTGGCGCACCAGGGCGCCGATGTCTTCCGGGCGTTCGCGCAGGGGCGGCAAATGGATCGGGACGACGTTGAGCCGATAATAGAGGTCTTCGCGAAACCGCCCGTCGGCAATCATGGGGGCGAGGTCGCGATTGGTCGCTGCGACTATGCGCACATCGACGCCGATTTCCTGCCGCCCGCCAACCCGCCGGATCCGTCCCGACTGGAGCGCGCGCAGCAGGCGCGTCTGCGCTTCGGCGGGCATATCGCCGATCTCGTCGAGAAACAGCGTGCCGCCATTGGCCTGCTCGAACTTGCCGATCTGCTGACTCACTGCGCCGGTAAACGCGCCGCGCTCGTGCCCAAACAGCTCGCTTTCGAGCAGATCGTGCGGGATCGCCGCCATGTTGACCGCAACGAAGGGTCCGGTCTTGCGCGAGCCCAACTGGTGGATCGCCTCGGCAACCAGTTCCTTGCCCGTGCCGCTTTCGCCGGTGATCAGCACGGTGAGATCATTGCGCAGCACGCGGGTGATCATGCGGTAGACGCCCTGCATCGCAGGACTGCGCCCGATCAGCGGCAGCGCGCTGTCCTCGGCCTCATCCTCACGCTCGCTCGAAGGACGATTGGCGACCGCCTGCGCCACCGCCTGCGTCAGTTCGTCGAGGTCGAACGGCTTGGGGAAATATTCGAACGCATCGCTGTCGCTCGCACGCACCGCCGTATCGAGCGTGTTCTGCGCGGACAATACGATGACCGGCATGGCTGGGGCCAGCCTGCGAACGGTGTCGATCGATGCCAGTCCGTCGCCATCTTCCAGCATCACGTCGGTGAGCATCACGTCGAAGCGGTTGTCGGCCAGCAAGGCATCGCGCCGCGCTATGCTCTCGCAGGCGGTAACATCGAAGCCTTCTTCGCGCAGCGCCTCGGTAATCACCGTCGCGATGCCCTTGTCGTCTTCGACCAGAAGAACAGTATGCGCCATCGTTCTCCCTAGCCCGCCACCGGCAGGTTGATGCGGAAATGGGTTTCGCCCGCCCGCTCGTCACGCGCATGCGAGACGCGCCCGCCCATATCGCGCAGCAGCTTGCGCACGAGCGCGAGCCCAAGGCCCTGCCCATGTGGCTTGCTCGATACGAAGGGTTCGAACACGTGATCACGCAGCGCCGGATCGATCCCCGCACCGCCATCGGTCACGGTGATCTCGATCGGGAGGCGTGTCGCCTTGCCCAGCCGGATCGTGTTGAACACCAGCCCGCTGACGAACCGCGTCCGCACGCTGACGCGGGGATTGTCCATGCCCGCGCTCGCGTCGCAGGCGTTGGCGATCAGATTGATCAGCACCTGCTCCAGCGCGCCCTGATCGGCAGCCACGGGGGGCAGCGAGGGATCGAATTCCTCGACCAGTTCGCAGGGCGCGCTGCGCCCGGTGCGCACCGTGGCCATGGCATTGCGGATCGCCTCGTGCAAATTGCACGGCCCGGTGATCTCCACCGGTTTCGCGCCGAGCTGCTGCATCCGGTCAATCAGCTGGGCAATCCGGTCCACTTCGGCGGATATCATCTGCGCCAGCGGCTTGTCCTTGCCCGCGACCCGCCGGGCCAGCAGCTGGCTCGCCCCGCGAATGGCCGACAACGGGTTCTTGATTTCGTGGGCGAGAACTGCCGGCGCGCGCAATTCCACGCGCTCGTTTTCATCCTCGTCATTTGCCGGTTGTCCCGCATCGGAAAGCGTGATCACCCGCCACCCCGCCTCGCCATGCATGGGAGAGCTGCTGATGTTGACGCGCCGGTCGCCGATGGCGGTCGCAATCGTGACGCCGCGCGCGATAACCTGCGCATCGACGGTCGCCAGCCTTTCGCTCAGGCGTTCGTCGGAAATGCCGATGACGTCCCAGAAGCGCTTCTCGCACAGCTTGCGTGCGCTGCGGCCAAGCATCTCCTCGGCCGCGTGGTTGGCTTCGACGATATTGTCATCCTCGTCGAGCAGCAGGACCGCGAAGATCAGCGCGGCGAGCTGGGCGCGCGCATCGGGTGCGCCGGCGAGTGTGCTCACGCGGCGCGGCGCCGCAGGAAGGGTTCGTAGAAGGTTTCGATTTCCTCGAGCACCTTGCGCGGATCGTCGATGAAGTTGACGAAATTGCGGAACTCGGCGGAGCCGTGCATGCCCTTGGTATACCAGCCCAGATGCTTGCGCGCGATCTTGGTGCCGACCCCTTCACCATAATGGTCGAGCATCGACTCGTAATGCTCAACCAGCACATCGTATTGCTCGTCGAATGAGGGGGTTTCGAGCACTTCGCCCGTGCGCCACCAATGCATGATCTGGCCCAGCAGCCACGGTTTGCCGTAAGCCCCGCGCCCGATCATGATCCCGTCGGCACCCGATTGTTCGAGCGCGGCCGCGGCATCGGCGATCGTGCAGATATCGCCATTGGCAATGACCGGGATCGAGACCGCGTCCTTTACCTTACGGATAAACGCCCAGTCGGCGTGGCCCTTGTACATCTGGTTGCGCGTGCGGCCGTGGACGGTGATCATCTTGACCCCCAGGTCCTCGGCAATGCGCGCAAGTTCGGGGGCGTTGAGATCGGCATGATCCCAGCCCATCCGCATCTTGACGGTCACCGGTACGTCAACCGCCTTGACCGTCGCTTCCATCAGCTTCGTTGCCAGCGGCACCTCGCGCATCAGCGCCGATCCGGCGAGCTGGCCGACGACCTTGCGCACCGGGCAGCCGAAATTGATGTCGATGATCGCCGCGCCATTGTCCTGCTGGAGTTTCGCCGCGTCGCCCATACTCACCGGGTCGCAGCCGACCAGCTGCATCGACACCGGTTCCTCGATCGCGTCCCAAGCCGCCTTCTGGACGCTCTGGCGCGTTTCGCGGATCGCCGCTTCGCTGGCGATCATCTCGGTCACGTTGAGGCCCGAGCCATAGCGCCGCACCAGGCGGCGGAACGGGAGGTCGGTCACCCCGGTCATCGGCGCGAGCACGACCGGCGTGTCGATCGACACGTCACCGACGAGGATCGGCTGCGGCGGAGCCGGAGGAAGGGGATGCAAGGTCATGCCGGAGTTCATTGCCTAAATATTGGGCAGGCACATAGTGCGTTGCAGCGCAAACGGCAAGCCGCTAGCGCGCTGCTTTCGTATGCAGGATCCAGCTCCCCTCCCCGGCTTCGCCGCGATCGTGGTCGCGGCCGGTCAGGGCCTGCGCGCAGGACAGCCCTTGCCCAAGCAATTTGCGCGCTGGCGGGGCAAGCCGGTGCTGCGGCACTCGGTCGAAAGCCTGCTCGCGGCGGGTGCCAGCCCCCTGGTCATCGCAGTGCCCGAGAATGGCGATCAGGCGGCGCATGCGGCGCTGTCGGGGCTCGAGGGATATTGCCTGGTGCCTGGCGGCGAGACGCGCCAGCAATCGGTTGCCCACGCGCTGCGAGCGGTAGGCGCGGCCGAACGCGTGCTCATCCATGATGCAGCGCGTCCCGACCTCCCCCGTACCGTTATCGAGCGTCTGCTTGCTGCTCTCGATGACTACGCCGGAGCGATTCCTGTGCTGCCGGTGGTCGACAGCCTGTCGCTCGATACAGGCGGCATGATGAGAGGGACGGCCCCGCGCGAGCAATTGCGCCGGGTGCAGACCCCGCAGGCGTTTCGCTTCGCGACGATCCTCGCCGCTCACAATGCCTGGCAGGGCGACGCCCCCGCGGGAGACGATGCTCAGGTCTTGCGCGCGGCCGGCGGCGAGGTCGCGCACGTGACGGGTGACGAACGTCTGGCCAAACTGACTTTCGCGGAGGATTTCATGACCCGACTGCCACCCGTACGGACCGGGATGGGATACGACGTCCACCGCCTTGCCGTAGGTGAGGAACTCTGGCTCGGCGGTATCCGCATCGAGCATGACAAGGGGCTGGCGGGGCACAGCGATGCCGATGTCGGCCTGCATGCCATCGTCGATGCCCTGCTTGGAGCGATCGGCAATGGCGACATCGGTAGCCATTTCCCGCCCAGCGACCCGCAATGGAAGGGTGCCAGCAGCGACCGTTTCCTGACCCATGCCGCGCAGCTCGTTGGCGATGCCGGTTACGCGATCGGCAATATCGACCTGACGCTCATCTGCGAGGCACCCAAGATCGGCCCGTACCGTGAAGCCATGCGGACCCGGATCGCCGAACTGCTCGGCGTTGACATCCATGCCATATCGGTAAAGGCCACCACCACCGAACGGCTGGGGTTTACCGGACGCGGTGAAGGGATCGCGGCGCAGGCCGTCGCAACGATTATCAGGGAGTAACGGGTGAGCAAATCGAACTACGGCAAGATCGCTGCAGGAGCAGTGGCGAGTATTGGGCTGCTGCACGCGCAAGCGGCGTTCGCGCAGCAGTGCATCGCGCCTGAAGACCTAACCGATGCCGGAATTTACGCGGTTCCGGTGATAGCCGAAGGCTTCGCGGCATCCTGCACGCCCTATCTCGAATCGGACGGGTTCTTCGCGTCCCGCGGCGGGGAGTTCGTCGCGCCCTATGCCGCGATGCAGACCGAAAGCTGGCCCGGAACCCTGCGCGTATTCATGAACTTCGCCACCAGCGGGCAAGAGGACGGGGCCGCGAGCGAGCGGTCAGAGATGTTCAGGAGCCTGCCGCCCGAAGCGCTGCGTCCCTTCGTGGATGCTTTCCTCGCACAGAAAATCGGCGAGGAGATCAAACCCGACGATTGCGCGAAGATCGAACGCGCGATGGAATTGCTCGCCCCGCTGCCGCCCAAGAATTTTGGCGGCTTGCTGGCCTTCGTGCTGGATGTCTCCAAGGTAAGGGATCCGCAGGTATGCGATCCCGACCGGCCATGACCACCGCCCTTCTCCCGCCGGATATCGAAGAACTCGCGCGCACGGTCGTCGAAGCCAATTCTGCCGCCGGCCGGCAGGTCGCCGTGGCGGAAAGTTGCACCGGTGGCCTGGTCGCCGCGGCCTTGACCGAGATTCCCGGATCGTCCGCCATGTTCGATCGTGGCTTCGTGACCTATTCCAACGAATCGAAGATGGAAACGCTCGGCGTCCCGCTCGAGATCATCGAAACCTTCGGCGCGGTGTCGATCGCTTGTGCCTGGGCGATGGCCAAGGGCGCGCTGGAGAAGAGCAAGGCCGATGTCGCGGTCGCGATCAGCGGCGTTGCCGGACCCGGCGGCGGCACCGATCTCAAGCCTGTCGGCACGGTTGTGTTCGCGCGCGTGGTGCGCGGCGCCGAGGGTGAGCCCGAGGGCGAGCTCAAGCTCTTCGAACCGACCTCGCGTGCGAATATCCGCCGCGCCGCGACGATTTGCGCGCTCGAGCTACTGCTACCCTAGAGGTTGGCAGCCGCGTTTTCCCGGCCATAGAGCGCATCGGCGCGGTCTTCGAAGGCCTGCACCATCTTGCGGAACGCGCGGTCGAAATACTGCCCGGCCAGCGCCTCGAACACGGCGTTGCGAAAGGTGAAATCGACGCAGAAATCGATCTCGCACCCGCCGTCTTCGGTGGGCGTGAAGGTCCAGTTGTTGTCGAGATCCTTGAGCGGCCCGTCGACGTAGAACACTTCGAGATGCTCGGGCCGCTGCTTGACGACGCGTGAGGTAAACTTCTCGCGGATTGCCTTGAACCCGACCAGCATGTCGGCGGTCATTTCGGTTTCGCTGTCGCTGCGCACGCGGGTCGCGACGACCCACGGCAGGAACTCGCCATAGCTGCCGACATCAGCGACGAGGTCGAACATCTGCTCCTGGCTGTAGGGCAGCCGCCGTTTCTCACGAATGCCGGGCATCAGGCGCCCTGCTTGGCTAGCTTTGCTTCGCGCGCGGCGCGCATTTCGGCGAAATCGTCACCCGCATGGTAGCTCGACCGGGTGAGCGGGCTCGAGGCGACCTGCAGGAAGCCCTTGGCGCGGGCGATCGAACCAAAGGCAGCGAACTGCTTCGGCGTGACGAAATCCTCGACCTTGGCATGCTTGGGCGTGGGCTGGAGATACTGGCCCATGGTGATGAAATCGATGCCCGCACTGCGCATGTCGTCCATCACCTGGTGCACTTCGAGCCGGCCCTCGCCGAGGCCGAGCATGATGCCCGACTTGGTGAAGATCAGCGGATTGTTTGCCTTTGCCTCTTCGAGCAGGCGCAGCGAAGCGTAATAGCGCGCACCCGGGCGGATCGTGGGATAGAGCCGCGGCACGGTCTCGAGATTGTGATTGAACACATCGGGCCCGGCTTCGCAGATCTCGGCGATCGACTCCTTCATCCGTCCCTTGAAGTCGGGCGTGAGGATTTCGATCGTCGTGTTGGGCGTCTCGCGGCGCAGCGCGTTGATGACCTTGACGAACTGGCCTGCCCCGCGATCGGGCAGATCGTCGCGGTCGACGCTGGTGATCACGATATGCTCCAGCCCCATCGCCGCCGCAGCGGTCGCGGTGTGCTCGGGCTCGAGCGGGTCGACCGGCATCGGCATGCCCGTCTTGATGTTGCAGAACCGGCAGGCGCGCGTGCAGGTATCGCCAAGGATCATCACCGTGGCGTGCTTCTTGGTCCAGCATTCGCCAATGTTCGGACAGGCCGCTTCCTCGCACACCGTGTGCAGATTGAGTTCGCGCATCAGCTTGCGCGTTTCCTGATAGCCCTTGCTGACGGGCGCCTTGACCCTGATCCAGTCGGGCTTGCGTTGCATCTTGGGGCGTTCGCCCTCGGGCTGGGGTGCGGAGGAGAGGTCGTTCATGTCGCCGCCCATCTAGGCCCCCTCCCCGCCCACGGCAACCCACCGCCAGTCGCACCGGTACTTGCGTCGCACCACGTTTCGGGGCAGCGGAGGGCGCATGAAGACATTTGCCGATATGATCGAAGGATATGGCCGTTTCCGCGAAGGCGACTGGCAGCGCCAGCACGATCGCTGGGAACAGCTCAAGGGCGGCCAGTCGCCGCAGGTCATGGTCATCGCCTGCTCGGACAGCCGGGTCGATCCGGCGCAGATTTTCGACGTCGACCCGGGCGAGATATTCGTCGTCCGCAATGTCGCGGCACTGGTCCCGCCGTTCGAAACCACCCCCGGACGTCACGGCGTATCGGCCGCGCTCGAATTTGCCGTCCAGTTCCTCAAGGTGCGCGAAGTGGTCGTCATGGGCCACGGCATGTGCGGCGGCTGCAAGGCCGCGCTGACACAGGACTTGCATGGCAATGAGCTCGGCGAAGGCGGCTTCGTCGCGCATTGGATCGACATGCTCGATACGGTACGCGGCCCGATCGCCGCCACGCAGGGCACCAGCGGACGCGCGGCAGAGCGCGCGATGGAACTGGCGGCGGTCAAGGTCAGCCTGGAAAACCTGCGCACCTTTCCCTGCGTGCGGGAGAAGGAAGCCGACGGATCGCTCGCCGTGCGCGGCGCCTATTTCGCGATTTCGGATGGCATCCTTCACCTGCTCGACGAAGCCAGCGGGGAGTTCCTGCCCGCCTCGTGACTTGCGCCGCGCGGGTCCTGCGGTCATGGAGCGGGCATGTCGGAATTCGAACAGCGCAACATCGCCCTTCTCATCGATTCGGATAATGCGAGCCCCTCGGGGATCGATCCGGTCCTGACCGTCCTCGCCGAGCTGGGCCAGGTGAATATCCGCCGGGCCTACGGCAATTGGCGCAAGACCAGCCTCAAGGGCTGGATCGACCTGATGCACCGCTATGGCATCGAACCGCAGCAGCAGTTCGACATGACCAAGGGCAAGAACGCCACCGACATGAAGATGACGATCGACGCGATGGACCTGCTCTATCGCGGCCGTGTCCACGGTTTCGGGATCATGAGTTCGGACAGCGATTTCATGCCGCTTGCCATGCGTATCCGGCAGGACGGCCTGCCGGTGTACGGTTTCGGCGGCGCCAAGACCCCCGAGGCATTCCGCCAGGCGTGCACGCGGTTCATCGACGTGAATGCGCTGATCAAGGCCGAAAAGGGCAGCCGCAAGGAAGGCGGACCGAGCAAGGAATCGAACGTCCTCGACAAGGAACTGCTCGACCTGTTGTTCGATGCCTATGCCGCCAGCAAGCGCGACGACAAGGGTTACGCCAATTTGTCCGAAGTCGGCCAGCGCGCGGGCAACCGCTCGAGCTTCGACACCCGCAATTACGGCTTTGCCCGCCTCACCGATCTGATCGAGACGATCCCCAATTTCTCGGTCGAACGCCGCGGCAACGGCCAGAGCTTCGTCAAGCGGCTGCGCTGACGAAAAAGGGCGCGAACCGCAGTCCGCGCCCTTCCCATTCGATCCGAGCTCAACGCTCTTACATCGTGTCTGCAGCCTGCTGCGCGGTGTAGATCGCCCACAGATTGGCGATCGGCTTGCGCGCGCCTTCGACCTTGTTGAAGGTCGCTTCGGCTTCGGCGAATTGGCCCTGGTCGAACTGGGCGATCCCAAGGCGGGTCATGATCATCGCCGTATTGGCACCGGGAATGGTGAGCGCCTTCGTGTAGAAGGTTTCCGCATCCGCCGGACGATCGTGGCTGAGCAGGGTGTCACCGGCAGCGAGAACGGTGTTGATCGTCGCACCCGCCTTGTTCGCGTCGGCAATCAGCCCGTCCATATCGGCCCGGTCGGCTGCCGTGCGCTCGGCGGCCTGGCGGCGGGTATCGGTGACATAGGGATCGGTCCGGTCGAGGAAGCCCTTCTCATAGCCCTCGTCGATCACCGAAACCACTTCCGCGGGAAGGCGGCGATAGTCGGCCGCGTCGACATATTCGAGATACAGCTTGCCGTCGCGCAGGACGCCAACCCGCTTGCCGAGACGCAGAAGGTCGAGGATCTCGGGGTTCTCGTAACCACCGGTGTTCAGCAGGATGGCGACCGCATCGCCCCAGCTGTCCTCGCCCGGGTACTGGGTCACGTACCAGCTCGAATACTTGTTGGCCTCGGCGTTGAGGTTGTTGTTGTAAGCCTGCGCCAGACCGCGCTTCAGCCATGCCTCGTCGACCGGTTCACCGGCAGCGACCTTGGCGTTGATGAGGTCGCTCAGATAGGTAAGACCCTGCTGCGCCTGGTCTTCCGCGAAGTAGCTTTCCGCAACGAAGATCAGCGGATCATTGTCGGTATAGCCGGCATCTGCCGACGCCTGGAAGTAGGGCCGTGCCTTGGCATAATCCTCCGCCGCATAGGCGAGTTGCCCGGCAACGAAGTTGAACTGGCCGATGTTTTCTTCGGGCACATTGCCGCTCTGCAGCATCAGCTCCATGCCCTGCAGCGCGACCGCCTGGTCCTGCTGCTTGGCAGCGTTCGAATAGATGAAGCTGCCGGCCGCATAGCGGTCGTCATTGTTCTCGGTCGCTGCAATCAGGCCGGGAAAGCCCGCCTTGAGCGCGGGATAGTCGAGCGGCTCGGTGGTCGCGATGACTTCGAGCGGCTGGTAGGTCGCGATGAAGGCCTTCGAATATTTCGGCTTCGACTTCTTCTGCGCGAACGCCGGAGTTTCGATTGCCGCGGCGCCGATCACGCCGCCGGTCGCCAGAGCGATGGCCAGAGCGAAGGTCGAAGCTGCGCCGTTCTTGCGGGCGAGATGAGTGAAAATCATGTGGTAAACTCCCAAGAGTGAAAAGGGGGCTGAGCGCGCCGGGCGCCGGTATGAAAAGGACTGGGCGGCACATGCCGCGTGCGCGCGCTCATTGCAAATTCTTCTACCGGAACGGGGCTGAACGCGCATTGAATGCGCCTTCGCCCCTCGGTTCATGGTTACTATTCGCGACTGCACCACCCATATGTGGAAAAAGCGCGCGAAACCGGGCTTTGGTTCCCGCTCGCGAGTGGCGCTGGCGCGCCCTTTCGCCTAGGCTCCAAACCATCAGAACATAAGCATTTCGCAGTACGGAAACACATCTTGTCCGACGATACCGATCTTCTCGATATTCCCGCTCCCGGCGGTGAAGAATACGCGCGCATCGACATCGTCGATGAAATGAAAACCAGCTATCTCGATTACGCGATGAGCGTGATCGTGAGCCGGGCGCTCCCCGATGTGCGTGACGGCCTCAAGCCGGTCCACCGGCGCATTCTTTTCGCCAGCCAGGAAGGCGGCTTCGTCGCCGGACGGGCCTACCGCAAGAGCGCCAAGATCGTCGGCGACGTGATGGGTAACTATCACCCGCACGGCGATTCCGCGATCTACGATGCGTTGGCGCGCATGACGCAAGACTGGTCGCTGCGGGTCCCGCTGATCGATGGCCAGGGCAATTTCGGCTCGATGGATCCCGATCCGCCGGCCAGCATGCGTTATACCGAAGCGCGGCTGGCGCGGGTGGCCAACTCGCTGCTCGACGATCTCGACAAGGACACGGTCGATTTCACCGACAATTACGATGGCTCGCGGCGCGAACCCACGGTGCTCCCGGCGCGTTTCCCGAACCTGCTGGTCAATGGCGCGGGCGGCATCGCGGTCGGCATGGCGACCAATATCCCGCCGCATAATCTGGGCGAAGTGATCGACGGCTGTCTCGCCTTTATCGAGAACCCCGCGATTACCTCCGAAGAACTGTTCGAGATCATTCCGGGGCCGGATTTCCCCACTGCGCCGCTTATCCTCGGCAAATCGGGCGCACGCTCGGCCTATACCACCGGTCGCGGGTCGATCCTCCAGCGTGCCCGCCACGAGATCGAAACCAAGGGCAACCGCCAGTCGATCGTGCTGACGTCGATCCCCTATCAGGTCGGCAAGAACGCGTTGGTCGAGAAGATCGCCGAAGCCGCGAAGGAGAAGCGGATCGAAGGTGTCTCCGACATCCGCGACGAATCGAGCCGCGAAGGCGTGCGGATGGTCGTCGACCTCAAGCGCGATGCCTCGCCCGAAGTCGTGCTCAACCAGATCTGGCGCTATACTCCGGCGCAGGCGAGCTTCCCCGCCAACATGCTGGCGATCCGCGGCGGCCGCCCCGAAGTGCTGACGCTGCGCGACTTCATCCAGGCCTTCATCAGCTTCCGCGAAGAGGTCATCACGCGGCGGACCAAGTTCGAACTGAACAAGGCCCGCGAACGCGCGCACATCTTGCTTGGCCTGGTCGTCGCCGTGTCCAACCTCGACGAGGTCGTGGCGATGATCCGCAGTTCGCCCAATCCGGCGGAGGCGCGCGCTAAGCTGCTCGTCAAGGAATGGCCGATCGGCGATATCGCGCAATATATCGCGCTCGTCGAAGCGATCGAACCGACCGATGAACAATCGGGCGGGACCTACCGCCTGTCCGAACGCCAGGTGAAGGCGATTCTCGATCTGCGGCTACACCGCCTGACCGCACTGGGCCGCGACGAGATCGGTGACGAACTCAAGGAACTCAGTCTGGCGATCGAGGAATATCTCTCGATCCTCGCCGACCGGGTGAAGCTCTACGCCGTGCTGCGCGAAGAGCTCGAAGAGATCCGCAACACCTATGCCACGCCTCGGATCAGCGAAATCGCCCCCGCGTGGGACGGGATCGAGGACGAAGACCTGATCGAGCGCGAGGAGATGGTCGTTACGGTCACGCATGGCGGCTATATCAAGCGCACCCCGCTCGACGCGTTCCGCGCCCAGGCGCGCGGCGGCAAGGGTCGCAGCGGGATGGCCACCAAGGAAGAAGACGCGGTCGTCGAAATGTTCGTCACTTCGACGCATAACCCCGTGCTTTTCTTCACCAATACCGGCCGCGTCTATCGCATGAAGGTGTGGAAGCTGCCCGAAGGCGGACCGCAGACCAAGGGCCGTCCGATGGTCAATCTGCTTCCGCTGGGCGACGAGGAACGCGTTACCAACGTCCTCCCCCTGCCCGAGGACGAAAGCGAGTGGAGCACGCTCAACATCGTTTTCGCCACCGAACAGGGGATGGTCCGGCGCAATTCGATGGATGCCTTCACCAACGTGCCCAGCAATGGCAAATACGCCATGGGCTTCGTCGAAGGCAGCGGTGACCGGCTCATCGGCGTGCGGTTGCTCAAGGAAGACCAGGAAATCTTCCTTGCGTCGGATGCCGGCAAGGCAATCCGGTTCTCCGCCACCGATGCACGCGAAACCAAGAGCCGGACCGGGATCGGCGTCCGCGGCATGAAGCTCAAGGATGGCCAGAAGGTCGTCTCGATGGCAGTGCTCGAAACCGGCGAACGCGACACCGATGTGCGCGATGCCTATCTCCGCGCCGCCGACTGGAAGAACAACGAGAACACCCCGACGCTCGACGAGGCGAAGGTTGCCGAGATGGCCGAGGCGGAGGAATTCATCCTGACGCTGACCGCCAATGGCTATGGCAAGATCTCGACCGCGTACGAATATCGCACCACCGGGCGCGGCGGTCAGGGCCTGACCAATATCGGCGAACCAACGAGCAATCCGGATCGCAATGGTCCGGTCGTCGCCAGCTTCCCCGTACGCCACGGCATGCAGTTGATGCTGGTGACCGACCGGGCGAAACTGATCCGCCTGCCGCTGCAGTTCCGCCACATGCTCGAAGACGGTTTCGAGACGCATGAAGGCTATTCGATCTCGGGACGCGGATCGTCGGGCGTGCGTATCTTTAATGTCGCCAAGGGCGAGCAGATCGTCGGCGCCGCACGCATCGACGAGACCGAGGAACCCGAGAACGAGGCGGAAGAGGCGGTGGCGGACGAAATCGCCGACCGCGGCGGGCTCGACAAGACCGAGCCTTACACCACTGTGCATTCGGACAAGAACATCGACGAGGAACCGGGCGGCTAGTCGCACGCCCCTGTGTCGATCCACCTTCCAGCCCGCGTCCGGCCCAGCGCCGTGCGCGGGCTGCTTGCTTCGGCCGGTCAGCCTATTGCGCGGTCATGATCCTTGCGGAGCGTCTGGACCACACCCACCGCGATGAGGAACTGGGCACCATAATAGAGCGGCCAGATCAGCCAGCCGGTGACCAGATCGGGTAGCACTGCGGCCTCGCGGGCGAAGATCAGCAAGTCGCTGACGACGAACATGACTGCGCCCAGGCCCACCCGATAGCGCGGAAAGCGGCTGGTCCACGCCGCCGCTGCCATCGCGCCGACAATCGCCGAATAGCCCGTCGCCACCAGCCAGTTCTCGATGGGGTAGGTCATCAGCGCCGCGATCAGCGGCGTCAGCACCAGCAGGCTCAGCCCCGCAAGCGCCTGGCTCGGACTGGCCTTGGCGCGCCGGTTGCGCAGATAGAGCGTGATCGCGATGGCATGCCCGATCGCGAACAGTGCGCCGCCGATCAGGAAACTGGTTTCCAGCGCGATGTCTCCCATCGCACCAAACGCCAGGGCCGCAGCGATCAGCGCCCCGTCGGACCCGCGCCCGCGAAAGGCGGCATAGACGGCGAGGAAAGCAACCCCCGCCCCCTTCCACAGCATCAACCAGATGCCGCCGATCGGCGCGTCGCTCACGAAGAAATAGCTGATCCCGGCGATCAGGCTGATAAGTAACCAGGGGCGATGATCGACGAGGGCACGGTGCGGCATGGCGCGACGCTAGGCCTTGTCGAACCGCCCATGCAAGCATTAGGGCGCGCGCGATGACCCATGATATCCACATAATCGGCGGCGGCCTCGCGGGGAGCGAAGCTGCATGGCAGCTCGCACGTCGTGGCTACCGCGTCCGCCTGTCCGAAATGCGCGGCAGCGGCGAGATGACGCCCGCGCACCAGACCGACGGCCTCGCCGAACTCGTCTGCTCGAACAGCTTCCGCTCGGACGACGATACCAAGAACGCCGTCGGCCTGCTGCATCACGAGATGCGCCGGCTCGACAGCTTGGTCATGCGGGCGGGCGAAGTCGCGCGCGTGCCTGCGGGTTCGGCGATGGCAGTGGACCGCGATGTCTTTTCGGCCGAGGTTCAGCGCACGCTGGAAGAACACCCCAATGTCACCGTGGTGCGCGAAAGGGTCGACGCGCTGCCTGCCGAGGGGCCGACGATTGTCGCCACAGGGCCGCTGACCGCGCAGACGCTGGCAGAAAGTATTGTTGGCGCAACCGGCCAGGACCGCCTCGCCTTTTTCGATGCTATCGCGCCGATCATTCACCGCGACAGCATCGACATGAGCAAATGCTGGATCCAGTCGCGCTGGAACAAGCGCACGGCGGCCAGCAATGAGGACGGCGATTACATCAACTGCCCGATGACCAGGGAGCAGTATCTCGCCTTCCACCAGGGCCTGATCGACGGCGACAAGACCGAATTCAAGCAATGGGAAGCCGACACGCCCTATTTCGATGGCTGCATGCCGATCGAGGTGATGGCCGCGCGCGGTGTCGAAACGCTGCGCTATGGCCCGATGAAGGGCGTCGGGCTCGACAATCCCTACGACACCAGCGAGGAACACCCGCAGGGACGCTGGCCCTATGCGGTGGTGCAACTGCGGCAGGACAACAAGCTCGGCACGCTGTGGAACATGGTCGGCTTCCAGACCAAGCTCAAATACGGCGCGCAGGTCGAGCTGTTCCGTACCATCCCGGGGCTCGAGAATGCCGAGTTTGCGCGGCTGGGCGGGCTGCACCGCAACACCTTCATCAATTCGCCGCTGGTGCTCGATCGCCAACTGCGGCTGAAGGGCGGCGAGCACATCCGCTTCGCCGGGCAGATCACCGGCTGCGAAGGCTATGTCGAAAGTTCGGCGGTTGGACTGATGGCGGGATTGATGGCCGCGGCCGAACTGGCGGGCCGTGACTGGACCGCCCCGCCGCGAACTTCGGCATTCGGCGCGCTACTGTCGCATATCACCGGTGATGCCGAGGCTGCCACCTTCCAGCCCATGAATGTCAATTTCGGGTTGTTCCCGCCGCTGCACGATGTCGGCAAGAAGGTCCGCAAGGAAGCCTATACCAACCGGGCGAAGGAAGACTTCGGGCAGTGGCTCGGCGCGATGGAAACCGTGCCTGCCTAGCAGGCGCAGCGGCGTGTCTTGGTCGGCTTCGGTGCGGTGGTGGCAAACTCGCCCGGGGTCAGCTGGTTGTCGCCATCGGCATCTGCCCCCTCGAACTTGGTCACCGTTGCCACTGCCCATTCCTCGAAGTCGAGCAAGTTGTTGCCGTCGGTATCGAGCTTGCGGAACCCGTCGGTTCGGCTCGACAGCATTTCGGTCCGCGTGATCCGCCAGTCGCGATTGCGGTCGTAGCGGAAGAAGCGGCGCTGTTCCTTGGTCAGTTCGGTCGACTCCGGTGGTGCGGGCCCCACCAAATCGCCGGGATCGGATGCCGGGACCTCGGGTAGCGGTTCCGATGTCTCCACCGGCTGCGGCGGCGGTGCCCCGCGTTCGACCTGCGCCCTACCCTGCCACCAGAACGCGCCCAGCCCGACAAGGGCCAGCGCCGCCAGGGCTCCGAGGACCATCCGGCTCATGGAAACGCACCTCCTTCGACCGCTGGCCTCTGCCTAGCGTCCAACCATGCCCAACCGCAAGGCTACCAAGGGGCTGAAGCGATCTCCCAGCATCGCGGCGCCGCCGCTGCGCAGCGATCGCTGTGCCAAGCCGCCGATCAAGGCGAGCGGTCGCATGGTGCGGGGCAGCTGGAGCGACTGGCGGGCATGGGGCACGCCCTGCTCGAGCGCAGAGGAGCGCTCTTCTTCCGCCTGTGCATGGATGGCGAGGTCCGCCAAGGCCCAGAGCTTTCCCGCCCGCTCGGCCTCCGGCGCGTGGTCCGGATGCGTAAGCAGGTGGGCCAGCCCCTTCGCCAGCGCGCCCCGCCCCTCGACGAAGCGCATCATATCGGCTTGTGCGAGCGGCCGGTCGCCAAGCAGCGCTTCCCAGCCATCGACCAGCGCGAGCAACGCCGCCTCGCGGCCATGCCAGCACTGCCCGATCAGGTCGAGCAGCGGGTCACCGCGTGGCCGATCGCCGATCGGTTTGCCCAATTGGTCACGCCACCACGCGAGCCGGACCTGCCCGAGCATCGGTTCGCTCGCGCCGAGCACCATGCGCCCGATCCGCCCGTCGAGAGCCAGCGCGGCAAGCCACGGATCGCGGTTCCTGCCGGTGCTGGCAAAAGCGATCCGCGACACCTCCGGCAGTTCTTCCTGCAGATCGTCCATCCCGGGGGAGCGCCTGCTCACGTCAGTCGCGATAGCAGACCCTCTTCACCGCCTGAACGATCCGCGGCGTATCGATCAGCGCCAGCTTCTCGAGATTGGCCGCATAGGGCAGCGGGACGTCTTCGTTGCACACACGGGTGACGGGGGCATCGAGATGGTCGAAGCCCTCGTCCATGCAGATCGCGATCACTTCGGATGCGATCGAACAGGTCGGCCAGCCTTCCTCGGCGATGACCAGGCGATTGGTCTTGGCCAGCGAGGCGAGCACCGCCTCCTTGTCGAGCGGGCGGAGCGTACGCAGGTCGATGACCTCGGCGTCGATACCCTCCCCGGCGAGCTCCTCGGCCGCTTCAAGCGCGAGGCCAACCGCGATCGAATAGGCGACGATGGTGACATCCGCGCCCTCGCGCATGATCCGTGCTTTGCCGATCGGCAGGACGTAATCGTCTAGGTCGGGCACGTCGAAGCTGCGCCCGTAGACGAGCTCGTTCTCGAGGAAGACAACCGGGTCTTCGCAGCGGATCGCCGCCTTCATCAGCCCCTTGGCATCGGCGGCATCATAGGGCGCGATCACGATCAGGCCGGGTACGCTGGCATACCACGGGCCGAAGTTCTGACTGTGCTGCGCGCCGACGCGGCTGGCCGCGCCATTGGGGCCGCGGAAGACCACCGGGCAGCGCATCTGTCCGCCCGACATATAATTGGTCTTGGCCGCCGAATTGATGATGTGGTCGATCGCCTGCATGGCGAAGTTGAAGGTCATGAACTCGACGATCGGGCGCAGGCCGCCCATGGCCGCGCCCGTCCCGATGCCGGCAAAACCATATTCGGTGATCGGCGTGTCGATCACGCGCTTGGGGCCGAATTCGTCAAGCAGGCCCTGGGTGACCTTGTAGGCCCCCTGATACTCGGCAACTTCCTCGCCCATCACGAAGACGCGCTCGTCCGCGCGCATTTCCTCGGCCATGCCATCGCGCAGCGCTTCGCGCACGGTGGTCGAGGTAAAGCCGGTACCCTCGGGAACCTCGGGATCCTTCACATCGGCCTTGCGGACGGGCTTGGTGATCTCGGCCTCGCTCGGCTCGCGGCCGACGTCCTTGCCTTCGCCCGGCTCATCCTCGACCGGTGCGGTGGCGGCGGGCGCTTCGACATCGGCTGCGTCCTCACCCTCGACGGCCAGCATGGCGATGACCGCGCCGACCTTCACGCCTTCGGTGCCTTCTTCGATGAGGATCTTGCCGAGCGTACCTTCATCGACCGCTTCGAATTCCATCGTCGCCTTGTCGGTTTCGATCTCGGCAATGATGTCGCCGGCGACGATTTCGTCACCTTCGGCCTTGAGCCATTTGGCCAGCGTGCCTTCTTCCATCGTGGGCGACAGTGCGGGCATTTTGAGTTCGATCGCCATGGCTCAATACTCCCCCACCAGAACATCGGTGTAGAGTTCGCCTGCTTCGGGTTCGGGCGAGCTTTCAGCAAAATCGGCGGCCTGGGTCACGGTCTTGCGGATATCCTTGTCGATCGCCTTGAGCTCGTCCTCGGTCGAACCGTTTTCGAGCAGCAGCTTCTTGATCCCCTCGATCGGGTCCTTGTGTTCGCGCACGTCCTGTACTTCCTCGCGCGTGCGATATTTCGCCGGGTCGGACATCGAATGCCCGCGATAGCGATAGGTGTTGCATTCCATAAGCACCGGGCCCTTGCCCTCGCGCACATGCTGGAAGGCGATCTCGGCCGCCTGGCGCACTTCGAGCACATCCATGCCGTTCACTTCCATGCCGGGAATGCGGAAGGCGGTACCGCGGCGGTGGAACTCGGTCTCGGCCGAGCTGCGCCCGACCGCCGTACCCATCGCGTATTGGTTGTTCTCGACCACGAAGACGATCGGCAGTTTCCACAGCGCCGCCATGTTCATCGTCTCGTAGACCTGGCCCTGGTTGGCCGCGCCGTCGCCGAAATAGGCGAGACACAGGCCGCCATCGGCATTGTACTGATGCGCAAGCGCCAACCCGCCGCCAAGCGCCACCTGGGCGCCGACGATGCCGTGGCCGCCGTAGAATTTATGCTCGGTCGAGAACATGTGCATCGACCCGCCCTTGCCCTTGGAAATGCCCGCTTCGCGGCCGGTCAGTTCGGCCATGATGACTTTGGGGTCGAGGCCGTAGGCGAGCATGTGCCCATGGTCGCGGTAGCCGGTGATCACGCTGTCCTTGTCGCCGTCGAGCGCCGACTGGAGACCGATCGCGACCGCTTCCTGGCCGATGTAGAGATGACAGAACCCGCCGATGAGGCCGAGGCCATAGAGCTGCCCCGCGCGCTCCTCGAAACGGCGGATCAGCAGCATCTGCTCGTAGAAGTGGAGCATCTGCTCCTTGCTCGCCGCGAAATGCTTGTTCTCCTCAAGCGCTTCCTGCAGCGAATGGAGAATGAAGTCGTCATCCTCTGCGGGCGACTTGGTAGCGGTCTTCTTGCTCCGGGGGGCTTTTGCCAAGACTTCGGATCCTTGTTCTTCCGGGGAGGAATATCGTTGCGCCTATAGGCACAGGCATGCGACCCGCGCAACGGGGCAGCGCGTATGCATACGTAGCCCTTACGGAATGCAAGCGTTTCCGCTCGCTCAGTCGTCGAGCTTGATCACCACCTCATCGGGGTGGACGACGTTCAGCTGGCTGCGCAGCAATTCGCCGACCATGTCCGGATCGGCATGGTCGGGATGCAGCAATGCAACACGATTCTCGAGTGCCGTGCGCTCTGCCTGCAGGGTCGCCAGTTGGGCTTCCCGCTTGTCGAGCAGGCGCAGGTTTTCGCTCCACGCCAGCAGGCCCGACGGACCGGCAATCGCGAGGCCGCCCATGACCAGCAGCGCCGCCAGCGCAGCATGCTGCGTGACCTTCGCCTTCTGAATCGCTGCCATGGAGCTCATACGTCGCATAATTTCACAGAATCACAGTTAACTGCCGCGCGCAAGCCAATTCGCATGGGCGCGAACCGCTCGTCGCACCTACGAAACTGTGCGTGGCACAGGCGGGTTCGTTCCTTGACTCAACCCGCATCGAGGCGTAACTAGTTTCCATTGAAACCAAACGCAAATGCAGAGGATTGCAATGCCCGATCTCTTCGAAAACCCCATCGGCCTCGACGGCTTCGAATTCGTCGAATTCTGCGCCCCTGAAAAGGGCGTGGTGGAACCGGTTTTCAAGGCGATGGGCTTTACCCATGTCGCCACGCACCGCGCCAAGGATGTGCACCTGTGGCGCCAGGGCCGGATCAACCTCATCCTCAATTACGAACCGCGTAGCGCGGCGTGGTTCTTTGCCCGCGAGCATGGCCCCTCCGCCTGCGGCATGGGCTTCCGCGTCCGCGACGCAAAGAAGGCCTATGACGAATTGCTGGCGCGCGGCGCGGAGCCGGTCGCGGTCGAAACCGGCGCGATGGAACTGCGCATCCCTGCGATCCGCGGGATCGGCGGCGCGATCGTCTATCTGATCGACCGCTACGAAGACGAGCATGGCGAAGGGCTGTCGATCTACGACATCGACTTCGACTATCTCGAGGGCGTCGATCGCCACCCGGTCGGGGCCGGCTTCAACGTGATCGATCACCTGACGCACAACGTCTACAACGGCCGCATGAAATATTGGGCGGACTATTACGAGACGCTGTTCAACTTTCGCGAAATCCGCTTTTTCGACATCAAGGGCGAATATACCGGCCTGACCTCGAAGGCGCTGACCGCGCCCGATGGCAAGATCCGCATTCCGCTCAACGAGGAAGGCGAAGGCGGCAAGGGCCAGATCGAGGAGTTTCTGCGCGAGTTCAACGGCGAAGGCATCCAGCATATCGCGCTGATCTGCGACGATCTGCTCGCCTGCTGGGACAATCTGAAAGACCTCGGCGTACCCTTCATGACCGCGCCGCCCGAAACCTATTACGACATGCTCGCCGAGCGCCTGCCCGATCATGGCGAGGACGTCGATGCGCTCAAGATGCGCGGCATCCTGCTCGACGGCACCACCGAGGACGGCCAGCCGCGCCTGCTGCTGCAGATCTTTGCTGAAGCGCAGGTCGGCCCGGTGTTCTTCGAATTTATCCAGCGCAAGGGCGACGAAGGCTTTGGCGAAGGCAATTTCAAGGCGCTCTTCGAAAGCATGGAGCGCGACCAGATCAAGCGCGGCGTGCTGAGCGTGGACGAGGCGCAGACCGCCGAGACGGAGCCGGCCGAATGAGCGAAGTCACCGAACACCCCGTCAAGCTGGGCGGCGTCCATCACGCCGCCTATCGCTGCAAGGACGCCAAAGAGACCGTCGAGTGGTACGGCAAGGTCCTCGGCATGGACTACACCACCGCCTTTGCCGAAGACCACGTCCCCTCGACCGGCGAATACGACCCTTACATGCATGTGTTCCTCGACGCGGGTAACGGCAACATCCTCGCCTTCTTCGAACTGCCCAACCAGCAGGACATGGGCCGCGACGAGAACACCCCCGCCTGGGTCCAGCACCTTGCGTTCAAGGTAGGGAGCGAAGCCGAACTGCTCGCCGCCAAGGCCCATGTCGAGAGCCTCGGTATCGAAGTGCTCGGGCCGACGCATCACGGGATCTTCAAGTCGATCTATTTCTTCGACCCGAACGGGCACCGCGTCGAGCTCGCCACCGATATCGGTACGGACGAGCAATATGCCGAGCTCAAGCGCGTTGCGCCGATGATGCTCGACGAGTGGAGCGAAACCAAGAAAGCACCGCGCCACGCCGACTGGTTGCACGAGCTTGCCCGCAAGGAACACGGGGTCGGCTGACCCTTTCCAGACCGGAACCTCACCCTTTGTGTTGCGTTGCAGCGCAAAGGGAGTTCCGCTTTCGTGAATTACATCGCTACGCTGCGCGAACAGCTGCAGGAAATGGGTCAGGGTTTCGTCGAAGCCCTCCCCACCCTCGCGATCGCGGTTTTCATCGTCTTTCTCACCTGGATCATCGCGCGCTTCGCTGCGCGCATTTCCGATGTGATCGTGGGGCGCACCGAATTGCGCACCAGCCTCAAGACGCTGATCGACACGCTGGTCAAGCTCGCCATCTGGATCATCGGCCTGTTCATCGCCGCGATCGTGGTGATGCCCGACCTGACCTTCGCCAGCCTGCTCGCCGGGCTGGGGATCGGCGCGGTGGCGATCGGGTTCGCCTTCCAGGACATCTTCGAGAATTTCCTTGCCGGCGTGCTCATCATGGTGCGCGAGAAAATGCGCATCGGCGATGTCATCGAATGCGAGGACATCACCGGCAAGGTCGAGCATATCACCCTGCGCGAAACGCATATCCGCAAGCTGTCGGGCGAACTGACCGTCGTTCCCAACTCGATCCTGTTCAAGAACCCGGTGGAAATCATAACCGACCGCGACGAGCGCCGGCACGAGGTCGTGGTCGGCGTTTCCTACGATACGCAGCTCGACCATGCCGCAAATGTGATCCGCCGCGCGGTCGAGGGGCTCGAGGACGTGCTGGCGAGCAAGGGCGTCGACATCTTCGCGCAGGAATTCAATTCCAGCTCGGTCGATTTCCTCGTGCGCTGGTGGGCGGGTTCGACCCCGCGCGATGGCTGGGAAAGCAAGGACAAGGTCGTGCGCGCAATCAAGGCTGCGCTGGATGAAGCGGGGATCGAGATCCCCTTCCCCTATGTCACGCATACCTTCAAGGAAACCGTGCCGGTGAGCCACTTGGGTGACACCCGCCGCAAGACGCCTTAAGGTTTCGAATCAAGACCGGGTTGTCGGTCGCCTCTGGAGGAGAGACCGATGCAGATCCTGCGTACGCCCGCCGAACGCTTTGCCGACATTCCCGATTATCCCTTCGCCGAACATTGGTTCGAGGTCGATCTCGGCGACGGGCTGACTGCGCGCCAGCATTATGTCGACGAAGGGCCGCGCGATGCCCCGCCGGTGCTGCTGTTCCATGGCGAACCGAGCTGGTCGTTCCTCTATCGCAAGATGATCCCGATCCTCGTCGATGCGGGATTTCGCGTGCTCGCGCCCGACCTCATCGGCTTCGGCAAGAGCGACAAGCCCGACGATATCGACTTCTACACCTATGCGCGCCATGTCGATTGGCTGAAACAGTGGCGCGCTGCTGTCGAACCGCGCCCGGCGGCGCTGTTCTGCCAGGACTGGGGCGGCCTGCTGGGCCTGCGCATGGTTGCGCACGACCCCGACCTGTTCGCCTGCGTCGTCGCCAGCAACACTTTCCTTCCCGCGGGCGGTACAGCCAGCGAGGCCTTCCTTGCATGGCGCGAATTCGCCCGCAGCTCGCCCGATTTCCGCATCGGCGCCCTGCTCGACCGGGCCACGGCGACCACGCGCAGCGAAGCCGAAATCGCCGCCTATGACGCGCCCTTCCCCGACGAACCCTCCAAAGCAGGCGCACGCGCCTTTCCCGCGCTGGTCCCGGTCGCCGACGGCATGCCCGGGGTCGAGGACAACAAGCGCGCCTGGCCTGCCCTTGCCGCTTACGACAAGCCGTTCCTGACCCTGTTCGGCGAAGACGATCCGATCACCAGGGGCAGCGAGCAGTTCCTGATCGAGCGGATTGCGGGCGCGCAGGACCAGCCCCACCGCACGCTTTCGACCTGCGGCCATTTCTGCCAGGAAGACCAGCCCGAGTTACTGGCACAAGGGGTCATCGACATGGCACGCAAGGCGGGTCACCTCGCTTGAACCAAACCGCGCGACTGACCGGCGCCCAGGAAACCTCGCTCGCCATTGTGGCAGCGGTGGTAACGGCGAACGCCTATTATATCCATCCGATCATTGCGCTGGTCGCCGATCATTTCGGTGTGAGCCATGCGCGGATCGGGCTCGTACCCGCGCTCAACCAGCTGGCACTCGCGGTGGGCATCTTCATGCTGCTGCCCTTGGGCGACCGGATCTCCAACCGCCGGCTGACCATCGCCTTCGCAACAGGGCAAACCGTATGTCTGGCGATCATGACGCTGGCGCAGGATTTCACCCTGTTCGTCATCGGGTCGACCCTGCTCGGCTATTTCACCATCGCGCCCTATCTGCTGCCCGCTTACGCCTCCAAGCGCGTAGCGCCCGAGCGGCTCGGACAGGTAACCGCCAAGCTGACCGCGGGGGTCATCCTCGGCATTCTCGTGGCGCGGGTCGGTGCGGGAGTGATCGCCGAACATTTCGGCTGGCGCGCAGTCTACTGGATCGCCACCGGGCTGATGCTGGCCATCACGGTCGCTCTGCCGCGCCTGATGGAGGGCGGCGAACGCTCTGCCAGTTCCCGCCAATCCTACCCCAGCCTGCTCGTTTCGGTTTTCCCGCTGATCGGCAAACATCGCGAAATCCTGCTCGCCGGCGCGATTCAGGGGCTCAATTTCGCGCAGTTCATCGCGCTCTGGCTGGGCCTTGCACTGTACCTGACCTCGCCCGCGATGGGCTATGGAACCGATACGGTCGGCTATCTTGCCGGACTTGCCGCGGTGAGCATCTTTTCAACCCCGCGGCTGGGGCGCTGGTCGGACGCGGTCGGCCCGCGCAAGGCGCGCACGATCTTCGCCATCATCCAGCTTGGCGGGATCGCGCTGCTGTGGCCGCTTGGCGGGACCTTGTGGGGCCTGCTCGTGCCGCTGTTCGTCACCAATCTCGTCGGCCCCGGGATCGACGTGACGGGCAGGATGACCTTCCTCGCGCTCGACCCGGCGATCCGCACGCGGCTGACCACGATCTATGTCGTCATCATGTTCATCGGCGGCGGATTGGGCAGCTATGCCGGGACCGTTGCCTATGACGCCTATGGCTGGGCTGGAACTTGTGCCTTGCTCGGGCTGTGCTCGGTCGCGCTGACCGGTTTGACAATGCTGACCCGCCGCTACGGCAGGTAGTGGTGCGCCCGACAGGATAGGCGCCTGGGGCGCCGTCTCCGCTGCGCTCCGACTCCGGACAAGGCTCGCTCCCGATGCGCCGAACCACATGAGGCGGCCCGTCACCGGACCGCCTCATGTGGTGCGCCCGACAGGATTCGAACCTGTGGCCCCCAGATTAGGAATCTGATGCTCTATCCGACTGAGCTACGGGCGCGGCCAGGCCCCGTATAGCGGCTCGGACTCGCGGTGCAATCAGTTGAGTTCGTCGGGCGGCGCGACCGGGACCAGCAGCGGTGCCACCGAAATACCCTCGGCGACCATGTCTTCGGCCTCGTCGCGCGTGGCACGGCCGTGGATCGGCGCCTCGTCGGTCTCGCCATAGTGCATCTCGCGGGCCTTCTCGGCGAATTTGTCGCCCACCCAGGTGCTGCTTTCGAGCGCCTTGCTCTGCGCCCGCGCAAGCGTTTCGAAGGCCTTCTTGACCTCCACCGGCATGTCGCCCTTGGCCAGTTGCGTGCCGGTGTCCCCGCCCGCTTCGCGCATGCTGGACTTTGCCGGCACCGAGGGCGCCATCGGGGCCTTGCCGATCTCTTCGCTCCCGCATTGGGGGCAGGTGAGCAGCCCCTCGGCCAGCTGTGCGGCGTAGTCATCCGATGAGCCGAACCAGCCTTCGAACCGGTGGCCTTCGCCGCAGGAAAGGTCGAAAACGATCATGATGGCGGCCTAATTGGCGATTTCACGGCGGTTGGCAAGGCTTGGAACCTGCGCGCGGACCTCGGCGATCCGGGCGAGATCGATGTGGGCAAAGCCCAGTCCCGGCTCCTCGCCGCCCATATCGAGCAGCACCTCGCCCCAGGGATCGACCACCAGGCTGTGGCCATAGGTCCTGCGCCCATCGGCATGTTCGCCGACCTGTGCCGCCGCGACCACGAAGGCGCTTGCTTCGATCGCCCGGGCACGCTGGAGGACATGCCAATGCGCGGTGCCGGTAGGGACGGTAAAGGCGGCGGGGATGGAGATGACGTCGCATCCTTCGCGACCAAGCGCATCAAAAAGAGCCGGAAAGCGGATGTCGTAGCATACGGTGAGGCCGAGTTTGAAATCCTCTTCTTCTTCTTCTCCGGCATCGGTCATACGAAGAAGCAAGATGTCCTTAGCCACAGGTTTGTCGCCGGGACGATAGGCGTTGGATTCTCTCCAGTTTTCGCCATCGGCCAGGTTCACATCAAACATGTGCATCTTGTCGTAACAAACAGGTTGCTCGCCACTGTGCGGGAAGAGCATCGAGCGATTTGCCCAACGTCCCTCCGGGAGGGCTACAGCCATAGATCCTAGCGCAATCCAAAGATTGCATTCCTCGGCGAGGTTGCTGAGCATTTTCACATAACGCGAGGCGTGCTGCTCGACGATATGCTCTGCCGCCCGTTTTCGGTCACGATCCAGCAATAGCGACATCTCAGGCGTGAAGAGGACCTCAGCACCACCCTTCTTCGCCTCATAGGCGGCATCCCGGATCGTCTCGAAGTTGGACCACGGATCGATCCCCGAGGTCATCTGGAGGACAGCGATCCGCGGCATCAGCCTTCCAGCAGCGCGTCGAGCTTGCCCTGGCGTTCAAGCGCGGCAAGCTCGTCGGAGCCGCCGACATGCGTATCGCCGATGAAAATCTGCGGCACGGTCATCGCGCTGGGCGCCCGCGCGCGCATTTCGTCGCGCTTGGGCCCGCCCATGGTGATGTCGTGCTCGGCATAGTCCACGCCCTTTTCATCGAGCAGGCGCTTGGCCCGGTAGCAATATCCGCACCCGAATTTGGTATAGATGTCGACTTGCGGCTGGGTCATGGAAATCCTCTTGTTTTCAGCGTCGAAACTAGCGCGCACCGGGGAGACTTGAAAGCCAAATCGGCGTGCCTATCTCGAATGTGCCGCCACGATGTCCGGGGCGGCGACGGGGTGCCGAATGCGGGCCCCGCCATCATAGAATCGCTCAACAGAGGATTTGTTTCGATGAACCGTATGGACCTTACTCCCTTCCGTCGCTCCACCGTCGGCTTCGACCGCGTGTTCGACCTGATGGAACGCCAGGCCCGCAATGCCGGCGGCGACAATTACCCGCCCTTCAATATCGAGCGCCGCGGTGACGATGAATACCGCATCACGCTGGCCGTGGCCGGCTTCCGCTCGGGCGATCTCGACATCGTCGCACAGCAGAACCTGCTGGTCGTGACCGGCAAGAAGCGCGACGAGCTGAACGAGGGCGAGATGCTGCATCTCGGCATCGCCAACCGCGGCTTCGAACGGCGTTTCGAACTGGCCGACTACGTGCGTGTCGACAATGCCGACCTGGCCGATGGCCTGCTGGTAATCGACCTCGTGCGTGAAGTGCCCGATGCGATGAAGCCCAAGAAGATCGCGATCGGCGCGCAGAAGCCGCTCGAAGTGGTCAAGGATGACGAGGACGGCGACAGCAGGGCCGCCTGATCCCGTGATCGGGCAAAAAGTATAGCAGAGGTATAGGGGGCGGAACTTGGGTTCCGCCCCCGCGACGTAAACGCCGCCCTACCTCGAAATCGACCGTCCGGGTCGCAGAAGACAGCCGTCATCGAGGCAAGCCCCATCGCCTGCTAGCGAAGCGCATATCTCGAAGAGCCGCACCCAAGGGCGCGGAAGACCGTTATTCTGCAGCAAATATATCAAAAGATAAACCCGCCTCGCGGAGGCGAAATGATTTTGTCGCGTTTTTACAAGCGCTTGAAAATCATAGTTCAAGGAATTCAGAGACTTGCCCCGAAACCCCCGTTTTGGGTAATTCAGACGAGGCGCGCCTGCTCGAGCGCCGCACCGACAAAACCGGCAAACAGCGGGTGCGGATCGAATGGCCGGGACTTCAATTCCGGGTGGAACTGGACCCCGACGAACCACGGATGATCGGGCCGTTCGACGATTTCGGGCAGCAGGCCATCGGGCGACATGCCCGAGAAGATAAGACCCTGCTTCTCCAGCGGCTCGATATAGGCGCCATTGACCTCGTAGCGGTGACGATGCCGTTCGGAGATGCTCGTCGCACCGCCATAGATTTTCGACACATGGCTGTTGGCCGCCAGCTTGGCCTCATAGGCACCAAGCCGCATGGTCCCGCCAAGGTCCCCGCCCGCTTCGCGCGTCTGCAGGCCCTCTTCGCTCATCCATTCGGTGATGATCCCCACCACCGGCTCGTCGGTTTCCCCGAATTCGGTCGATGATGCAGCGCTGTGTCCTGCCGTGCGGGCCGCTTCGATGCAGGCCATCTGCATGCCGAGGCAAATCCCGAAGAAGGGCACCTTGCGTTCGCGCGCAAAGCGCACCGCGGCGATCTTGCCCTCGCTTCCGCGTTCGCCGAAACCGCCGGGGACCAGGATCGCGTGCATCGGCTCGAGCCGCGCGGCGATGTCCGCATCGTCGCCCTCGAACACTTCGGCATCGATCCACTTGATGTTGACCTTGACCCGGTGCGCCATGCCGCCGTGCACCAGTGCTTCGTTGAGCGACTTATAGGCGTCCTGCAGGCCGACATACTTGCCGATCACGCCGATGGTGACTTCGCCATCGGGGTTCGAATGGCGGTCGACCACATCGTACCAGCGCGACAGGTCTGGATCGGGTGCATCGGTGATACCGAAGGCGCGCAGGACTTCGGTATCGAGCCCCTCGCCGTGATACTGCAGCGGCACGGCATAGATCGACGGCGCATCGAGCGCGGGAATGACCGCCTCCTGCCGCACGTTGCAGAACTGCGCGATCTTGCGCCGGTCGGATTCGGGGATCGGATGCTCGGCGCGGCACAGCAGCACGTCGGGCTTGATCCCGAGGCTGGCGAGCTCGCGCACCGAATGCTGGGTCGGCTTGGTCTTCAGCTCGCCGGCAGCGGCGATATAGGGCACCAACGTCACATGGACGCTGAGCGTCTGCCACGGCTCGAGCTCGTTGCGCAGCTGGCGGATCGCCTCCATGAACGGCAGGCCCTCGATATCGCCCACCGTGCCGCCGATTTCGCACAGGATGAAATCGTGATCGTCCTGCCCCGCGAGCGCGAAGTCCTTGATCTCGTCGGTGACGTGCGGAACGACCTGCACCGTAGCGCCCAGATAATCGCCGCGACGCTCCTTGGCGATGATGTCCTGGTAGATCCGGCCCGAGGTGATGTTGTCGCCCTGGTGCGCCGACACGCCGGTGAAGCGTTCGTAATGGCCGAGGTCGAGGTCGGTTTCGGCCCCGTCATCGGTCACATAGACCTCGCCGTGCTGATAAGGGGACATCGTCCCCGGATCGACGTTGAGATAGGGGTCGAATTTCCGGATACGGACCTTGTAGCCACGCGCCTGGAGCAGGCCGGCAAGCGATGCTGCCATGAGACCTTTGCCAAGCGAGGAGACCACGCCGCCGGTGATAAATATATACCGCGCCATGGGTGTCGGGCCTTAAGCTGAGGGGGTGAGTCGGGGCAAGCGCAAACACGTGCAAATCGCGCCGCTGGCACGGCGCAATCCACAGTCCTGCGATGTAACGTTCGTTATTCGGTCGCGTCGCCGAGCGGATCGGTGCTGGCTGGCGCGGCTTCGCCGGTGGTTGCCGGACCGAGCGGATCGGCGGGCGCTGCCGGGGTAACCGAGCGGTCGAGCGTCGATTCGATGGCATCGCTGCCGGTCGTCTCGACCGCGACCGCGGCCAGCGCGATCGACAGGACGACGAACAAGACCGCCAGCCATTTGGTCGACCGGGTGAGGAAGTCCGCTGCCCCGCGCGCGCTCAGCATGCCCGACGGGCTGCCGCCGATGCCGAGGCCGCCCCCTTCGGAGCGCTGCATCAGGATGACGCCGACAAGCGCGGCTGCGACGATCGCCTGGACGACAGTGAGAAACAGGAACATGCGGATACTCTTGGAACTGGTATTGCTGGGCTCACGCGCATCTAGGCGCGCGCAGGGCAAACGGCAAGCGCGCCGGGATCAGGCCTCTTCGGCCTCCGACGCACCGACCACGATGCCGAGGAAGCTTTCGGCCGAGAGGCTGGCCCCGCCAACCAGCGCCCCGCCCACTTCGGGCGTGGCGAGGATGTCGCGGGCATTGTCGGGCTTGACCGAACCGCCATAGAGAATGCGCACCAGCGACGATGCCTCTTCGCCGTAGGTCTCGTTGAGCAGCGCGCGGATCGCAGAGTGCATTGCCGCGATGTCCTCGCTGGTCGCAGTGCGTCCGGTTCCGATCGCCCAGATCGGCTCATAGGCGATGGTCAGACGCTCGGCGGGGTCCTCGAACAATGGCAGGGCGGCCTTGAGCTGGTCGAGAACATAGCGTTCCGCCTTCCCGGCATCGCGCGTCTCGAGCGGTTCGCCGCAGCACAGGATCACCCGCAGCCCGGCTTCGAGCGCCGATTCGATCTTGGCGTTGATCAGGTCCTTGGTCTCGCTATGGTCCTGGCGCCGCTCGCTATGGCCGAGGATCACGAACTTCGCCCCCGCATCGGCAATCATCGAGGCGTTGATGTCGCCCGTGTGCGCGCCTTCGGCACCCGGGTGGCAATCCTGCGCGCCGACCCCGATCTGCTCGGCTTCCTTATGGACCGCATGGATCAGCGTGTAGGGAGGTGCAACGGCGACCTCGACCTTCATGTAACGCTGCGCGGCACGGTCGATGGCGCGTGCTTCGGAAAGCATTGCCCGCGTGCCGTTCATTTTCCAGTTTCCGACGATGTAGGGCCGTTCGGCCATGGGTAGGTCCTGCGAATTGTCTGAATGGGTGGCCCGCTATATGGGGCTTGGGATGCGCTCCGCTAGAGAAGGTTTCTTCGCGCGTCAAAACCCTTTGCAACCTGTTGCCGCGCGGTCGCATGGGGGATAAAGCGCCCCAACCCATCCGGGTGACCCCGGAAGATCGCAGCCATTAACGGGATTGCCCGCACGCCATGTTCCAGTTTTTTCGTAACTTCTTCAAGACCAAGCTCGGTCTGGCCATCTCGCTGGCGTTCCTCGGCCTGATCGCTCTCGCCTTCGCCAGCGCGGATGTTTCGAGCACCGGAACTTTCGGGGGAATAGCCGGCGGAGACCGCGTGGCAGTGGTCGGCGACGAGAAAATTTCCACATCCGATCTCGTCCGCGCCACCAATAACGGGCTCGACTCGTTCCGCCAGGACCAGCCGACGGCGACGATGCAGGCATTCCTGCGCGAAGGCGGGCTGGACGGATCGCTCGAAGCGCTGATCAACCGCGCGGCCATCATGGGCTTCGCGCAGAAGCACGGCATCCGCGCGGGCGACAATCTCATCAACAGCGAGATCCGCATGATCCCCGCCTTCCGCGGGCCCGATGGCAATTTCAGCGAGGACACTTATCGCCAGGCGCTGGCCCAGCAGCGGGTGACCGATGCACAGGTCCGCGAAGACCTCGGGACCGGCCTGCTGTCGCAGCAATTGCTGATCCCGGCCGGCTTCGGCGCAAGCGTGCCCGACAAGCTCGCCTATCGCTATGCGCAATTGTTCAAGGAACGTCGCCGCGGTTCGATTGCTCTCCTGCCCGCGGCAACCTATGCCCCCAGCGGCAAGGCCGACCCCAAGGTGCTGCGCGCCTATTACGACAACAACCGCGATGTCTTCGTCCGCCCCGAACGCCGGACGATCCGGTATGCGACTTTCGATTCGAGTGCGCTCGGCGACCGTATCGAGCCGACCGATGCCGAAATCGCCGCGCGCTATGAACGCGACGCCGCGCAATATGCCGCCAGCGAAACCCGCGATGTCACTCAGCTGATCGTGCCCACCGAAGCCGCAGCCAAATCGATCCGCGACCGCGTTGCCGGCGGCGCCTCGTTCGAAACGGTTGCCCGTGAAGCCGGCTTGCGCGCATCGCCGGTCGTCGATGTCCTGCGTGAAGGCCTGTCCGCGCAGGCATCGCCCGCGGTTGCTTCGGCCTATTTCTCCGCAGCGCGCGGAGCGATGACTACACCTGCGCGCAGCCCGCTCGGCTGGCACGTCGCGCGTATCGATGCGATCGACACCACCCCCGCACGCACGCTCGCGCAGGTCCGCAGTGAACTGACCGATACGCTGCGCGAGGAAAAACGCGTGCGCGGCATGGCCGACCTCGCCAGCGAGATCGAGGAACAGCTCGAGGATGGCGCCACGCTCGCCGAAGTCGCCGAAGACCTCGGCCTCGACCTCAGCACGGTCGGCCCGGCGCTCGCCGATGGCCGCCTGTACGATACGCCGCAGCGTACGCTGCCCGATGTCCTGCGTCCCGCGCTGGCCACCGCCTTCCAGATGGATGAAGAAGAGCCCGAGATCGCACCGGTCGAAAGCGGGCAGACCTACCTCGTCTACGAAGTCGGCAATATCATCACCGCTGCCGCTGCGCCCTTTGCCGAGATCGAGGACATGGTCGAAGCCCGCTGGCGCGCGACCGAAGGCATGAAAGCTGCGCAGGCGGCCGCCGACCGCGTCATGGCGCGTCTGCGCGATGGCCAGTCGATCGCGCAGGCATTGGCTGCCGAAGAGCGCCGCGTCCCCCCGGCCCAGTCGGTCGACATGACCCGCGAAGATCTCGCCCGTCAGCGCGAGCGCCGCATCCCGCCGCCGCTCGCGCTGCTCTTCAGCATGGCCGAAGGCACGGCCAAGAAGCTCGAAGCGGGCGGCAATGCCGGTTTCTTCGTGGTCCGGGTCAACGATATCGCGATGGACGATATCGCCGCCGACGATCCGCTGATCGCGCAGGCACAGCGCCAGATGGGTCCGCTGCTGGGCGAAGAATATGCCGACCAGTTCCGCCGTGCGATGCGCGAAGAACTGGGCGTATCGCGCAATCCTTCGGCGATCGAGGCCGTGCGCACGCAGCTTACCGGTAGCTGAGGCGCAGTTGGGCACCGCGCTGAAAGGCACCGACCGGGCACGCACGGCGCTGGCGCAGGGACGGCCCGCGCTGGTGTGGCGCGAAGTGGTCGCCGATACTGAAACGCCGGTTGGCGCCGCCATCAAGCTGTTCGAGGAAGGCCGCGGCGACTTCCTGCTCGAATCGGTCGAAGGCGGCGAGGTTCGCGGACGCTACAGCCTGATCGGGCTGGACCCCGATCTGGTGTTCCGCGCCACGGGCGACTGCGCAGAGATCAACGCGCAATGGCAGCATTCGCGCAGCGCCTTCGAACCCTGCGAGGACGGCACGCTCGCCAGCCTGCGTGCGCTGGTCGAATCCTGCCGCTGCGAAGTGCCTGCGGAACTGCCGCCCGCCCTCGCCTGCCTCGTCGGTCATTTCGGCTATGAGACCATCGGCCTGGTCGAAAAACTGCCGCGCCCGCCCGAGGGCGAACTCGGCCTCCCCGACATGCTCTTCGTGCGGCCCACCGTGCTGCTGGTGCTCGATCGGCTCAGCGATGCCCTGTTCTGCATCGCGCCGGTCTGGCAGGACGGATCGATCGCGCAGGCCGAGGAACGGATCGACGAAGTTCTCCGCAAACTGTCGCATTCGGCAGGCAGCGCACGCTATTCGGCCGACCAGCACCCCGAGCCCGCACTGGCACCGACCATGCCCGCCGCGGACTACGAAGCCATGGTGCTGCGCGCCAAGGAATATATCGAGGCGGGCGACATCTTCCAGGTGGTGCTGTCGCAGCGCTTCACTTCGCCCTTCACGCTGCCCCCGATGGCGCTTTATCGCGCACTGCGGCGGGTGAACCCCTCGCCCTTCCTTTATTTCCTCGACATGCCCGGTTTTGCCATCGTCGGATCGAGCCCCGAGATCCTCGTCCGGGTGCGCGATGGCGAGGTGACGATCCGGCCCATCGCAGGGACCCGGCCGCGCGGCGCGACCGCGGCGGAGGACCGGCTTGCCGAACAGACCTTGCTCGCCGATCCCAAGGAACGCGCCGAGCATCTGATGCTGCTCGATCTCGGGCGCAACGATGTCGGCCGGGTCGCGCAATCGGGCAGCGTCACCGTGACCGAGAGCTTTACCGTCGAACGCTACAGCCACGTCATGCATATCGTCAGCAACGTTACCGGCCAGCTCGATAGCTCGAAGGACGCGATCGATGCGCTGTTTGCGGGCTTCCCCGCCGGGACGGTCAGCGGCGCGCCCAAGGTGCGGGCCTGCGAAATTATTGCCGAGCTCGAGCCTGCCACGCGTGGTCCCTATGCCGGCGGTGTGGGCTATTTCGCGCCCGACGGGTCGGTCGACAGCTGTATCGTCCTGCGCACCGCGGTGGTGAAGGACGGCACCATGCACGTCCAGGCAGGCGCGGGGATAGTCGCGGACAGCGATCCCGCTTATGAACAAAGAGAATGCGAAGCGAAGGCGAGCGCGCTGCTCGCTGCGGCCAGGGAAGCCGTGCGCCTCGCTAAGGAGCCCGGGTTCGGTCAATGAGACATATACTTGCCGCGCTGGCCTTGCTCGCGCTGACAGCCTGCGAAGCCCAGCCCGAAGGAGAGCCCGTCGCCCGCGCACGGATCGACGGCAAGGCGCAGGCCGCCCCCACGTCGACGCCCAGCCCGAGCGAAACACTGGCTAGCCAGGTCGAAAGCGCGTGCCGCTCGATCATTTTCGAAGACACCCCGCTGACCCACTGTCTCGCGGTCCCCGCGCGCCACACGATTGCAATGGCGCTGGGCAACGGCGACAAACGGTATCGCAGCCTCAAGGACTTCGCCGCTGCCAGCGATAGCGAGACCATCGCTTTTGCGATGAACGCCGGCATCTTCGACGGCGACGGCACGCCCGTCGGCTATTTCGTCCAGCGTTCGCAGCGATTGCAGGAACTCGACACCGGGACGGGCTCGGGCAATTTCTACATGAAGCCCAATGGCGTGTTCTACGGCAGCGGCGGCGAATGGATGGTGCGCGACAGTGCCTGGTTCCTCGCCAATGTCTCCGAACGGCCGCAATTCGGCACGCAATCGGGCCCGATGCTGGTGAGCGATGGCCGCATCCACCCGCAGATCACGCAAGACGGCCCCTCGCGCTTGATCCGCAATGCGGTGGGCGTCGATGACGAAGGCCGCGCGCATTTCGTGATTTCCAATGCGCCGATATCCTTCGGCAAGCTCGCCCGCTTCTACAAGGACGAGCTCGAAGTGAAGAACGCATTGTTCCTCGACGATACCGTTTCGCTGCTGTGGAACCCGGTGACGGAGCGGCTCGATACCGGCGCGCCGATCGGCCCGATTGTCGTCGTCAGCAAGAAAGCCTCCGAATGACCGAAACCCGCCGCCAGCTTTATCCCGAGATCGAACCCTATGAGACCGGCATGCTCGATGTCGGCGAAGGCCATTCGCTCTATTGGGAGCGCGTCGGGACCCCGGGCGCCAAGCCCGCGGTTTTCCTTCATGGCGGACCCGGCGGGGGCATCGCGCCCGACCACCGGCGTCAGTGGGACCCCGAACTCTACGACGTGCTGCTGTTCGACCAGCGCGGATGCGGACAGTCGCTGCCCTTCGCCGAGATCGAGCACAACGACACCTGGCGCATCGTCGAGGATATCGAGCGGCTGCGCCAAATGTGCGGCCACGAGAAATGGCAGGCCTTCGGCGGCAGCTGGGGCTCCACCCTCGCGCTGGCCTACGCGCAGAAATATCCCCACCGGGTGAGCGCATTGGTGCTGCGCGGTGCCTTCCTCGCGCGGCAGCAGGAAAAGTCGTGGCTCTACGGCTATGGAGCCAGCGAGATCATGGCCGAGCAATGGGACCAGTTCACCGGCCTTATTCCCCAAGCCGAACGGGGCGATCTCGTTCGCGCCTATTACGAACGGCTGACGAGCGACGACGAAGCCACGCGGCTTGCCGCGGCGCGCGAATGGTCGCTGTGGGAGGGCCATGTCGCCACGCTGCTGCCGAACGAGGACCTGCTCGAAAGCTTCGGCGATCCGGCCAAGGCGGTGCCCTTCGCGCGAATATGCGCCAAGTTCTTTCTCGAGGACTTCTTCCTCGACGAGAACGAGCTGCTGGCCAATGTCGACAAACTGGCGGGCATTCCCGGGATCATCGTCCAGGGACGTCACGACATCTGCACCCCGCCGGGCGCGGCATGGGCGCTCAAGAAGGCCTGGCCCGAGGCCGAGCTATGGATCGTCCACGATGCCGGTCACAGCGCCAGCGAACCGGGGATCGTCGACGGGCTCGTCCGCGCGACCGACAGGCTCGCGGGCAAAGCGGTGTGACGTCACGCTGACGTTTCGGGTCTCGCAGCTTTCCTTGCTTGAAAGCACCGCGCTACCCCGCCATTGACGCCACGAATGACCGACAGCAGCTCCATCCTCGTAATCGACAATTACGACAGCTTCACCTTCAACCTGGTCCATTACCTGATGGAACTGGGTGCAGGCGTGGAGGTGGTGCGTAACGACGCCATCTCGGCAAGCGAGGCGCTGGCGGCGGGCCATGCGGGCTATCTCATATCGCCCGGCCCCTGTACCCCCAACGAGGCAGGCGTCAGCCTCGACCTCGTGGCAGCCTGTGCCGATGCCGGCGCGCCGCTGCTCGGCGTGTGCCTCGGTCACCAGGCGATCGGCCAGCATTTCGGTGGCCGCGTGGTGCGCGGCGGGCTGATGCATGGCAAGACCTCGCCGGTTACCCACGATTCCAGCGGCGTGTTCGCCGAGCTGCCCTCGCCCTTCACCGCGACCCGCTATCACTCGCTGGTGGTCGAGGACAATCCGGACTGTCTCGCGGTCAACGCCACCAGCGAAACCCCCGGGCTCGACGGCACCAGCGTGATGGGCTTCCGCCACCGCGACCTCCCGATCCACGGCGTCCAGTTCCATCCCGAAAGCATCGCGACCGAACATGGCCATGCCTTGCTGGCCAATTTCCTCGCCCTCTGCGGTATCGCCGCCAAGGTCCCCGCATGAAGACGCTTCCCGACGCCAGGCAACACCTTGGAGAGGCCGAGGCCGAAGAGGTCTTCGGCTGGATCCTCGATGGCGAGACCGGCGACGAGGATATCGCGCGTTTCCTGGTCGACATGTCGGCGCGCAGCGAAACTTCCGACGAAATTGCCGGCGCGGCGCGCGCGCTGCGGGCACGGCTGATCCCGATCGCTGCGCCAGCGGGGACGGTCGATTGCTGCGGCACGGGCGGCGATGGGCATCACACGCTCAATGTCTCCACCGCGGTGAGCCTGGTGGTCGCCGCCTGCGGTGTGCCCGTGGCCAAGCATGGCAACCGCGCGGCCAGCAGCAAGGCGGGCGCCGCCGACACGCTCGAAGCGCTCGGTCTCGACATGGAAGCCGCGGGAAGAAGCGCGGAGAAGACTCTGGCCGAATTGGGAATTTGCTTCCTCTTCGCCAAGAACCACCATCCTGCAATGGGGCGCATTCAGCCGATCCGGCAAAAGCTCGGCGTGCGTACCATCTTCAATCTGATGGGGCCTTTGTCGAACCCCGCCGGTGTCAGACGCCAGTTGATCGGCATCGCCCGGCCCGCCTATGTGCCCATCTATGCCGCAGCCACGGCCAAGCTGGGAACCGAGCGCACCTTCATTGCCTCGGGTGACGAAGGGCTCGACGAACTGAGCCTCGCGGGCGGCAACGAACTGGCCGATGTGCAGGGCAATGATTTCGAAATGCGCCGCGTAGTCGCGGTGGAAGCCAACCTGCCGCATTCCCCGGTCGAGGCGATCCGCGGCGGCGATCCGGCGTATAATGCCCGCGCGCTCGAGGCATTGCTCGGCGGGAGCCCGGGCGCCTACCGTGATGCGGTGCTGTTCAACGCGGCAGCGACGCTGATTATCGCCGGTCGTACCGACGACTGGACCGAGGGCGCGGAGATCGCTGCCGAAGCACTGGACTCGGGCAAGGCCAAGGCGCTGCTCGAAAACTGGATCGCAATGACCGCCTGACATGAACAAGCTGGAAGAAATCTGCGCGACCAAGCGCGACGAGGTGGCCGCACGCAAGCGCGATCACACGCTCGCCGATCTCGAAGCGCGCGCGAAGGAGCAGTCGGCGCCCCGTGGGTTCCAGTCTGCCCTCGCTCGGGCACAGCAGGACGGCTTCGGCCTGATTGCGGAAATCAAGAAAGCTTCTCCCTCAAAGGGTTTGATTCGCGAAGATTTCCAACCCGCAGAGCATGCCCGCGCCTATGCTGCGGGCGGCGCCGCCTGCCTTTCGGTGCTGACCGACGCGCCCTATTTCCAGGGCCATGAAGATTACCTCGTCGCCGCACGCGCAGCCTGTGATCTGCCCGCCCTGCGCAAGGATTTCATGGTTGATCCGTGGCAGGTTGCCGAAGCGCGCGCGATCGGAGCCGATGCGATCCTGATCATTGTCGCGGCGCTCGAAGACGGCCTCATGGCCGAGATCGAAGCGGCGGCGCTGGACCACGGCATGGATGTGCTGGTCGAAGTGCATGACCGCGCCGAGATGGAGCGCGCCGCACGCCTTAAATCGCGCCTTATCGGCGTGAACAACCGCGATCTGCGCAGTTTTACCACCGACCTCGCCACCACCGAGACGCTGGCCCCGCTCGCCCCCGAAGGCGCGCTGCTGGTCGGCGAGAGCGGCATCGCGACGCACGGTGATTGCCTGCGGCTGGCGCGTTCGGGCGTCCGCACCTTCCTTGTCGGTGAAAGCCTGATGCGTCACGCGGATGTTGCCGCGGCGACCCGCGCCTTGCTCGGGCGCTGACGCAGCACCTTTGGGGCAAAGCGGGAACAGGTGTTCCTGTGTAAATCACTCGAAAATGGCGGGATTGCTTGACTTGGCGAATCAGGTTGCTTAATTGTTCCGTATTCGTTCACAGCTGTTGTGAACAGGCGATACGGGAGTTCGCACCATGCTGACCGCCAAGCAGCACGAATTGATCCGCTTTATCCAGCAGCGCCTGGAAGAGACCGGCATTTCGCCGAGTTTCGAGGAGATGAAGGAAGCGCTCGACCTCAAGAGCAAGTCGGGCGTCCATCGCCTGATTTCGGCGCTTGAAGAGCGCGGCTTCATTCGCCGCCTGCCCAACCGCGCACGCGCGCTCGAAGTGGTCAAGCTACCCGAGAACGCAGTGATGGGCGCGGCACAGCCCGCCCCTGCGAACGACTCCGTGGTATCGGCGATCACGCCCAAGCCGGTCGCGCCCGCACCCGCCAATGACATCATCGATGTGCCGCTGCATGGCCGTATTGCCGCGGGCGCGCCGATCGAAGCGATCGAAGGCCAGTCGAGCATGCCGGTCCCCGCCGCCCTGCTCGGCCCGGGCGAACATTATGCGCTCGAGGTGTCGGGCGATTCGATGATCGAAGCGGGCATTTTCGATGGCGACTTTGCCTTGGTGAAGCGCACCGACAGCGCCCGCGATGGCGAAATCGTGGTCGCGCTGGTCGACAATGAGGAAGCCACGCTCAAATACCTGCGCAAGGACGCCGGGCGCGTCATCCTCGACCCCGCCAACGGCTCTTACGAACCGCAAGTCTACGATTCGCACCGTGTCCAGGTGCAAGGCAAGCTGGCCGGGCTGCTGCGCCGGTATCACTGATCCCGGGGCGCGCGTCTGTCCTCCGGCGCGCGCCACCAGCCATGCTCGCCCTGGTCCTGCGCCACGGTATCGATACGCCGCGCGCTCAGATAGACCGCTACCCCGCCCTCCCGCTCGAGGAAACGCCGGTCCGCCTTGAGCCATCGTGGGCGGCAACTGCGGGGCAGGAAACGATCGGCGATGACGATGTCGGCGTTCCGGCAGGCTGCGGCCAGCGCGCGCTCCTCCACCAGGTCCCGGCTACGTGCAATCAGGAGCGACCAGGCACGGCTCTCGCGCGTGACGGTCAGCGAACAGAATTCGGCGCTGCATCGGCTGTGCGGCCATTCCGCGATAGCCAGCGGTTGCCGATCGGTCCCGGCGAGCTCGAGCAGGTTCTCCTGCGCGTATCCACCCTCGCTAGCGCGTAGCACCAGCAGCCGTTCGGCCTCGTTCGCAACGCCGATATCGCGCCCGTCGCGCGTGATCAGGATATCGGGCACCGGCGCCTGCATCATCAGGATGGCAGCGACCATGACGGGCCCAAGCCCCCACAGACACGCCCGGCCCTGCCACAGCGCCAGCCACAGCGCGCCGACCAGATACAGCGTGATGGCGCCCATCCCGATCCGCGGGGCCAGCTTGACCGACCCCGGCTGTTCGGCAAACAGATGCGCAATCCCCAGCAACAGGTCGAGCGACTGCCCGACAAGCCACCATACGGGCGCGCCCGCGCCGATGAGGTCGAGCGCCAACGCCAGCGCCACCAACGGCATCGAGATGAAGGTGACCAAGGGAATGGCAACCAGATTGGCCGCAGCGCCGTAAACGCCCGCGCGGTGGAAGTGGAACAGCACGATCGGCATCAGCGCGAGTTCAATGACCAGTCCGGTCAGGAACAGGATCGCGGTTCGCCGCAGGAACCGACGCAGCCCGCTCTGCTCGCGCGGCGCGAGAAAATCGCGCACCGCCTGGACGCTATGCAGCGAGACGATCGCGATAACCGCCGCAAAGCTCATCTGGAAGCTCGGCCCGACCAAAGATTCCGGCCACAGCGCCAGCACGACGCCTGCGGCAATCGCGACCATCCGCAACGAAAGCGGTTCACGTCCCAAAGCCAGCGCAACCAGCACCAGCAACGCGCCGATACAGCTGCGCACGGTCGGCACCTGCGCGCCCGTCAGCAGCGTATAGGCGATCCCCGCCAGCGCCGCTGCACCCGCAGCGACCAGCGGCAGCCGCACCCGCAGGGCCAGCCATGGCCACAGTGCGAACAGCTTCAGGACCACGATATAACTCGCCGCGATGATCGCGCTGACATGCAGCCCGCTGATCGACAGCAGATGGGTCAGCCCCGCATCGCGCATGGCCTCTTCGTCGCGTTCGGGAATAGCGCCGCGATCGCCGCTGGCCAGCGTCGCGGCGATCGCCCCCGCCGTGCCGTCGAGCCGGCTGCGCACATGCGCCGACAGCCGCCGCTGGATCGAGGCCACGGTCAGGCGCGACTGCGGCGGCGGCGTGACCAGTTCGACCTCGCCCACGACCGATCCCGTAGCCGACAGCCCCTCGAACCAGGCTCGCCGCGCGAAATTATACGCTCCAGGGACGATGGGCGGGGACGGCGGCATCAGCCGCGCCGACAACCGCACCCGCGCGCCCTCGCGCAATCCAGGCCGGTCCCGCGCCAGCGGCAGGTTCACGCGATAGGCCACCGCCTGCCCGGTCGCCGCATCGCGCGCGGCCAGGACGAGCCGGACGCGGTCCTCCGCCGGTTGCTCCTCGCGTTCGAGAATTCGCCCGTCGATCCGTTCGAAGCGCGGATAGGCGAGCGGCTCCGCCCCCACCATCGCCGAGCGCGCCCATACCAGCGACATGCCGAGCGCCAGGGCGATCAGGACCGACACGATTGCGGGCATCAAATAAGCGCGTGCGTCGCTTCCGCGCCACCGCGCGAAGGCCATGGCCGCAGCGGCTGCCGCGCCGCCGATTGTCGCCAGCCATTGCCATGGCGCGCCAAGATAGAACCACAGCCCGATGCCCGCGGCGAACGCGACCGCCAGCCACGGACCACGGTCGAATTGCGCGCCTTCCAGAAATGCTTCGGATCGCCCGGCGAAACTGGACAAGAGACCGCGCATGCGCCAAGGGCGCGGCACTGCGGGGCGGGCCTCTTCGTCCGCCTCCCCCATCGGTACCGAAGGCGTCCCCTGCGTCGCCATGCAAGTGTTTGAAAGGAAGCGAGTGACAATGGCAAGCGATAGTGGCAGCGAGACCCCTCCGGTCGTCACCCGCTTCGCTCCCTCGCCCACCGGATATCTCCATATCGGCGGCGCGCGTACGGCGCTGTTCAACTGGCTTTACGCAAGGCACCATGGTGGTCGCACCTTGCTGCGGATCGAGGATACCGATCGCAAGCGCAGCACGCAGGATGCGATCGACAAGATCATCGAGGGGCTCGACTGGCTCGGCCTCGATTTCGACGAACCGCCGATCTTCCAGTCCGACCGCGCCGAACGCCACGCCGAGGTCGCGCACAAGCTGCTCGACGCGGGACACGCCTACAAATGCTTCGCCACGCCCGAAGAACTCGAGGCAATGCGCGCCGAGCAGCGCGCCAACAAGCAGCCGATGCGCTACGACCGCCGGTGGCGCGATCGCGACGCAAGCGAAGCGCCCGAAGGCGCGCCCTATGTGATCCGCCTCAAGGTCCCGACCGAGGGCGAAACCACAATCCACGACCAGGTCCAGGGCAAGGTCACGGTGAAGAATGCCGAGATCGACGACTATGTCCTGCTGCGCGCCGACGGGACCCCCACCTACATGCTCGCGGTGGTGGTCGACGATCACGACATGGGGGTAACGCATGTGATCCGCGGCGACGATCACCTCAACAACGCCTTTCGCCAGCTGCCGGTGGTCCGCGCGATGGACCAGGTCGAAGGCCACTGGCCCGATCCGGTCTATGCGCATGTCCCGCTCATCCACGGGCCGGACGGCGCGAAGATGTCCAAGCGCCACGGCGCCGTCGGGGTTGCCGCCTATCGCGATGAAGAAGGTGTCCTGCCCGAAGCGCTGTTCAACTATCTCCTGCGCCTCGGTTGGGGCCATGGCGACCGCGAAGAGATCTCGCGCGAGGAAGCGATCAAGCTGTTCGACCTGGACGGCGTCGGCAAGGGGCCCGCGCGGTTCGACATCAAGAAGCTGCAGAACCTCAACGGCCATTACATCCGCGAAGCGGACGATGCCCGGCTGGCGAAAATCGTGGCGGCGCGGATCGGCGAACAGGCCGATGAAGCGCTGCTTGCCAAGGCGATGCCAGTGCTCAAAACGCGTGCAAAGTCCGTCAACGAACTCGTTGATGGGGCTGCATTTCTGTTCGCCAAGCACCCGCTCGATATGACCGAGAAAGCGGCTGGCTTGCTGGACGACGAAGCGCGCGCGCGCCTCGCCGGATTGTCCAAAATGCTGCATGTGCAAAATGACTGGACAATCGAGGCGCTGGAAGCCACTACGAAGGCCTATGCCGAGCAACTCGAACTGGGTCTCGGCAAGCTCGCGCAACCCATGCGCGCAGCGCTGACGGGGACGACAACGTCACCCGGCATTTTCGATGTGCTGGTCCTGTTGGGCAAGGAAGAGTCGCTCTTGCGTATCGATGCGCAGGCCGCCTCGCCCGCAGGCACCGAAGAGAACGAGTGAGGAGACACGCGTGGCCGACAAGCAGGCAACCCTCGATCTGGGCGGTCAGACCCAGGAATTCCCCGTGCTGCAGGGCAGCGTCGGCCCCGATGTGGTCGATATCCGCAAGCTGTACGGCACCACCGGTAAGTTCACCTACGACCCGGGCTACAAGTCGACCGCCAGCTGCGAAAGCGCGCTGACCTATATCGACGGCGAAGAAGGCATCCTGCTGCACCGCGGCTATCCGATCGGCCAGCTGGCGGAAAACTCCTCCTTCATGGAAGTCTCCTACCTGTTGCTCAACGGCGAACTGCCGCAGCAGAGCGAGCTCGACGACTTCACCTACACGATCACGCGGCACACCATGCTGCACGACCAGCTGCGCCAGTTCTACCAGGGTTTCCGCCGCGACGCGCACCCCATGGCAATCATGTGCGGCGTGGTCGGCGCGCTGTCGGCCTTCTATCACGACAGCACCGACATCTCGGACCCCGAGCAGCGCAAGATTGCCAGCCACCGGCTGATCGCGAAAATGCCGACCATCGCCGCCATGGCGTATAAATATTCGGTCGGTCAGCCGATGATGCAGCCCGACAACTCGCTGAGCTACACGGGCAATTTCCTGCGCATGACCTTCGGCGTCCCGGCCGAGGAATATGAAATCCACCCCGCCATCGAGCGCGCGATGGATCGCATTTTCATCCTCCATGCCGACCACGAACAGAACGCCTCGACCTCGACCGTACGCCTTGCCGGTTCGTCGGGTGCCAATCCGTTCGCGTGCATCGCGGCAGGCATCGCCTGCCTGTGGGGCCCCGCGCATGGCGGCGCCAACGAAGCCGCGCTCAACATGCTGCAGGAAATCGGCACGCCCGATCGCATCCCGCATTATATCGAGCGCGCCAAGGACAAGAACGACCCGTTCCGCCTGATGGGCTTCGGCCACCGCGTGTACAAGAACTACGATCCGCGCGCGACCGTGATGCAGCAGACGCTGCGCGAAGTGTTCGAGGCGCTCAACGTCAAGGACCCGGTGTTCGAGACCGCGCTCAAGCTCGAGGAACTCGCGCTCAACGACGACTACTTCAAGGAAAAGAAGCTTTTCCCGAACGTCGACTTCTACTCGGGCATCATCCTCAACGCGATCGGTTTCCCGACGACGATGTTCACCGCGCTGTTCGCGCTTGCCCGCACCGTCGGCTGGGTCGCGCAGTGGAACGAAATGATCTCCGACCCCGCACAGGTCATCGGCCGTCCGCGCCAGCTGTACACCGGCCCGACCGAACGCGACTACGTCTCCATTAGCCAGCGCTGATATGCGCTTCGTCCTTCAGGTCTTCGGAGTGGCTTTGATGCTCTCCGGAGGCCTGTGGGCGCTCCAAGGGCTGGGCTTGGTGATGTGGCCGGCGGAGAGCTTCATGCTCGCCGAGCAGCGCTGGGCACTTTACGGCACCATCACCTTTCTCATCGGGCTTCTGCTGTTCTGGAGAGCCGCGCGGCGGCGCTGATCAGCGCGGTTTTTCGCGCAGATCTTCCGCCGCGGGCACCGACAGGGTGAAGCGCGCGCCCTGCCCCGGCGCACTTTCGACCGTCAGATCGCCATCCATCGCGCGCGCGATCCGGCGCGAGATATAGAGGCCGAGACCCGACCCCCCGTCGCCGCTGCGGCCAAGACGCTCGAACTTCTCGAACACGCGTTCCTGCTGGTCTTCGCCCAGCCCGTGGCCCTGATCGGCGACGGTAATCAGCGCCCGGTTGCCGATCCGGTCGAGGCGGATCCACACCTGGCTGTCGGCGGGCGAATAGCGGATCGCATTGCCCACCAGGTTGAGCAGGATCTGCAGCACCCGGCGAAATTCGGCGATTGCCAGCTGGCTCTCGCCTTCGGGCGGTGCGACCAACGCAATCCCCTTCTCGCGTGCCCTCACGCCAAGGATCCCGCAGGCACGGCGCGCGACGTCCGCCAGCTCAATCCGGTCGGGCGCGGTCGCGAAATCCTCCGATTCGACCACTTCGAGATCGGACAGGTCGTCGATGAGCGCGAGCAGATGCTGCGCTGCGGTGGCGATATCTGCGGCGTAGGAACTGTATTCATCCGCCAGTGGCCCTGCGAGTTTGGTGCGGATCGTTTCCGCATTGGCGATGATCCGGTTGATCGGCTGACGCAGGACGGGGGTCAGGTCGCGTCCGAAAGACGGCCCCTCGCGGTCGCCGGACTCGTCCTCATCGCCCGCACTGGACAAGGGTCGTTCGGCGGTCAGGTAGAGCACGAAGCCCGCGCTGCCGGGTTGCGGTTGGCCAAGCGGTTCGAGATGTGCCGTCCAGCGGCGCGCCGACCCCTCGATCTCGCATGTCGTCCCGTCGAGCAGGCGCCAGTGCAGCGGTTGCTGGTGCGTATTGCCCGGCAGGATAACAAAATCGGTCCAGGGCTTGCCGACATGGGCCAGCGCCTTGTGCGCAAATTCGGCCAGATCGGCCGCCTCGGTATCGACCGAGAGCAACCGCTGCTGCGAATCGAGCCGCGCAGTGCAGTCGGCCAGGTGCCGGTTGATCTCCATGCGCCGCCGCGCCGCCTCGATGTCGTTCTCCGGCGGCAATGCCTCGGTATGCCAGTTGACGACATCGATCGCGCAGCCCTCGGCCTCGCCCTCGTCATTCGTCTGCGGTGCGATTTCGACCCAGGCGGTGATCCGGTGTTCGCCGTCCACGGCTTCGAACTGCCGCGCCAAGCGCAGGCCATAGGTTTGCGCTTTTTCGACCAGCGCGAGCAGTTCGGGGATCGCGATACGCGTCCCGATCGAACCGCCGCAGGCCTGCTGAAGCTCGGCCAGCAAATCATCGGCTTCGACCAGCCTGGCTTCGGCATCAGTCTTCGCATGGGCGATATAGCGGGTTCCGACAGTGGTCATGGTCAGGCCGCTCCCCCCAAACCGGATTCGGCGAGCAGCCGGCGGGCATCCTCGGACGGGAGCGCTGAGATTTCACGCGGCGGAACCGCTTGCGGATCGAGGCGCAACACCTGCCTTTCGACCTCGGCGCTTTCGAGCCCCGTGCTCCGCAGGCCCAGCGCGAGGCGTGCGGTCTGCTGGTGGTTGGTCGACAGCACCGCGGCAACGCGCGTCTGGCCCGACCGCGCCGCCAGCGCGGACACGAACAGCGCCGCCCCCGCACGGTCGATTTCGAGCGCCTGCAAGGCGGAGCCGCCCATGCCGACGACCACGCGCGACAACAGCGAAATGCGGCCCGCGCCCTCGTCGAAGACATTGCGCAGCTTGGTCTCGGCGCGGATCATGGCATCGGACCGCAACTGGCCGCTAAACGCACGCCAGCCCATCAGCAGGTCGTGGAACAGGTCGCCGGGCAATTCGCTGAGCGGCAATTCCATGCGGCGCTGGGTCTGGGCAAAGCGCGCCTGCGCGGTGAGTGCAGCCATGGCGGTGCTGGCGAGGCCGCTGTCCTCGGCAGCGATCAGTTCCTGCACCAGCGGCGACAGGACCGGGTCGAGGCCATATTGGCTCTCGAGCCTTTCGGTCAGTTGCCATTCGAGCGCCAACGCATGGCAATGGGCAAGCAGCGCGGGACTGCCGAAGAAATGTTCAGCCAGCGCTTCGCCATGACGATCGGCAAACGCCTCGCGTCCACTCTGCCCGCCCGCTTCGGCCTGCGCACGCAGAACCTGCCAGGCGAGGTGGTGACACATGCCGCGAATGCGCGCGACCAGCTCGTCGCTGAACAGCGAATGGTCGGGTGTGGCGAGCAAATGCGAGAGGATCGGCCCGATCCGCGCAAGCGTGGTATTTCCCCGCGCAAGCGCCTCGCGCAGGCTCTCCTGCCCGGCGCCGGGTTCGGGGGATACAGTGTCAGGCATCGACATGGATCGCGAATATCATCGACATGGTTAAGCGCCGGTTAGTCCCGCGGTTCCAGAGTGAGAAAAAGCGTCACCAGAACCGCCAGCGCCAGCACCGCCACTACCGGCAGCGTAATTCCCAGAACGACCGCGGGGAGCAGGACCAGCGTCAGGATGACCCGATCGGCATAGCTGCGCCGCCAACGCCTCACGCTCAGCCGCTCGCCCAGGTGCAGCAGGCCGAACAAAACGGCGGGGACGAACAGCCGCAGCCATCCGGTGTCCTCGGCAGACGCGCGGGCGATCAGGATCAGGTACAGCGGATCGAGCAGGACGGTCAGCGCCTGCACCAGCATGGGCACGCGCGGGCGTAACTGTCCCGCACTGGCCACGCGGCGGACCACCCCTTCCATCGCGAACAGCAAGGCGGCGAGCACGGCGAAACCGAATCCCGGCACCGCCCACCCGGTCATCGCCGCCGTCAACGCGACCAGCGCCGCGACCGCCGACCCCAGCGCCAGCGCGCGCGGCAGCGTTCCGCCCATCGTGTCCTGCGCAAGGCGTGCACCCATGCGCTCGGCAATCGCGAGCCCCGGTGCGGAGAACGGAGCGACATCGGCATGGCCCGCGACCCAGTTCCGTTCGCGCGTGGCGAGTTCCTCGGGCGTCGGATCGCGCAGCCAGCTGAGCTCGTCGAGCAGGCGCGTTTCGAGCGGGTGCGTGCGGACGCCCGATTGCAGCGCGATCCGCAGCAACGCGGAGGGCGTATCGACATCCCCCGGCAGCTGCGCGAGCTGCTCGACCGCAGTACCGCGCACCACCAACGCACCCGCCCAGGCGAAATGCAGGTCGATACGCTCATAGCCGCGCTGGACCGCCGGATCCGCGGGTAAGACCAGCACGCACGGCTTGGCCAGATGCCGCATCACCGCCTCCTCATCGGGCAGGACGCCGGGGGCCAGCACGAACAATTCATCGCTTGCGGTGACGAGGCCCGAGAGCTTGCGCGGTTCGCGGATCGCGATGAAACGCGCACCCGCCGCTTCGGCACGGTGCTGAAGGTCGATGACCTCGCGCCCCACCGTATTGGCGAGGCAGGCGATGGTCTCGCATCCCGCCGCCAGCGCGATGTCGAGCTGCCGGTCGACGAGGCGCGCACCGGCGAGCATCCGGAACGGGGCCGGCACCCGGCGCGGATCGGCTTGGCTATCGAGCACGGACAGCAGGGCGACGCGCACGCTAAACTCCCGTTGCGACTGGTGGAACGAACCTGCTTCTAGGGGCGACAGCCCCTCCTCGCCAAGTCGCTCATGCCGGTTTCCCTCAGGCGCGAATGACGCTGTGTGTATGGATCAGGCCTGTCCGCCCGAACCGGCCCCTCCCCGCGCGAACGCCTCGCCGATGCGGCAAGGAAAGGTCCAAGGTGATACGCAATGGCCACAGCCACACGCCGTTGTGGTTAATTTTGGTTTATGGCCAACACCTTTGGTGGTAGATTTCATGCGATGAGAAAGCGCTCGCTGATCCAGGCCGTCGACCAGACGACCGATGACACCGCCACGGAAACCGAAGGTTCCGAGGGGGTTGCCCAACCAATTTCGAACGAGACTGAAGAGGTCTTCGAAGAGGAATGGTATGCGGAGCCCGAACCGGTACGCAGTGTTGCATGGGTGGTCCCGGCGCTTGCCATTCTCGCGATCCTTGGCTGGACCGGTTTCTTTGGCTGGGCTCATCAGGCCGAAATTATCGCCGCCCCTGCCCCGGCCGCCTGGACCGGCCTCGTTACGCAGTGGGCAGTCCCGGTGCTGCTTATCGTCTCGCTCTGGCTGCTTGCCATGCGCAATTCCACCCGCGAGGCACGGCGTTTTTCCGATGTTGCGCAGACGCTGTCGGCGCAATCCGCCGAACTCGAAACGCGCCTCGTCACCGTCAACCGCGAGTTGAGCCTGGCGCGGGAATTCCTCGCGACCCAGACCAAGGAACTCGACTATCTCGGACGCACCGCGACCGAGCGTTTGTCCGAACATGCCGAACGCCTGCAGGCGCTGGTCGGCGAGAATGGCGAACAGGTCGACGCGATCGCCCGTGTCAGCGTTACTGCGCTGGAAAACATGGATAAACTGCGCGACAACCTCCCGGTCATCGCCAATTCGGCCAAAGATGTTTCGAACCAGATCGGCGGCGCCGGCCGCGAAGCGCAGAGCCAGCTCGATGAATTGGTCCAGGGTTTCGAACGGCTCAACGAATTCGGTTCGGCGAGCGAACGCCAGGTCGGATCGCTGCGCAAGCGGATCGACGAAGCGCTCGAGGCCTTCTCCGCGCAGGCCGACCAGCTCGGCACGATCACCACGCAGCGCTTTGCCGAACTGCGCGACAACAGCGAAAGCTTTCGCGGCGAACTCGACAGCCGCGAGGTTGCCGCGCTGGCCTCGATCCGCGCCCGCTTCGAAACCCTGCGTGACGAGATGGCCGAGGCCGATGCCGTCACCGCCAAGGAACGCGACGCGGCGATGGACAGCCTGCGCGACCGTCTCGACACCATGCGCCGGGAAACCGCCGAAGCCGCCACTGCGATCCGCGACGGCGAGGCGCATGCCCTGACAGCGTGGCGCAACCAGATCGAGGAGATGCAGGAACGGCTGCGCGAGGCAATTGGCGAAGTCACACGGATCGACGATGCCGCGCTCGACGCCGCCAATTCGCGGCTCACCGATCTGTTCGGGCAGGCCGAGACGGTCGATGCCCGCCTGATCGAGCGCAATCGCCTGTTCACCGAAGAGACTGGCCGCCGGCAGTCCGAATTGTCACAGGCGGAGGAAGCCGCGCATGCGCAGCTGACCGAGCGTCTTGCGGTGCTCGACGAAGCGATCGCAGAACGCCGCGCGGCGCAGGCTGAACAGCTGGCGCTGATGGCCGCCGAAGGAGACGAGCTGGGCGAACGGATCGCCGCGCTCGGCCCGATGTTCCAGGCCATATCGGCACAGGGCCGCGAGGCGCGCGTGGAGCTTACCGCGGGCATCGCGGCGCTGACCGCCAAGCTCGACGAAAGCCGCGGCGCGCTCGACGACACCGATGGCGCGGTCTCCGACCTGACCGATGCCAGCGTCCGCCTGCTCGAGCTTATCCAGGCGAGCGCCAAGCACAGCCGTGACGATTTGCCCGTGGCGATGGAAGCGAGCGAGGCGCGCCTTGCCGAGATCGAACGCCGGGCGGAAGAGGTCAAAAACCTGCTCGACCAGGCCAAATCGGCGGGCGAAGCGCTCACCGCGAGCATGGACACCGCCGACCTGCGCAGCCGCGAGGCGATGGCCGGGGTCGAGGACTTCCATACGCGTTTCGGCGACACTTCCGCCTCGCAGGTCGAAGGGATCGAGCGCCTGCGCGGTAGCCTCGCCGAGCTGGGCGAAGAAAGCGCTGCCATCTCGGCACGCGCACAGGGCGAATTGCGCGATGCGATCGGTGCGCTGGAAACAAGTGCGCGCGAGGCGCTCGCCGCAATCGAGACCGAACAGGCCGAACGGATCGCCCATATCGCCAGCAAGGTCGGCGAACAAAGCGCCCAGGCCATTGACGAGGCGCTACGCGAGCACACCGTGGAAGCGATCAGCTCGCTCGATCTGGCCACCGAGCGCTCGGCCGAGGCCGGCCGCGAAGTCATGCGCCAGCTGCGCGACCAGCTGGCCAAGGTCAACGAGCTGACCGGCAATCTGGAAAACCGCATCTCGCATGCGCGCGAGCGCGCGACCGAGGATGTCGACAACGATTTCTCGCGCCGGGTCGCGCTGATTACCGAGAGCCTCAATTCGAACGCCATCGACATCGCCAAGGTGCTGTCGACCGAGGTCACCGATACCGCCTGGGCCAGCTATCTGCGCGGCGACCGCGGTATCTTCACCCGGCGCGCGGTGCGGCTGCTCGACAATACCGAAGCGCGCGAAATTGCCGAACTCTACGACGCCGACCACGATTTCCGCGAGCATGTCAGCCGCTATATTCACGATTTCGAGGCGATGCTGCGGACCATGCTGTCGACCCGCGATGGCAATGCGGTCAGCGTTACGCTGCTCAGCAGCGATATGGGCAAGCTCTATGTGGTGCTCGCACAGGCGCTCGAACGCCTGCGGCAGTAATCACTCGAAGGACGGCCCCCAGACGGCAAGGTCGTCGATTGTGATCCAGCCATTGATATAGTTGAGCACATAGGCGGCGGTGACGATGGCCGCGAGGATCGCCGCGCGTCCGAGCAGCCGCCACCCGCGAAATTCGACCGGAGCGCTGTCGGCCTGGCCGGGGATCTTCGCCACCCCCGCCTCGTCATGCGTGCGTACGCCGAAGGGCAGCAGCACGAAGGCGCTGAAGACGAAGAACAGGAAATAGATCGCGACTATGCTGGTCCATTGCATCGACCGGTCTCCTACAGGTTGGGCACGATCACGCGGACCTGCGGGCGCTTGCCCGACCAGCGCTGTGCCGCGCGCCGTGCAGCCAGACGCGCCGCTTCGTGCACGCTGCCTTCATTGCGCCGGTCGGCGCCGCGCAGCTTGCCGATGGCCGTGCGGATATCGCTGACCGCCTCGGCGACGAAGCTCTCGTAATCCTCGTCGAGCGGCAGTCCGAGACTGTCGATGCGGGGGTTGAGATCGCCGTCGAGCGCCACGATCACCACGCCTTCGCGCATGATCCGGCGGCGCATGGCAATCGCCTCGCCATTGGCAGGTACGATGATGTCGCCGTCGAGGACGAGCCGCCCCGCCTTGACCTCGGCAATCTTGCCGGGTGCGCCGGGCGCGAGGCGGACAAGGTCGCCATTCTGTTGCACGACCTGTTCGGGGATGCCGCTGGCCTTCCCGACGCGGCCCTGTTCCTGCATGTGCCGCATCTCGCCATGAACGGGGACGAGGATTTCGGGCCGTAGCCAGCCATAGAGCGCTTCGAGTTCGGGGCGCCCGGGATGGCCCGATACGTGGATCATGCTCTGCCGGTCGGTGACCATGGTGATACCACGCGCCGCGAGCTTGTTCTGCACGATCCCGATGGACAGTTCATTGCCCGGGATCTGCCGGCTCGAAAACAGCACGACATCGCCGCTGACCAGTTCGATCGGGTGGTTTTCATCCGCCACCCGCGCCAGCGCGGCGCGGGGCTCGCCCTGCCCGCCGGTAGCGAGGATGAGTATCTCGCCGCGCGGCAGTCCCATGGCGGTATCGAAATCGACCGGCTCAGGGAAATCCTCGAGATAGCCATTGTCCTGCGCCACCTCGATGATGCGGTCGAGCGAACGCCCCGCAACGCATACCTGACGCCCGGTTTCGCGTGCGACATCGCCCAGCGTCTGCAGCCGCGCGACATTGCTGGCGAAGGTCGTCACCAGCACGCGCTTGCCCGCATGCCGCTGGACTTCTTCGAGCAGCCCCTTGTGGACCGCGCCTTCGGATCCGCTGGGCGCGGGGTTGAAGACATTGGTGCTGTCGCAGACCAGCGCGAGCACGCCCTCGTCGCCGATCTCGGTCAGCTCTGCCTCGGTCGTCGGCTCGCCGATGATCGGGTCTTCGTCGAGCTTCCAATCGCCGGTGTGGAAAATGCGCCCGTGGGGCGTATCGATCAGCAGCGCATTGCCCTCGGCGATCGAATGCGCGAGCGGGAGATAGGTGATCTCGAACGGGCCGACTTCGAAACTGCCGTGGTCGTCCGGAATTACATGCAGTTCGACCTCGTCGACCAGTCCCGCTTCGGACAATTTGCGGCGAACAAGGTCGGCAGTGAACGGCGTGGCATAGATCGGCACGCCCAGATCGGCCGCGAAATAGGGCACAGCGCCGATATGATCCTCATGCGCATGGGTCAGCACGATCGCGTCGAGTTGCTTGCTGCGTTCTTCGATAAATTCCAGATCGGCGAAGACCAGGTCGACACCCGGGTACTGATCCCCCGAAAAGGTCATGCCCAGATCGACCATCAGCCACCGGCCCTGGCAACCGTAGAGGTTGACGTTCATGCCGATTTCGCCCGAGCCGCCAAGCGCGAGGAACAGCAGTTCGTCTTCGGGAGTGAAATCCTTCTTCACGCTGCACGCTCCGCAAGTATGGCGAGTCCGTCGAGAGTCAGGTCGGAATCGACCGCATCGAACAGCTCGGTATGTTCGTCGAACAGGATCGCCAGCCCGCCGGTGGCGACCACTTTGACGGGCCGCCCGATTTCCTTCTTCATCCGTGCAATCAGGCCTTCGATAAGACCGACATAGCCCCAGAACACGCCGATCAGCATCTGGTCTTCAGTATTGCGCCCGATGACGCTGTCGCTGGCCGGCTTCTCGATCGCGATGCGCGGCAGCTTGGCGGTGTTCCCGACCAGCGCGTCGAGCGAGAGGTTGATCCCGGGCGCGATGATCCCGCCCTTGTAGGCGCCGGTGAAATCCACCGCGTCGAAGGTGGTGGCGGTGCCGAAATCGATGACGATCAGGTCGCCGTCATACTTCCGGTGCGCGGCGATCGTGTTGAGCGCGCGGTCGGCGCCGAGCGAACTGGGCTGTTCGATGTCGAGCTCGAAGCCCCAGTCGGCCGCGCCCTGCCCTGCGATGAGCGGCGTGATGCCGAGATACTTATCGGACAGGACGGTGAGGTTGTGGACCGCGCGCGGAACGACCGAACCGATGATGACCTGGTCGATATCGCCGCTGCTGAACCCCTGGAACTCGGCCAGTTGCAGCAGCCAGACCGCATATTCATCGCCCGTCCGGCGCGGGTCCGAAGCGATCCGCCAGCGGGCCTTGATCTCGCGTCCATCGATCAGGGCGAAGACCACATTGGTGTTTCCGACATCGGCGGCGAGCAGCATGGCTCAACTTTCCTCGTTCTGGAGCATAACGTCACCTGCATGGATGACACGGGTCGAACCATCCGCCAAGCGCAGCGAGAGCGCCCCGTCGGGTGTAAGCCCGCCGAACGCGCCTTCGATCCGCTCCTCGCCCGGCGGCTGCACCACCAGCGGCGTACCAAGCGGATGGGCGACGCTTTCCCAGCGCCGCGCAAGCGGTTCGAGGCCATAGGTCCGCCACCGGTCGAGCTCGCGCGCGAAAGCGGCCGCCAGCGAATGGGCGAACATATCGCGATCGGGAGCGGGTCCGTAATCGGCCAGCGACGCAGTCTTGCGATCGGGCAGATCGGGAGCCGCCGCCAGGTTCACGCCCATGCCGACGATGATGGCATCGCCTTCGCGCTCGAGCAGGATGCCCGATAATTTGGCGCCATCGAGCATCAGATCGTTGGGCCATTTGAGTCGCAGCTTCGCGGGCTCCGCCAGCAGCGCGGCCACCGCCTCATAGGCCGCCACGGCTGCGACGAGCGCAAGCGTGGCCGGGCTCGGATCGCGCGGTGACATGCGCACCAGCGTCGATCCCATGAAATTTCCGGTGCTGTCGAACCAGTTACGCGCCTGCCGCCCGCGTCCGGCGGACTGCCGGTCGGCAACCAGCCAGTGGCCTTCCGGCACGGCCTCGCCGGCGCGCACTTGCGCGGCGAGGTCCGAATTGGTCGAGCCGGTTTCGGCGACGAACCGGATCACGCAGCCGCGATGAACGAGGCGGCGGCCTGGGCGGTCCATTCACCCAGCGGAATGGTCAGCAGATAGCCGAGCGGCGAGAGGATCGCCACGCACAGTCCCAGCACCACCCAATGGCTCAGCGGGCTTTTGCTCTCGACCGCGCGCGTGGGCTCATCGAAGAACATCACCTTGATGAACTTGAGGTAGTAGAACGCCCCGATCACGCTGGCAGCGATCCCGATTGCGGCCAGCGCGACCAGATCGGCCTGCACCGCTGCCTGGAAGACCACGAACTTGCCCCAGAAGCCGAACAGCGGCGGGATGCCGGCAAGACTGAACATCATCACGAGCAGCGACCAGGCCAATGCCGGACGCATGGTCGACAGGCCGGCGATGTCCGCGAAGGTCTCGAGATTCTGGCCTTTGGGATCGCGCAGCATCAGCAGCGCGGTAAAGCTGCCGACGGTCATCGCGACATAGATCGCGAGATAGGTCAGCACGCTCGCCACACCCGCAGGGGTGGCTGCGCCCAGGCCGATCAGGATGAAGCCGACATTGTTGATCGAGGAATAGGCGAGCAAACGCTTGAGGTTCTGCTGCCCGATCGCGCCAAGTGCGCCGACCACGACCGAGGCGAGCGCCGCGAAGATCACGATCTGGCGCCAGCTGTCGACCTCGCCCGCAAACGGGTCCATCGCGATGCGCACCAGCATGCCCATCGCCGCGACCTTGGGGGCCGTGGCGAAGAAGGCGGTGACCGGCGTGGGCGCGCCTTCATAGACGTCGGGCGTCCACATGTGGAACGGCACGGCGCTGACCTTGAAGGCGAGGCCCGCGAGCACGAAGACCACGCCGAACAGCGCACCGGTCGAGAAATCGGTTTCGAACGCGGCGCGGATACCGTCGTAATTGGTCGAGCCGGTAAAGCCGTAGACCAGGCTCACGCCGTAAAGGATGATCCCCGAAGCCAGCGCGCCGAGCACGAAATACTTGAGGCCCGCTTCGCTCGATCGGCCGTCCTGACGCAGGAAGCTGGCCAGCACGTAGCTCGACAGGCTCGACATCTCGAGACCGATATAGAGCGTCATCAGATCGGTGGCGGACACCATCATGCCCATCCCGACCGCGTTGAAGATCATCAGCACCGGGTATTCGGCGCGGTAACTGCCCGTCTGCGCGAAAAAGCGCGGGGTGACCACCAGGACGGCAGCCGAGGCAAGATAGATCAGGATCTTGGCGAAACTGCCGAAGGCATCCGCGCGGTAGAGATCGCCGAAGGCGCGGCCGGCGACTTCACCGGTGGCGCGATCGAACAGGCTCATGCTGAAGAGCGCCGCACCGATGAGCGCGGCAACCGTGACGATGGTCAGCAGGCGCGCGGACCGCGTGCCGGTCCAGGCGGCCACCAGCAGCATGACCAGCCCGGTGAGCGACAGGCCGACTTCGGCGCCGGTGAGATAAAGCGAGGTGGCGTAGGACATCAGTGCGCTCCCTCCTCACCATGGCTTTCGCCATGGGTCGCCGCGACATAGTTCGCATTGTGCTCGCGCGGCGTACCGACGACGTTATCGGCGTCGAAATCGGGTGCGGCGCGCGCCACGCGCGCCTCGAGAGCGGCAATATCCTGACGCATGGGGGCTAGGAAGCTTTCCGGATAGACGCCCATCCACAGCACGGCGGCTGCGATCGGCGCGAGCATGGCCCATTCGCGGGCGTTGAGGTCGGGCATGCGCGCGGCGTCTTCGTTGACCTGAAGCCCGAAGACGACGCGGCGGTAGAGATACAGCATGTAGGCGGCACCCAGGATGATCCCGGTAGTGCACACCAGCGTGACCAGCGTGGAGACCTTGTAGAGGCCCGCCAGCGCGAGGAATTCGCCGACGAAGTTGCTGGTGCCCGGCAGGCCGATCGAGGCCATCGTGAACAGCAGGAAGAACAGCGCATAGCGCGGCATATTGATCGCCAGGCCGCCATAGCGTGCAATCTCGCGCGTATGCAGCCGGTCGTAGATGACGCCGACGCACAGGAACAGCGCGCCCGAGACCAGCCCGTGGCCCAGCATGACCATCACCGCGCCCTCGATGCCCTGCGCGTTGAACGCGAAGATGCCCGCGGTCACGATCGCCATATGCGCGACCGAGGAATAGGCGATCAGCTTCTTCATGTCGCTCTGCACCAGCGCAACGAGCGAGGTGTAGATCACCGCGATCATCGACAGCACGAAGACGAACCAGGTAAACTGCGCGCTGGCTTCGGGGAACATCGGCAGGCTGAAACGGATGAAACCGTAGCCGCCGAGCTTGAGCAGCACGCCCGCGAGGATGACCGACCCGGCGGTCGGCGCCTGCACGTGGGCATCGGGCAGCCAGGTGTGCACCGGCCACATCGGCATCTTGACCGCGAAGCTGGCAAAGAAGGCCAGCCACAGCCAGGTTTGCGCCTGCGGGGCGAAATCGTAGTTCAGCAGCGTCGGGATGTCGGTCGTGCCCGCTTCGTTCACCATCCACATCATCGCGATCAGCATCAGCACCGAGCCGAGCAGCGTGTAGAGGAAGAACTTATACGACGCGTAGATACGGTTATCGCCGCCCCATACGCCGATGATCAGATACATCGGGATCAGGCCGGCTTCGAAGAAGATGTAAAACAGGAACATGTCCTGCGCGGCAAACACGCCGATCATCAGCACTTCCATGAACAGGAAAGCGCTCATGTACTCGCCCACGCGCTTGGTGATCGAATCCCAGCTCGCGAGGATGCAAATCGGCATCAGGAACACGCTGAGCATGATCAGCATCAGTGCGATCCCGTCGATCCCCAGCGCATAGCTGAAGCCCGCGAAAATCTCCGCGCGCTCAGTGAACTGCCATTGCGCGCCGCCGATATCGTAATTGAGCCACAGCAACACGCCGAGCGCGAGATCGATCAGCGTGGCCACCAGTGCGACCATGCGCGCGGTGTGCGCCCCGAGGAATAGGCAGGCAATTGCGCCGGCCAGCGGCACGGCGAGCATCAGCGAAAGGATGGGAAACTCCATCAGAACAGCACCCAGGTGATCGCGGCGACGAGCCCGAGGAGCATCACCAGCGCATAGCTATAGAGGTATCCGGTCTGGAACCGGCGGGCACCCACCGCGCCCTTCTCGACCACCCAGGCGATACCATTGGGGCCGAAGCGGTCGATCGTGCCGACATCGCCAAGCTTCCAGAACTGGCGGCCAAGCCAGAAGGCCGGCACCACGAAGAGGTAGTGATAGAGCTCGTCGAAATACCACTTGTTGTAGAGGAAGCGGTAGATCGGACCGAGTTGCTCGGCCGTTTTGCCCGGAATGCTGGCGTCCTTGATATAGGCCCGCCAGGCGACGAACAGACCGATCACCATCACGATGAAAGCGGCGTATTTCACCAGATAGGGCACGCCGTGCATCGCGTGGATCAGCGGCTCGTTGTAGAAGATCGAGCTGCCCCAGAATGCGGCATCGTCGAGGAATGTCGGCGCGAACAGCTGTCCTGCCAGCACCGCCCCGATCGACAGTACGCCGAGCGGGATCAGCATCGTCAGCGGGCTTTCATGCGGGTGATAACCGCCGGTGGTGTCCTCGCCCGCTTCCGCCGGGGTCTTGTGGACGCTGTGCTGGATATGCTCGCTCTCGATCCAGCGCGGCTTGCCCCAGAAGGTGAGGAACATCAGCCGCCAGCTGTAGAAGCTGGTCAGCAGCGCGGCGAAAGTGCCCATCCAGAAGGCGAAATTGCCCAGCTCGGTCCCGCGGCCATAGGCCACTTCGAGGATCGCATCCTTCGACCAGAAGCCGGCAAAGCCCGCGCCGAGGTGGTAGATGCCCACGCCGGTGATCGCCAGCGTCCCCATCATCATCGCCCAGAAGGTCAGCGGGATGTGCTTCCGCAGCTGGCCGTAATAGCGCATGTCCTGTTCGTGGTGCATCGCATGGATGACCGAGCCCGCACCCAGGAACAGCAGCGCCTTGAAGAAGGCATGCGTGAACAGGTGGAACATCGCACCGCCATAGGCACCGACGCCTGCGGCGAAGAACATGTAGCCGAGCTGCGAGCAGGTCGAATAGGCAATCACGCGCTTGATGTCCCACTGCACCGTGCCAACGGTGGCGGCAAAGATGCAGGTGGCAGCGCCGACGAAGGTCACCATGGCCAGCGCAACCGGTGCGGTCTCGAACATGGGGCTCAGGCGGCAGACCATGAACACGCCCGCGGTCACCATGGTCGCGGCATGGATCAGCGCTGACACCGGCGTCGGGCCTTCCATCGCATCGGGCAGCCAGGTGTGCAGGCCGAGCTGCGCCGATTTCCCCATCGCGCCGATGAACAGCAGGATGCACAACACATCCATCGTCTGCACGCTGTAACCGAGGAATCCGATCGTCGCCCCGCTCATGCCCGGTGCTGCGGCGAGGATCTCGCTGATCGAGACGGTGTCAAACACCAGATAGGTGCCGAAAATGCCGAGCATGAAGCCGAGGTCGCCCACGCGGTTGACCACGAAGGCCTTGATCGCGGCAGCATTGGCCGACGGCTTGCGGAACCAGAAGCCGATCAGCAGGTAGGATGCCAGTCCCACCCCTTCCCATCCGAAGAACATCTGGACGAGATTGTCGGCGGTCACCAGCATCAGCATGGCGAAGGTGAACAGCGAGAGATAGGCGAAGAACCGCGGCTGGTCCGGGTCCTCGTCCATATAGCCCCAGCTATAGAGGTGGACGAGCGCCGAGACGGTGTTGATCACGACCAGCATGATCGCGGTGAGCGTATCGACGCGCAGTGCCCAGTCGAAGGCGAGCGTGCCCGACTGGACCCAGGTCAGCACCGGCACCACGGTGGGTTCGGCAGTGCCATTGACGAAGCCGAGGAAGATCGGCCAGCTGAGCGCCGCGCTGATGAACAGCGCGCCGGTGGTGATCGACTTGGCGAACACGCTCGGCGCGGCCTTGTTGGTCAGGCCGGCGACAATCGCCGCGATCAGCGGCAGGAAGACGATGACGAGAATTTCCACCGTGGCTTACCCCTTCAGCCGGTCGACGTCGTCGACCGCGATCGTACCGCGGCCACGGAAATAGATGACGAGAATGGCCAGCCCGACCGCGGCCTCGCCCGCCGCCACGGTAAGCACGAACATCGCGAAGACCTGTCCGACGAGATCGCCCAGATAGGCACTGAAGGCCACCAGCTGGATGTTCACGCTCAGCAGGATCAGCTCGATCGCCATCAGGATGACGATGATGTTCTTGCGGTTGAGGAAGATGCCCAGCACGCCGAGCACGAACAGGATCGCGCTGACGACGATGTAATGCTCGATGCCGATCACAGCTCGATCCCCTTGCCCACTTCGGGCTGCTTCATGACGGTCGCCTCATCGGGATTGCGGCGGACCTGCTTGGTGATGTTCTGGTGCCCGCGCGCGCCATCGGGGCGCTGGCGGTGGGTCAGCACGATCGCGCCGACCATGGCGACGAGCAGGATGAGGCCCGCCGCTTCGAACAGGAACAAATAGTCGCGATACAGCACCGCGCCGATGCTGGCGGTGTTCGAGGCACCGAGGATCGGCGCTGCCGCCCCGCTTGCCACGCCCAGCTCGATCCGGCCCGCCTGATAGGCGCCGATACCGAAGATCAGCTCGGCCGCAAGCACCAGCGCAATCGCGATGCCGAGCGGGAAATTCTTGACGAAACCGGCGCGCAGTTCGGTGAAATCGATGTCGAGCATCATCACCACGAACAGGAACAACACCGCGACCGCGCCGACATAGACGATCACCAGCAGCGCGGCGATGAACTCAGCGCCGACAAGGACCATCAGGCCCGCGGCGTTGAAGAAGGCGAGGATCAGCCACAGCACCGAATGCACCGGGTTGCGCGCCATGATGACCATGACGGCGCTGGCGATGACGAGCGCGGAGAACAGATAGAAGGCGAGAGTCTGTATCACTTTTCCCTCAAACCTCTTTCGTCATCCCCGCGAAGGCGGGGATCCAGATAACGTTACTAGGCGCCACTGCCGTCGGATGGATCCCCGCCTGCGCGGGGACGACGGAGGTGGTGGTGATTTGGTATGCCCCAGTCACGCGCGGCCCCTATCGGTACGGTGCATCGGCTTCAAGGTTCGCGGCGATGGCGCGCTCCCACTTGTCCCCGTTGGCGAGCAGTTTGGCCTTGTCGTAGAGCAGTTCCTCGCGCGTTTCGGTCGCATATTCGAAGTTCGGCCCCTCGACCACGGCATCCACCGGGCAGGCTTCCTGGCAGAAGCCGCAATAGATGCACTTGGTCATGTCGATGTCGTAGCGTGTGGTGCGGCGGCTGCCGTCCTCGCGCGGTTCGCTCTCGATCGTGATCGCCTGCGCGGGGCACACGGCCTCGCACAGCTTGCAGGCGATGCAGCGCTCTTCGCCATTGGGATAACGGCGCAGCGCATGCTCGCCGCGGAAACGGGGCGAGATCGGGTTCTTCTCGAACGGATAGTTGATCGTCACCTTGGGCTTGAAGAAGTACTTCAGCGTGAGGGCATGCGCCTTCACGAACTCCCACAGGGTGAACGCCTTGATGGTTTGCGCGATACTCATCCGTAATGTCCCGTGGCCATCAGATAGCCCGAAATGACGACGACAAAGCCGAGGCTGATGGGAAGGAAGACCTTCCAGCCCAGGCGCATCAGCTGGTCGTAGCGATAGCGCGGTACGGTCGCCATCACCCAGCTGAACATGAAGAAGAAGAAGAACGTCTTGAGCAGCAGCCAGACGATCCCGGGCACGTAATAGAGCGGCGCCCAGTCGAACGGCGGCAGCCAGCCACCCCAGAACAGCAGCGCATTGAGAATGCACATCAGCAGGATGTTGGCATATTCGCCGAGCCAGAACAGCGCGAAGCTCATCGAGCTGTATTCGGTCTGGTACCCGGCGACGAGCTCGCTTTCCGCTTCGGTCAGGTCGAACGGTACGCGCTGCGTTTCCGCCAGCGAGCTGATGAAGAACATCACCCACATCGGGAACAGCAGCGGGTGGATGACATAGGCGTTGATGACGCCGAGGCCGAAGCCTTCCTGCGCGCGCACGATGTCGTTGAGGTTGAACGTGCCTGCGAACAGCACGACGCAGATCAGGATGAAGCCGATCGAGACTTCGTAGCTGATCATCTGCGCGGCGGCGCGCATGGCCGAGAAGAACGGGTATTTCGAGTTACTCGCCCACCCGCTCATCACCACGCCGTACACCGACAGCGAGCTGATCGCGAGGATGTAAAGCAGGCCGATATTGATATCCGCCAGCACCGCCGTGGCGCTGAAGGGAACCACCGCCCATGCGGCGAGCGCCACGGTGAAGGTGACGATCGGCGCAAGGATGAAGATGCCCTTGTTCGCGGCCGAGGGGATGATGGTTTCCTGGAGGAACACCTTCAACCCGTCGGCGAAGCTCTGCAGCAGGCCGAAGGGGCCGACCACATTGGGGCCGCGGCGCAGATTGATCGCTGCCCAGACCTTGCGGTCGACATAGATGATCATTGCCACCGCCAGCATCAGCGGCAGCGCGATCAGCAGGATGCCCGCAAAGGTCGCGGTGAACCACGCCCATTCGTAACTCATGCCAAGCGATTGGAAGAATTCGGTCATTCCGCGGCCTCCGCCAGTTCGCCGCCGCCGAGCAATTCACTCGAACACTGCTGCATCACCGCGCTGGCGCGGGCGATCGGATTGGTGAGGTAGAAGTCCTGGATCGGATAGCCGCTGATCGTGCCTTCCGCCTGTGCATCGGCATCCGCCTTGGGCAGGTCGCCATAGGCAGCCAGGCCTTCCTCGCCCAGCGCAGGGACTTCGCGGACCATCGCGGCCTGCAATTCGGCAAAGCTGTCGAAGCCGACCTCGACCTTCAGTGCATCGGCAAGCGCACGCAGGATCGTCCAGTCCTCGCGCGCATCACCCGGTGCGAAGACCGCCTTTTCGGCGAATTGCACGCGGCCTTCGGTGTTGACGTAGGTGCCATCCTTTTCGGCATAGCTGGCGCCGGGCAGGATGATATCCGCCGCATGCGCGCCCTTGTCGCCGTGATGGCCGATATAGACCTTGAGGCTATCGGCGTAGGGTTCGAAATCCATCTCGTCCGCACCCAGGCTGATGACGACCTTGGGCTTCGCCTGCGCGATATCGGCCATGCCGCCCTGCTGCGCGAAGCCGAGCATAAGCCCGCCCATGCGCGCGGCCGAGAAATGAAGGACGTTGAAACCGTTCCAGCCATCCTTCACCAGTCCGAACCGGTCGGCGAAGGCAAGACCTGCGCCCAGCGCGCCCTTGGCCAGCGCCGCGCCGCCCATGATGATCGCGGGCCACTCGGCCTGGGCGAACACATCGGCGATTTCCTGCGGCACATCGCCGAGGACCGAAAGCTCGTCACCGAGGAAATGCGCGGGGTATGTCGTATCCCAGAAGGATCCGACCACGAACACCTGCGCACCGCGCTTGACCGCCTTGCGGATCCGCACATTGACCAGCGGCGCTTCCCAGCGGATGTGGCTGCCCACGATCAGGATCGCATCGGCGGTCTCGATCCCGGCGAAGGTCGAATTGAAATTGACCGCGGCCAGGTTCGACACGTCGTAATCCATGCCGGTCTGGCGGCCTTCGATCAGGCTCGAACCGCAGGCCTTGAGCAGCGTCTTGGCCGCGAACATGGTTTCGCAATCGACCATGTCGCCCGCGATGGCGGCAATGCTGCTAGCGGGCTTGGCCTTGGCGATCGCCTTGAACGCCTCGTCCCAGCTGGCCGGCTGCAATTTGCCCCGCTTGCGCATGAAGACCTTGTCGAGGCGGCGCTTCGACAGGCCATCGACCTGGTAGCGCGCCTTGTCCGAGATCCATTCCTCGTTGACGTCGTCATTGATGCGCGGAAGCGCGCGCATGACTTCGCGCCCGCGGCTGTCGAGACGGATGTTCGCCCCAACCGCGTCGGACACATCGATGCTGAGCGTCTTCTTGAGCTCCCACGGACGCGCTTCGAAGGCGTAGGGACGGCTGGTCAGCGCACCGACCGGGCACAAATCGATCACATTGGCGGACAGTTCATGCTCGGCCGCCTGCTCGAGATAGGTGGTGATCTGCATGTCCTCGCCGCGGCCAAGCGCGCCGATTTCGTCCACGCCGGCGATCTCTTCGGAGAAGCGCACGCAGCGGGTGCAGTGGATGCAGCGGGTCATGACCGTCTTGATCAGCGGGCCCATGTATTTCTCGGTCACCGCGCGCTTGTTTTCGTCATAGCGCGTCGCGCCGCGGCCATAGGCGACCGACTGGTCCTGCAAATCGCACTCGCCGCCCTGGTCGCAGATCGGGCAATCGAGCGGGTGGTTGATCAGCAGGAATTCCATTACGCCTTCGCGCGCGGTCTTGACCATTTCGCTGTCGGTGCGGATTTCCTGCCCGTCGGTGGCGGGGAGAGCACAGCTCGCCTGCGGCTTGGGCGGTCCGGGCTTCACCTCGACCAGGCACATGCGGCAATTGCCGGCGATCGACAGCCGCTCGTGATAGCAGAAGCGCGGGATTTCCTTGCCCGCAAGCTCGCACGCCTGCAGCACGGTTGCGCCCTCGGGGACGTCGATTTCCTGTCCGTCTACGGTGACCTTGGGCATTATTCGGCTGCCTCTACTGCTGCCTTGCCGGGATCGGCGACATAGCGCTGCCAAAGCCCATCGGCGGCGAAATTACGGATATTCGTAGGAGTAAGCTCGAATTCGTGGCCTGCGATAAGGCAGGCACCCAAGGCGTCCACCAATTGCATTGCGGCTTGCCGCTCCTCCGGCGATTGAATTTCGGTACGGACCAAGATATCCGCCGAGACGGGATCCTTGGCCACGATGCAATCGGCGAAGTCGCCGAAAAAGCGCGCCTTGCCGAGGTCTTCGCCCGTCGAAACATAATGACGGTCGACGTTCCATGTGGGGCTGGCAGCAGCGGTGTCCGGCGCCATCCCGGCAGGAGCAGCGTCGCCATAGTGATAGAGGTATGCTCCCTCGGCCATCATATAGCGCAGCGCCCGCGTATCGAAGCTCAGTCGTGATTCGATAACCGTGGCACGCTGGTCAAATTGGCACCGGGCCGACCATTTGTTCGGTCGCAAGCTGAGGCGATCAATAGTTCCTTTCGGAATACCGACAGAATAGGCATCGGTCTGCCTCAGGAAGCTTTCAGCCCGTTCGGGATAGTTCCGATAGTAGCAATGCTTGAAGGCCTCTTTGAACGCTCGCGCATAGCGATCGTCGGCTTGCTCCGCAGGGCGTTCAAATCGCGACCCAACCTGTTGCTCACCAAACGTTTGCGCCTGCACGGCAGTCGGAACGCTTGCGAGTGCTGCGAACACCAGGGCCAGACCAAACGGCTTCATTCGCCTGCCTCCGCGAACTTCGCGTGGTGTTCTTCGATCATCGGTGACTTTAGGCATCGTCGTTTGCCTTCAATTCCTGCTGTCGATCAGCTGCGCTCGAAAGAGCCAGTGTACTGGTCAGGACCGCGCGCAGCGAAGTCTTCGTAAGTTCAAGTGTCGCCCCTTCGACAAGGCAATGGGGCATGGCGGACGCCAAAGGCGCGAGCGCTTCGCTTTCGGCCACATCGCCCTCCGAAGAGGCGATGAAGGCGCGCGCGCTCTCGGTCTCGCTGCCCACCAGGCAATCCGCAAACATCTGCATCTGCGAAGCCGTCAATTTCTCAGTGTCGGGTGAAGCCTTGGCCCACGCCGTGTAGAGGGTATCGCGGAAGGCGCTCGGCGAAAAGTGGATCATCCCATTGAAATGCTTGTCGCACTCCTCGTTCAACGCGAGTTCCTTCATTAGCGGGAAATACGCGGGGTCGAAATGCGAGAGGACGAGAAATTCCTCGACCTTGATGCGCCACTTCGGGTGGTCCGCCGTACAAGCGGCGAGCCGTTCGAGCGCCCTCGCGCCGTCATCCTTCGCGTGTGCGCCAACGGGCATCGCCATGGATGCACAGACGATCAACGCGCCCTTCAAGATCCGCCGAAACGTCACTCTGCCGCCTCCGCAAACTTGGCGTTGTGTTCTTCGATCCGCCGTTCGAGCTCGGGGCGGAAGTGGCGGATCAGGCCCTGGATCGGCCAAGCCGCCGCATCGCCCAGCGCGCAGATCGTGTGGCCTTCGACCTGCTTGGTGACCTGCTGCAGCATGTCGATTTCCTCGATCGCGGCATCGCCGGTGCGCAGGCGTTCCATCATGCGCCACATCCAGCCCGTGCCTTCGCGGCAGGGCGTGCACTGGCCGCAGCTCTCGTGCTTGTAGAAATAGCTGATGCGGCTGATCGCGCGGACGATGTCGGTCGACTTGTCCATCACGATTACGCCCGCGGTGCCGAGGCCCGAGCCGAGGTCCTTGAGCCCGTCGAAATCCATCGGCGCGTCCCAGATCTGCTCGGCCGGGACCAGCGGAACCGACGAACCGCCGGGGATCACCGCGAGCAGGTTGTCCTTGCCGCCGGTGATGCCGCCGCAATGCTTCTCGATCAGCTCGCTGAACGGGATCGACAGCGCTTCCTCGACCACGCAGGGCTTGTTCACATGCCCGCTGATCTGGAACAGCTTGGTGCCCTTGTTGTTCTCGCGTCCGAAGCTGGAGAACCAGCTCGCGCCGCGCCGCAGGATGGTCGGCACGACCGCGATACTTTCGACATTGTTGACCGTGGTCGGGCAGCCATAGAGGCCCGCGCCCGCCGGGAACGGCGGCTTGAGCCGCGGCTGGCCCTTCTTGCCTTCGAGGCTTTCGATCATCGCGGTCTCTTCGCCGCAGATGTAAGCGCCCGCGCCGCGGTGCAGGAAGACGTCGAAATCATAGCCCGACTTCGAGGCATTCCTGCCGATCAGACCCGCGGAATAAGCCTCGTCGACTGCCGCCTGCAGCGTTTCCGCCTCGCGGATATATTCGCCGCGGATGTAGATATAGGCCGCCCGCGCCCGCATCGCATAGCCCGCGACCAGCGCGCCTTCAATCAGCTTGTGCGGATCGTGGCGGATGATCTCGCGATCCTTGCAGCTGCCGGGTTCGCTCTCGTCGGCATTGATGACGAGGAAGCTGGGACGACCGTCCTTGCTTTCCTTCGGCATGAACGACCATTTGAGGCCCGTGGGGAAGCCCGCCCCGCCCCGGCCGCGCAGGCCCGAAGCCTTCATCTCGTCGATGATGCTGTCATGCCCGCGCGCGATCAGCGCCTTGGTATCGTCCCAATCGCCGCGCTGCTGCGCCGCCTTCAGCCCCCAGTCCTGGAAGCCGTAGAGATTGGTGAAGATGCGATCCTTGTCTTGAAGGCTCACGACCTGCCCCCTTCGTCATGCTGAACTTGTTTCAGCATCCATCGCGCCCCACGAGCGGACGATGCGGGTTGGGAAATGGATCCAGAAACGAGTTCAGGATGACGGGTGAGGGAAATGCTCATGCGAAGCCTCCCTGCGAGAGGAAATAGATGGCCGCCACTGCGATCAGCGCCAGCGCACCGAATTTCACGAGGCCGACGAGCAGCTTCCACGCGATAAAGCCGACAACCAGCGCGATGAGGATGGTGGCGATGCTCATCACCAATCCTTCCGGTAATCGTGGTTGGCGTCGACCATTTCGGGCAGCGTGCTCAGCGCGTTCGCGGGTTCGCTGGTGTGGCGGCCCGGCTCCTGCGTGCCGGTCTTGGGGCTTTCCCCCTTGGCCAGCGCGTCGAGAATCGTGTCGAGCCGCTCGGGCGTCAGATCTTCGTAATTGTCGTCATTGATCTGGACCATCGGCGCGGTGGCGCAATTGCCCATGCATTCGACTTCGGTCAGCGTCCACAAACCGTCTGCGGAAACGTGGCCCTTTTCCATCCCGCGCTTCTTGCAGGTTTCGAACAGACCATCCGATCCGCGCAGCATACAAGGCGTCGTGCCGCAGACCTGGACGTGGTACTTACCCACCGGCTTCAGATTATACATGAAGTAGAAGGTCGCGACCTCGAGCACGCGGATCACCGGCATGTCGAGATAGTCGGCGACATATTCGATCACCGGCAGCGGCAGCCAGCCCTGCGTCGAGGTTTCTTCACCGACCTGCCGCTGGGCAAGGTCGAGCAGCGGCATCACCGCCGAACGCTGGCGCCCCTCGGGATAGCGCGCGATCGCGGCGTCGGCACGCTCACGGTAGCTTTCGGTAAACTCGAAAGCACCCCAGCGCTCGCGCAGTTCGGGGGTGTCGGGTGCGGGGGAACGGTCGGCCATTAGCGGTCACACTCCCCGAATACGACATCGATGGCGCCGAGAATGGCGGTGGCATCAGGCAGCATGTGGCCCTTCGACATGAAATCCATGGCTTGCAAATGGCTGAAGGCGGTCGGGCGGATCTTGCAGCGATACGGTTTGTTCGACCCGTCGCTGACCAGATAGACGCCGAATTCGCCCTTGGGGCTTTCGGTCGCCACGTAGACTTCGCCCGCAGGCACGTGGAAGCCCTCGGTGTAGAGCTTGAAGTGGTGGATCAGCGCTTCCATCGACTGCTTCATCTCGGCGCGCTTGGGCGGCGCGACCTTGCGGTCGTCGCTGGCGATTGGACCACCCGGCATCTGCGCCAGGCATTGCTTGATGATCTTGGCGCTTTCGTAGACTTCCTTCACGCGCACCACGAAGCGGTCGTAGCAATCCGAATTGGTGCCCACGGGAATGTCGAATTCCATCCGCTCATAGACATCATAGGGCTGCGACTTGCGCAGGTCCCACGGAATGCCCGCAGCACGGATCATCGGGCCGGAGAAACCCCAGGCCACCGCATCGTCCTTGCTGACCACGGCAATATCGACATTGCGCTGCTTGAAGATGCGGTTGTCGAGCACGAGGCTCATCGCATCGCCGAACAGTTCGGGCAGGCGGTTGTCGAGCCATTCTCCGATATCGACGAGCAGCTTTTCGGGCACGTCCTGATGGACCCCGCCGGGGCGGAAATAGGCGCTGTGCATGCGCGCGCCCGAAGCCCGCTCGAAGAAGTTCATGCAGTCTTCGCGCAGTTCGAACACCCACAGGTTCGGCGTCATCGCGCCGACATCCATGACATGCGCACCGATGTTGAGCATGTGGTTGGAAATCCGCGTCAGCTCGGCGAACAGCACGCGTAGGTACTGCGCGCGTTCGGGCACGGCGATATTAAGCAGCTTCTCGATCGCGAGGACGTAGCTGTATTCCTGCGCCAGCGGGCTGCAATAATCGAGCCGGTCGAAATAGGGCAGCGCCTGCAGATAGGTCTTGTGCTCGATCAGCTTTTCGGTGCCGCGGTGGAGCAGGCCGACATGCGGATCGATCCGTTCGATGATCTCGCCGTCGAGCTCCATCACCATCCGCAGCACGCCGTGCGCCGCCGGATGCTGCGGGCCGAAATTGATCGTATAATTGGTGATCACTTCGTCGCCGGTGGTGGGCGATTCTTCAAGATGCATGGCGTGGCTCATGAGCAGATCCAATTGCCGCTATAGCTCTGTGTCTGGCCGGCGGCGTCGCGCACGGTGACATTGGCCGGACGGCGCTGCTGGTCGCCCGCTGCCGGGGCGACCGAGATGGTGAAGCCCTCGCCGGTAAAGGTGGTGCCGTTCCGGATCGCGTCCAGCCCGCCGACTGCGGCATCGACCATGGTCAGGCTGTCACCGACGCGGACCACGGCTTTCCCCGGGATCGCCCCGTCATTCATCGCGCCGGCGATGATCATCTCGTCCTTGCCGACCATCAGCGTGCAACCGCCATCGCGCGGGCCGAGATCGACGCCGCCGATATCGCCCAGCTTCTGCAGCTGCGTCAGGTCGGCGCCCGAAGGCGGCGCGGTATTGGCGGTATTGGGCGCATCGGGATCACGCTGCGCGGGATCGAGCGCTTCGCCGTTCTGGCCAATGCGGCTCGCGAAATCGTCCGCGCTTTCGGGCTCGGCTGGTTCGGAGGAACAGGCTGCCAGGGCAAGCGGAAGAGCAAGGAGGAGCACCTTTCGCATCACTCGGCATCCTTCTTCTTGGTCGCGGGCTTGCGTTTGGCGCGGGCCTTGGTCTTGGGCTCGGTCGCGCTCGCGGTATCGGTGGTCTTGCCCTGGCGCTTGGCACGCGCGGGCTGGTCCTCGGTCGGTTCGGGCGCCGGGGCCTCGTCACCGCCGTCTTCCTCGGCCGGCGCACCCGCGCTGACCTTGTCCGCGGCATGCTTGTCGGTCTTCTCGCCCGCACCGGTGTCCGAAGGTTTCTCGGTGGTCTTGGGATCGGCGACGGGCGGCGTTTCGGCCTTCTCGTCGCCCGGCAGGACATAGTCCGCGCCCTCCCACGGGCTCATGAAATCGAACTGCCGCAGGTCCTGCGCCAGTTCGACCGGCTCATACACCACGCGCTTCTCGTCTTCGGAATAGCGCAATTCGTGATAGCCGGTGAGCGGGAAGTCCTTGCGGAAGGGATGCCCTTCGAAACCGTAATCGGTGAGGATCCGGCGCAGGTCGGGATTGCCCGCGAACAGCACGCCGTACATGTCGAACACTTCGCGTTCGAGCCAGCCCGCATTGGGCCACAGCGTCGTCACCGTCGGCACGGGCGTGTCCTCGGCCGCCGAGCACTTGATCATGATGCGGCTGTTGGTCGTCAGCGACAGCAGCATGTAAACGACTTCGAACCGCTCCGCACGGCTCGGATAGTCGACGCCGGCAATTTCCATCAGCTGCTGGTATTTGTGATCGTCGCGCAGGATGCGCAGCACGTCTTCAATGCTGTCGCGCTTCACGGTGAGCAACAGCTCGCCATGCTCCTCATGCGCTTCGAGCAGGTGACCGCCCAGCGCATTGGCGAGCGTGTCCTTCAGCCCGTCAAGCTGGGTGAAGCGGGGTGCCGAATGTAGCGTAGCCATTGCGCCCTACCTCTCGATCGTGCCCGCGCGGCGGATCTTCCGCTGCAGCTGCATCACGCCGTAAAGCAGCGCCTCGGCAGTCGGCGGGCACCCGGGAACATAGATGTCGACCGGAACGATGCGGTCGCAGCCGCGCACGACGCTGTAGGAATAGTGGTAATAGCCACCACCATTGGCGCAGCTACCCATCGAGATGACGTATTTGGGCTCCGACATCTGGTCGTAGACCTTGCGCAGCGCGGGCGCCATCTTGTTGCACAACGTGCCCGCGACGATCATCACGTCGCTCTGGCGCGGCGAGGCGCGCGGCGCGACGCCGAAGCGTTCCATGTCGTAGCGCGGCATGTTGACGTGGATCATCTCGACCGCGCAGCAGGCGAGCCCGAAGGTCATCCACCACAGCGATCCGGTGCGCGCCCACTGGAACAGGTCCTCGGTGCTGGTGACGAGGAAGCCCTTGTCGTTCACCTCGGACTGGAGTGCGTTGAAATAATCCGCCTCGGGCTGGCGGGTTTCGCCGGCGAGCGCGGTCGCACTGTCGTGCAGCATCTGGTTATGCGCCGGTGCCAGCGGACGATAATGGTCGACCCGCGGCACGTCGTCTCGCGTACGATCTACTCCCATTCCAGCGCTCCAACTTTCCAGGCATAAGCCAGCCCGACGGCGAGTTCGCCAAGGAACACCATCATCGTGATCCAGCCCGGCCAGCCCGTCAGGTCGAGACTGACCGCCCACGGAAACAGGAAGGCCGCTTCGAGATCGAAGATGATGAACAGGATGGCGATGAGGTAGAAGCGCACATCGAACTGGCTGCGCGGATCCTCGAAGGCCGGGAAGCCGCATTCATATTCGCTGTTCTTTTCCGCATCCGGCTGGTGCGTCCCGGTCAGGCGCGAGACGCCCATCGGGAGGAACACGAAGAGCGCCGACAGACCGACGGCGACAAACAGAAAGATCAGGATGGGCAGGTATTGTTCGAGGTCGACCACGAATGATTCCTAAGGCGTCAGGCTTGGTTCGCGCCCGCCTCTAGGCCGCTCGCCCAGATGGTGCAAGGGTGCAGAAATGCGAACAATTCGCAACAAAACCGCCTCATGCGGCGCACCCTTGCAGACACCCGCTATTTCATCATCGATTTGACCGCTTTTTCGGTTGCCGGGCCATAGGGCGGCTTGAATCCGCCAAGTTTGGCCACGTCGATTTTGGGCTGTGTATAGAAGCTGCGCGCATGGCTGAATTCGCGGAAGCCCTCGACCCCGTGATAGCTGCCCATGCCGCTGGGTCCGACCCCGCCGAAGGGCAGGTCCTCCATCGAGACGTGGAAGATCACGTCGTTGACGGTCACTCCGCCGCTGATGGTCTTGGTCAGCACCTTCTCGCGCTCGTTCGAATCCTGCCCGAAGTAATAGAGGCCGAGCGGGCGATCGTGCTCGTTCACATAGTCGATCGCTTCGTCGATGTGGCGATAGGTCTTCACCGGCAGGACCGGCCCGAAGATTTCCTCCTGCATCGCGCGCATGTCGTCGGTGACGTTCTTGAGGATCGTCAGCGGCATCTTGCGCGCATTGGTGTTGGAGAAATCCTCATTGCCCGGATTGACCTCGATCACTTCGGCGCCCTTGTCGCGCGCATCGGCGACGAGATCCTGCAGGCGGTCGAAATGGCGATCGGTGACGACGCTGGCATAGTCCTCGTTATCGAGCAGCGTGGGATACATGTTCGCCGTGCCCTGCCACACACCGTGGATCGCCTCGTCCTGCTTGCTTTCGGGGACATAGAGGTAATCGGGCGCGAGGCAGATCTGGCCCGCATTGAGCATCTTGCCCAGCGCCACCCGCTCGCCCGCCTTGGCGAAATCGGCGCTCTCGCCGAGGAACACCGGGCTCTTGCCGCCCAGCTCCAGCGTAACGGGCACGAGGTTCTTGGCGGCCGATTCCATCACCTTGCGCCCGGTCGCGGTCGAGCCGGTGAAGATCAAATGGTCGAAGGGCAGTTCGCTGAACGCCGCGGCAACTTCGGGGCCGCCGGTGAACACCGCGCATTCGTCGGGGGTGAAGTATTCCTCGACCAGTTCCTTGGTCAGCAGGCTGGTCTTCTCGGTGAACTCGCTCGGCTTGATCATCGCGCGATTGCCCGCCGCGAAGATCTGCATCAGCGGGCCGAAGCTGAGATTGACGGGAAAGTTCCACGGGCTGAGGATGCCCACCACGCCCTTGGGCTCGTAGCGCACCTCGGCCTTCGCGCCGAGCAGGCCGAGCGGGAACTGGACATGGCGCTTTTCGGGGCGCGACCACTTGTCCATGTGCTTGAGGCAGTATTTGCCGAAATTCACCGTGCCCGCGATGTCGGTAATCATCGACTGGTGCGGCGAGCGATTGCCGAAATCGGCCGCCATCACCTTGCACAGATCGTCCGCATGGTCGGTGAGCAGCTTCATCGCGCGCTGGATCCGATCCTTGCGCAGCGCCATCGGTTCGGGGCGCATCTGGTGGTGTGCGGCGCGCTGCTTGCGCAAAACGGCTTCCATTTCGGTTTTCCGGTCGTCCGCCATTGCTCTCTCCGTTTGATATTGCTGCATCGCAGCACTAGGTTGTGGGCCACCAGATAGGTCGCCATTGGCAACCGATATTCCAGAACCGAAGGACATACACAAGCATGACCCAGTTCAGCGCATCCGATCCCGTCGTCATCCTGTCTTACGCCCGCACCCCGATGGGCGGCATGCAGGGCGCGCTTGCCGATGTCTCGGCCACCGATCTCGGGGCCACGGCAGTGAAGGCCGCGGTCGAGCGCTCGGGCGTGCCGGTGGACAGTTTCGACCGCGCCTATATGGGCTGCGTGCTGCCCGCCGGGCTGGGCCAGGCGCCCGCGCGCCAGGCATCGATCAAGGCAGGCCTGCCCAAGTCGGTACAGGCGACCACAGTCAACAAGGTCTGCGGCAGCGGCATGCAGACGGTGATCATGGGCGCCGAAGCGCTCGCAAGCGGCACGGTGGACTATGTCGTCGCGGGCGGGATGGAGAGCATGACCAATGCTCCGTATTTGCTCAAGAAGCACCGCAGCGGCGCGCGGCTCGGCCACGACACCGCCTATGACCACATGTTCCTCGACGGGCTCGAGGACGCGTATGAAGAAGGCCGCGCGATGGGGACCTTCGCGCAGGAAACCGCCAATGACTACCAGATGACGCGCGAGGAAATGGACGAATACTCCATCGAATCGCTACGCCGCGCGAACGCCGCGATCGACAGCGGCGCGTTTGCCGACGAAGTCGTCCCGGTCACCTTCTCGACCCGCAAGGGCGAAGTCACGGTCGAGCATGACGAACAGCCCGGCAAGGGCCGTCCCGACAAGATCCCGCAGCTGCGCCCCGCCTTCGCCAAGGACGGCACGATTACCGCGGCGACCTCGTCGTCGATCTCCGATGGCGCCGCCGCCGTGGTGCTCAGCCGCGAAAGCGTCGCCAAGGCCAATGGCCAGCAGCCGGTGGCGAAGATCGTCGCCATGGCCGCGCATGCGCAGGAACCCGCGCAGTTCACCGTCGCCCCGATCGGCGCGATCGAGAAGGTCCTCGACAAGGCCGGCTGGAGCGCGGACGAAGTCGAACTGTGGGAAGTCAACGAGGCCTTTGCGTGCGTCGCCATGTTTGCGATGCGCGACCTCGGCATCCCGCACGACAAGATCAACGTGAACGGCGGCGGCACGGCTCTCGGCCACCCCATCGGCGCCAGCGGCACGCGCATCATCGTGACGCTGCTCAACGCGCTCAAGCAGCAGGGCAAGACACGCGGTATCGCCAGCCTGTGCATCGGCGGCGGTGAAGCCACCGCCGTGGCGGTCGAACTCGTCTAGACGGACACCGCTTTTCAGGGCACTTCCCCTGGCAGCGCGTTCTGGCGCGCCCGGAAAAGGGGAAGTGTCCATGAAGAAATTTGCCATTATCGCGGCCTGTGCCGCGCTCGCCGCCTGCGGTTCGAACGAGGCCGAAGAGCCGATCGAACCGGTCGACACCGCCGAAACCACGCTCGACAGCACCGCCACCGGCGACATGACCGGGACGTATGAAGTCCAGCTGGCCGACGGCAGCGTCACCATGCAGACGATCAATGCCGACGGCACCTATGTCGAGGCCACGCCCGATGGCACGCGCACCGGCGGCGGCACCTGGCGTGCGGGCGACGACGGCGCGATGTGCTTCGATCCCGAAGGCGACACGGCTGAGGAATGCTATTCCGGCGGTGCCCCCGGCGAAGACGGCGCGTTCGAAATGCGCGGCGAAGACGGCGCCGTCCAGTCGACCGTGCGCAAGATCGACGCGCAGGCCGAGGCCGCGATGGCTCCGGCCGAATAGACCAACGTTCTGAAACCAGCGGGGCGGCCCAATCGGTCCGCCCCGATCGGTCAAGCCTGCCGCTTCACGGTTCGCCGACACCCCACAGGCGCGTTTCGCGGATCAGCCCGTAGCGTTCGCCCACGGCGAATTCGCACCAGCCCTCGTCGCAATCGCCCAGCACCCCAACCACGCCCGGCTCGACGCGCCACTTGAGTTCGGCATCCTCGCTGTCGCTGGCGCGCAAATCGGCCACCCCGTCGCCGATGACGATGGCGCCGCGATCGGGGCTGAGCAGGCGCGCGACCACCCATCCGCGCGTGCCGTCCGGATCCTCGATCAGCCGCCATCCTTCCATCAGCCGCACGACCTTCACCGGCAGGCCGGGCCGGCGATAGACCCAATCGATCTTGTAATCGGCGCTGGGGCCGACCCGCATGTTGAGCACGCTGGCGCGGATGGTCGCCCAATAGGGCGTTTCGCGCTCCTGCGCCCGCGCCGTCGCGGTGATTCCGGCGAGCAGCAGGAAAAGTATGAAAAGCCGTGTGAACATGCGCGCCTGAATCGGGGATCGCGCGCGAACAGTCAACGCCGTTAACGGGGCAATTCCCGTCCGAATCCTTGACCGCTCCCCACCGCGCGTCCTAGCGCTTCTGCCCGCATGGAAAGCACCGACACCCGCCCCGCCAAACGCCTCGAGCGCACGCCGCGCGTTTTCGTCACGCGCCATCTGATGCCATCGGTCGAGGAGCGGATGAGCGAGCTGTTCGATGCCCGCCTCAACACCTCGGATGTTCCGTTGACGCGCGACCAGCTCGTCGCCGCGATGCAGGACTGCGACGTGCTCGTGCCCACCGTTACCGACCGGATCGACGCCGAGATGATCGCGGGCGCGGGCAAGGACCTGGGGCTGATCGCCAATTTCGGCGCGGGGACCGAGCATCTCGATCTTCACGCGGCCGCCGATCGCCATATCCTCGTCACCAACACGCCGGGCGTGTTCACCGACGACACCGCCGATCTTGCGATGGCCGGGATCATCGGCGTGCCGCGCCGCATCCGCGAAGGCGTTGAATTGATCCGCAGCGGCAAATGGACCGGCTGGACGCCGACTGCGCTGCTCGGCACCAAGCTCGCTGGCAAGGTGCTCGGCATCGTCGGCATGGGGCGGATCGGCCAGGCGGTCGCGCACCGCGCGCGCGCCTTCGGGCTGGAGATCGCCTATCACAACCGCAAGCGGCTGCCCGAAGCGGTCGAACGCATGTTCCAGGCGCGCTGGGTCGATAGTCTCGATGGATTGATGGGCGAAGCGGACATTCTCTCGCTCCACTGCCCCGCCGGGCCGAACACGCATCACATGATCGACGCACGCCGGATCGCGCTGATGAAGGACGGTGCCAGCCTGATCAACACCGCGCGCGGCGATCTGGTCGAGCAGGAGGCGCTGGTGGCGGCGCTCGAAAGCGGCAAGCTCGCCGGAGCGGGGCTCGACGTCTATCCCGACGAACCCAATGTCGACACGCGCCTGATCCGCCATCCCAATGTGATGACCCTGCCTCATATCGGCAGCGCGACGCGCGAGGGCCGCGAGGACAGCGGCCTCAAGGTCATCGCCAATATCCGCATGTGGGCCGACGGCCACCGGCCTCCGGACCAAGTGCTCTCGGGCCTGGGCTGAGCCGCTAGAGCGCCAATTCGTAAAAGATGTTGAAGTCCGTTTCGGCATATTCGCCGAACGGTGCGCAGCGTGTGAAGCCGTTGCGAAGATAGAGCCGGTTAGCGGGTCCGAAGGTTTCACCCGTGCCGGTTTCCAGCAGCACTCGGCGGTAGCCGCGCTCCCGTGCGATACCGATGATCCGGTCGAGCAATGCCTGCCCGACGCCCCGCCGGAGCGCGGTGTCGGCGGTGCGCATCGACTTGATCTCGCCTTCGGTTGCCGAGAGTTCGAGCAAGGCGCCGACCCCCAGCAAGGCGTCGGCGTCGCGTGCTTCAAGGACGATCACAGCCGCATCCTCGAGCCCGCTCAAGTCGAGCGCGAACGAGGTTCCGGGGGGCGAAGCATCGTACATCCGCCGCTGGTGCAGCGTGATGAGGCTGCGAACGTCGTCATCGGCCAAGTTGGCAGCTGAAACCTGCACCATCTCTCGCCCCTAACCTGCCATCCCCCCGCACCGAATTTCGTCGCCCGAAGGGAAGCGCCCCTGCGATCAGTCCCCGGTCAAAATCCGCTCGACCAGTTCCTGCACCGTGGGGGTGTAGTTGTTCGAATAGAACGGGTCCTGCTTGAAGCGGTAGGCCGCGTGGCCGGCAAAGGCGAGGTTCTCGTCCGGGTCGCCGCCATGCGCGATGTCCTGCAGCGTTTTCTGGATGCAGAAGCTGCGCGGATCGGCGAGCCGCCCGGTGGTGTGGTTGTCATGGTCCTTCCAGCTCGAGAACTGGCAATGCGACAGGCAGCCCATGCAGGCCTGCTGGTCGGCGCGGATCTGCTCGGCGCTTTCGGGCGTTGCGAAGACCACCGTGTCGTCGGGGGTCTTGAGCGCCTCGGTGAAGCCCTCGTGCATCCACGCCTGCGCCTTGCGCTGGTCGCCCGGGTGGACGAAGAAGTACTTCGCCTTGCCGTGATCGGCCAGCGGGATCGTGCCCTCTTCCTCGTCGCGCTTGAAGATCGGGATCTGGCGTTCGCTGCGATGCATCAGATCGTAGAGGAACGGCGTCTTCACTGCGCTCGAATAGAAGCCGGTGGGGCTGAACTTGTGCAGCAATACGTCGCCCGGCTCGACCGTCCGCAGCATGTCCTTCCACACATTGGGGATCGGGCTTTCCTGCGTCAGCAGCGGGCGGGTGCCGAACTGGAACATGATCTTGCCCAGCTCGGGATTGTCGATCCAGTCGTTCCATTCGCGCAGGAACCACACGCCGCCCGCCATGACGATGGCGGTGTCTTCGGAGACGCCTTCCTTGCGCATGGTCTCGCGCAGCGCGGCAACGCGCGGATAGGGATCTTCGGGCTTGGTCGGGTCCTCGGCGTTGGACAGGCCGTTGTGGCCGCCCGCAAGCCAGGGGTCTTCGTAAACCACTGCCGCCATCAGGTCGGGGACCTTGGAATAGCTGCGCTTCCACAGCGCACGGAACGCGCGCGCCGAACTGACGATGGGCAGGTAATGGACGTTGTGCTTTGCCGCGATTTCCGCGAGCTTGTAGGGCATGCCCGCGCCGCAGGTGACGCCGGTGACGAGGCCGGGGCAGTTTTCGAGGATGCCTTCGAGGACCTGCTGCGCACCGCCCATTTCCCACAGCACGTTGATGTTGATTGCGCCTTTGCCGCCCGAGATTTCGTGCGCGCGCTTGACCTGTTCGGTGCCGCCCTCAATGCCGTAGCGGACCAATTGCTCGAAGCGTTCGACGCGGGTCGCCTGCGGGTAGATCTGCGGGATCGGGTTGCCGTCCTCGTCATAGCTGTCGGCATTGACCGCGCTGACGGTACCGATGCCGCCAGCGGCGGCCCAGGCGCCGGAGCTCATGTGATTGGTGGCGGAAACACCCTTGCCGCCTTCGACCAGCGGCCAGACTTCCTTGCCGCCATAGCTGATCGGCTTGAGACCCTTGAAACTCATATATTCTACGCTTTCTCTTTTTTGGCGGGGTGCTGGGCCCCAGCGTCCATCGCGGCACGGTCGCCGCGGCAGCGCTCTATCTCTCCGGGAGCGGGCCTCGTAGCGGCTGCCTTGAACTGTGCATAGTACCCGGCCAGTTCGGGCGCGTCCTTGAACGCCACCAGTTCGTAACCGACCGCTTCGAATTCGCAGCTCAGCAGCAGCGGGTCGATCCCGTGCTGGTCGGTCGGCCGGTCGATATCGACGACGACCACCTGGCCGCCCTTGTCCAGCGCGGGCCACATCCGCCAGAGGAATTCATACGGGCTTTCGATCTCGTGGTACATATGGACCATGAAGATGCGGTCGAAGCTGTTGTCCGGCAATTTGGGATCGCCGGTTTCGCCAAGTCGGATCGAGACATTTTCGAGCCGCTGGCGCTCGATCCGCTGGCCAAGCCGGCTGAGCGCATCGCGATCGATATCCTGCGCCAGCACGCGCCCGCCCTCGCCCACGCGCTCCGCCAGGCGGACGGTGTAATAGCCATTGCCCGCGCCGATATCGGCAACGGTCATCCCGGGTTCGATCTCCGCGAGGTCCATCACCGTCTGCGCCTCGCCGCGGCTGTCGCGCTGGTCTTCGGTGGAAAACTGGTTCGAGCCGATTTCGGATACCGGGCGGTCGGGAGCGGGGAAACGCGCACCCGGTTCGGTCGGCGCGTCGCAGGCACCCAGCGCAAGCCCGAGCAGGGCGATGGCAGCAATCCGTGTCATGAGGCGGCTATGCCGTTCCCTCAGGGGATGGGCAATGCCCGCATGCCGCCGATGAACACGTCGAACGCCAGATCGCCCTGCCGCCAGGGCGATTGCCGGCCTTCGGTCCGCTCGTTCACTGCCACCGCGGTCTTGCGGACCAGCTCATCGAGCGACTGGCGCCGCGGCAGCTGGCGGGCGAATTCCTTGGCGAAGGGGCTGCCCTTGCCCGGCGTGGCGCCATCTTCGGCGGTATTGCCCGGCTCGGTGGAGAAGAACACCAGCGCCGACAGCCCGCGCAGATTGCCGACCTGCGCCAGCCCCTTGTCGGCATAGACGATATCGTCGAGCGTCACCCGCGCCAGCCCGCGTTGCCCGCCCTCGACCTCGATCACCTGGAACGCGGCATCGTCCACCGCCTCGCTGACCGGATTGTTGCGGCAGGCATCGACCACGAACACCACGCCGCGCGCCTGTTTGGTCAGGCGCTGGAGGATGGGATCGAGCCCGATCAGCGAATAGCCATCCGAAGCGAGGAAATAATTGGCCCCGTCGATCTGGAAACCATGACCTGCGAAATACATCAGCGCGACATCGTCGCCATTGAGCGAATTGGCGAACAGGTCGAAAGCTTCGTCCCATTCCCGCGCATCGGGTTCCTCGACCAGAGCGACCTCGGCCACGGCGCTGCGTTTGAGCGCCGCCTCGATCATCCGCGCATCGACGACCGGATTGGCCAGCTGCAAACCCGCCAACCGCGCCGACGAATAATCCGAAGCGACCACCAGTGCCTTGATCTCGGCATGCAGCGCAGTTGGCGCCAGCGCCGCCAGAAGTCCCAGCAAGGGCAGAAGAATACGACCCATAGACATGGCCCGAAGGTATCGGATCAGAGCCGCAGCGACAATCCGAGATTGACCCCGTGGCTGACCCGCGCGTCGCTGAAATCCTGCACCCCGGTCAGCGGAAAGAACAGCACCGCACGATAGCGCAGGTCGAGCGCGAGGTTCTCCGACAGGATGAACTGTGCGCCGACCGCGAAATCAGGTCCGATGCTGAACTCGCCCTCCTCGCGCCCGGCGATGCTGTCGCTGAACAGTCCCGAGGGGTCTTCGATGACGGTCAGCACATCGTAATCGGGACGATAGCTGGCCTGCAGCATGCCGTTGAAGAAGGCCACCGCATTCTCGCCGAACGGCACGAAGGCGGTCGCGCCGCCGCGCGCGCTGAAGGTCTGGATTGTCCCGTCCTGCCGCACGCCGGCGATCAGCGGCGGGACCGAAGGGATGACCGGCGGTGCCGGATCGCCCTCGATCGCAGCACGCGACAGCGCGATGACCGTGGGGATCGCGACGCTTTGCACGATCCGCAGGTCGCCGACGAAGGCGGTATCGAGCCGCTCGTAGCGAATACCGCCAAGCAGCGCGAAACTTTCACTCTGCCGGCGTTGCCAGGTCAGTTCGATATCGATGCGGTCGGTGCTGCTGACCGTGTCGGCATCGAAATTGACGAGGTCGATGAACTCGGTAGCCCCCAGCGTTAGCGTGCGCGACACGGTCGCCGACAGCGCGGCATCGCCCTCGCCGCTGCCATACATGGCGGTAAGCGTGAACCGGTCGCGATCGTCGCCGAAATTGACCATCGCGCCGATCATCGGATAGCCGACCTGGTCGGACAGGACGCCTTCGCCCTCGCTCACCGTGGTCAGCTGCGGTTCGACGCCGAAAGCGGTGCGCAGCACCGCGATATCCGCCGGGTCGAGCGCATCGCCCTCGTCCAGCCCGGGATCGATGCCCGATGTGCGCAGGTTCGAATTGTCGAAATAATAGGACACGCGCGGGCCGATGACGACATCGGCGCGGGCCGGAGTTGCAGTTGCCGCGGCCAGTACCGCGAGACTGGCCAGGGCAAGCTGTTTGCGCATCCTATTCGGTATCCTCCACCTCGACCGTTTCGCCGGTCACGCGCTGGGCCAGCGCGGCGGAAATGAACGGGTCCAGCGCGCCGTCGAGCACGTCGTCAGGCGTAGGCGACTGCACGCCGGTACGCAAATCCTTCACCATCTGGTACGGCTGCAGCACATAGGAGCGGATCTGGTGGCCCCACCCGATCTCGCTCTTTTCCTGATACTCACCCGAAGCGGCGGCCTCGCGTTCGGCCATCTCGCGTTCGAACAGGCGAGCCTTGAGCATGTTCATCGCGGTTGCGCGGTTCTTGTGCTGGCTGCGGTCGTTCTGGCTCGCCACCACGATGCCGGTTGGCTGGTGGGTGATCCGGACCGCGGAATCGGTCGTGTTGACGTGCTGCCCGCCCGCACCCGACGCGCGATAGGTGTCGATCTTGAGATCGGACGGGTTGATCTCGATGTCGATATCGTCGTCGATCACCGGATAGACCCAGACCGAGCTGAAGCTGGTGTGGCGCCGCGCCGAGCTGTCATAAGGGCTTATACGTACCAACCGGTGGACGCCGCTTTCGGTCTTGGCATAGCCATAGGCGTTCTCGCCCTTGATCAGCAGCGTCGCGCTCTTGATCCCGGCCTGGTCGCCCGCGGCATATTCGACCGTCTCGACCTTGAACCCGCGCCGTTCGGCCCAGCGCGCATACATGCGCAGCAGCATCTCGGCCCAGTCCTGGCTCTCGGTCCCGCCGGCACCGGCATTGATCTGCAGATAGGTATCGGCGCCATCCGCCTCGCCCGAGAGCAGCGCCTGCACCTTGTCGCGATCGGCGCGCTCGGCCAGCCGGGACAGCGTGTCCAGTCCCTCGCGCTCGACCTCGGCATCGCCTTCGGCCTCGCCCATGTCGACGAATTCGACCGCGTCGCCCATCTCGCTTTCGATTTCGCGCACTGTGTTGATCGCGGTTTCGAGCCGCTTCTGCTCCTGCGTGATCGCCTGCGCCTGCTTGGGATCGTCCCACAATGTGGGGTCCTGTACGCGCGCGTCGAGTTCCTCGAGCCGGCGCAGCGCGCGGTCCCAGTCGAGCGACTGGCGCACCAGCGCCAGTGCGGCTTCGATCCGTTCGATATGGGCCTGCCCTTCGGCACGCATGGAACTCTCCTGAGAAAAGGTGTGCGGGCGCGCCGCCTAGCGCAGACGCGCGGCGCGGGAAAGGTGCTGCGGCGTGGTTACTTGCGCTTCAGCGAGCGCACCGCGGCCAGGCTACGCGCGATATGTTCATTCGGCTTCAGATCCGAATAGACGAAGGCGATCGTTCCATCGGAATCGATCACATAGGTCGTGCGGTCGCTCCACCCGGCACGGGCGCCGCCCTTTGCGCCGAGCGAGACGTCATATTGCGCGATCAGTTCGGGCGTCGCCGCAGCGACGGGAAACTCGCCCGCACAATGCTTGGCGGAAAACTCGCGCAGCTGGTCGGTATTGCCGCCGGTCATGCCGATGACCGTGGCCCCGGCCGCGCGGAACTCGCCGATAGCGGCGGCAAAGGCCTGCGCTTCGAGATTGCACCCCGAGGTAAAGGCCGCGGGGAAGAAATAGAGCACCACCGGGCCCTGCTTGAGCGACGTGCCCAAATCGACGCGGATCGGTTTGCCCGCGAGCGCACCCTGCGCCGTGAACCCGGGCGCCTGCGCCCCCTGGTCGAGCGCTGCAAGGACCGGTGTTGCAGTCAGGCCGAGCGCAGCGGCGGCGAACAGGGTGTGGAGCATCTTCATGCCCCGCATCATGAACCGCACCGCCGCCGCTGCCAAGCCGGGATCAGTAAATGCCGCCCTGGTCCTCGACGAAGTCGTTGGGCTGGTCGCCGCGATCGTTCGCGGCGGCCTGCTGTGCCTCGAGGCGGCCGCGGCGGATCAGTTCGAGAATCTCGTTGCGCTTGGCGGCGATGGCGTCACTGCGCGTCGCGCGCGGCGGTTCGGTGTCGGGCTTGAAGGCTTCCCAGATGATCGTCGCGGTGGGTTCGTCCGAGGGCGTTCCCTCGAACACGCGCTTGCCGCTGCGACGGTCGATCTTGACCATCCGCACTCCCGGCGGGGCGACGAAATCCTCCGCCGTCCAGCGGTCCTTGGTCGCTTCGATAAAGCGCTTCATGATCGTGGCCGCGGTATTGCCGCCCTGCACCCAGCCGCCAAGATTGCGCGGCTGGTCGAAGCCGACATACATGCCGGCGATGATTTCGGGCGAGCCGCCGACGAACCAGGCATTGGTCGGGCCGTTGGTGGTGCCGGTCTTGCCGAACAGCGGCAGGTCGAGGCTACGCAGGCGGACTGCGGTACCGCGGGTGACCACGCCCTGTAGCATATGGACCATCTGGAACGCGGTGCGCGGATCGAGCACCTGCTTGCCCGACACATCGAAGCGCGGCATCGGCTGGCCGTCCCATTCTTCGAGGTTGCAGCCGGTACAATCGCGCGTGTCGGTGCGGAAGATGACCTTGCCATCGCGGTCCTGCACGTAATCGATCACCGATCCGGCGTTCTGGCGGCCCCAATTGGCGAGCGCGGCATAGCCGTTGACCATCCGTGCCACGGTGGTGTCGCCTGCTCCTAGAGCGAAGGAATAATAGGGTTCGTAGGACCCGATGCCGAGCCGGTCGATGGTCTGGATGACATTGTCCATCCCGGTATCGTCGGCGATATGGACGGTCATCAGATTGCGGCTCTGTTCGAGGCCCCAGCGCAGCGTATGGATCCCGCCCCCGCCACCGCCAAAATTGCGGAAGCATTTCTCACCCAGATTGGCGCCCTGCCACACGCAGAAGGTCTGGTCGGGAACCTGCGTCGCCGGGGTCATCCCCTGGTCGAGCGCGGCGGCATAGACGAACGGCTTGATCGTCGAACCCGGCTGGCGCAGCGCCTGCGTGGCGCGGTTGAAACTGCCCAGGCGGCTGTCGAACCCGCCCTGCATGGCGAGGATACGGCCTGTCTGCGGCGCTTCGGCGAGGAAGGCACCCGACACTTCGGGTACGCCGCGAATGGCATAGCCTGCGCCCGAACGCGCCGCCGCCACGACATCGCCGGGCTTGAGCGACGATGGGCCGCCCGACAGCGCGAATTCCTCGCCATCGCTGAAGCCGATCCGGCCCGGCGCGGTGACCACGCCCACGCGCCAGTCGCGATAGTTGATCGCGATGTTCGAGGAAGCGAGCTGCGCGGTGAGATCGCCATTGTCCGGATTGAGCGTGGCAATCGGCCCGGTAAAGCCGCGATTGCCGTGATAGCTGATGAGCTGCGCGCGCAGCGCATCGCGCGCCGCCTCCTGGAGTTCGAGGTCGAGCGAGGTGCGCACCCACAGCCCGCCCGAATAGACGCTGTTGCGCCCGTCATCGCCGGTTTCGCCGAAACGGTCGATCAGCTGGCGGCGCACTTCCTCGAGGAAATAGCCCGCATCGGCCGAGCGTGTGCCGCGCTGCTCGACCAGTCCCAGATCCATCCGCTTGGCCGCTTCGCCAGCGCTCGCGGTGATGAAGTCGTTGGCGACCATCTGGTCGAGCACGAAATTGCGCCGCGCGATGGCAAGGTCGTGATAGCGCTCGCGGCCATAGCGTTCGGGGGCCTTGGGCAGGATCGCGAGAAAGGCGATCTGGTGCAGCTCGAGATCGCCGACATCCCTGTCGAAATAGGCACGCGACGCCGCCTGCACGCCGAAGCTGCGCCGACCCAGCGGGATCTCGTTGAGATAGAGCTCGAGGATTTCCTCCTTGGTCAGCACGCTTTCGATGCGCGTGGCGAGGATCATTTCCTTCAGCTTGCGGGTGACCGAATATTCATCGCCCAGCAGCAGGTTCTTGGCGACCTGCTGGGTGATGGTCGAGCCGCCGACCGCGCGTTCGCCCGAACTGAACTTGGTTGCGTAATCGATCACCGCATTGGCCGTGCCGGTGACGTCGACGCCGCCATGGCTGAAGAAGGTCTTGTCCTCGGCCGAGAGGAAAGCTTCGACGAGCTGCTCGGGGAAATCCACATATTGCAGCTGCACGCGGCGTTCGCGCGCGTAGGTGTTGACGATTTCGCCATCGATCCCGCGCACTACGCTGGGCAGCGGGGTCTCGTATTCGAGCAGCGATTCGGCATCGGGCAGATTGCGCCCGAGCGTCGCCCAGGCGAGCACGATCATCACCACTGCGAAACCGGTGACATAGCTCGCGAGCCGCAGCTTGCGGTTGCGCGACCAATTGTCGTCGAACCACGCGATCAGCCGCTTGGGATCGCGGCTGATGCGGTAACGGTAATATTGCAGGGCTGGCTGGTCGGGCATGGTGTCGGATGAGCCTCTAGCACGCCAATTTGGCAATTCGCCAGAAGGATTAGCGCCTCGCCGTCAGCTTTCTTGCTGGCGGGCGAAATAGATGCGGATGGCGCGCGCCATCACCTCGGCAAAACGCGCGCGGCCTTCGGGCGAGGCGAGCCGCTGCGCATCGGCCTCGTTGGTGATGAACCCGCTTTCGAACAGGACCGAGGGCACATCGGGTGCACGCAGCACCTTGAGCGCGGCCGACCGGCGTGCCTGCGGATGGAACCGGATCGCGTCCTCGCCCTCGCGGCGGATCAGCCGCGCGAATTCGTCCGATTGCTCCTGCGTGCGTCGCTGCGACAATTCGACGAGAATCGTGTTCACCACATCGCTCCGTCCGCCGACATCGACGCCGTTGAGCCGGTCGGAAGCATTCTCGCGCTCGGCGAAGCGCGCGGCGGCCTCGCTCGAGGCCTGGTTCGACAGCGTATAGATACTCGCCCCGGTGACCTCGGCCGCATCGCCCGCGCTGTCGGCATGGATCGAGAGGAACAGGTCGGCATCGAGCCGCCGCGCGATCGCCACCCGCTCGGCATGGACCAGATAGCGATCGTCCTCGCGGGTCATGGCGACGCGGACATTGCCTTCCTTCTCCAGCTCAGCGCGTAGCGCGCGGGCGAGGCCAAGGACGACTGTCTTTTCGCGGTAGCCCTGCCCCGATGCTCCGGGATCGTGTCCGCCATGGCCGGCATCGATCACCACCAGCGGCAAACCCTCGCGGCCCGCCACATCGGGTAAGGCGCCCGGTGCATCCGCCTTGGGCAAATTGACACGCAGCACGTAAGCGCGTCCGATCTCGGGCACGGGAATGCGCTGCGCGGTCACCACCAGCGCGGCCACCACTGCGAGCGGCAGCAGGACCAGCAGGAGGATGTGCGTCCGGATCGACATGGCATGCATGGTTACGGCCTTGTTGTCAGATGACGCAATATGGTTGCCGTGTGAAACCCACGGTGCTAGCGACACCATATCGGTTTTCCGGTGCCTCCGATCGGCGCGAACAATCCGCGACGAAGAGGGTCATCGAAGAAAACCGTTAACTTTCAGACCGCAGCGTTCGTTTCGTTCCGGTCCAATGCAATACAGGTTGATGCCGGACATGGCCCGTTACTCCCCGACATTGGCAGCACAGGCACCCGCCTTTGCCGCTGCGTCGGGCCGGACAGCGCAGACCCTGCGCGAGGCCAGTCCCGCAGTCACGAATACCCGGCCCCTCGCACATGCAGGACACGGCCGGTTCGCAAACACCGCGACGCCCCGACAGGGCCGCGGACTTTCCAACAGAATACGCCGCGCCCCAGCAGGATCACTCCTGCCCCGGCGCGGCTGGAGACATATCAATGGCAACGCGCATGCTTATCGATGCGCGCCACTCGGAAGAAACCCGGGTGGCGGTGCTCAAGGGCAACCGGATTGAAGAATTCGATTTCGAATCCGCCGACCACAAGCAGATCAAGGGCAATATCTATCTTGCCAAGGTAACCAGGGTCGAACCGTCGCTGCAGGCGGCGTTCGTGGATTTCGGCGGTAATCGCCACGGCTTTCTCGCCTTCAGCGAAATCCATCCCGATTATTACCAGATCCCCAAGGAAGACCGCGACGAACTGCTCGCGGCCGAGGCCGAAGCGGCCGAGGAAGAAGCCCGTCTGCGCGACGAGGAAGAAGACCGCGGCGAAATGCCCGGCGACGAATACGACGCCGATGACGAAAGCTCCGGCGCCCTCGCCGAAGACCTCGCCGAAGACGGCCTCGAGGAAGTCGACACCTCCGACAAGGACGACGTCGCGACGATCGAGGAAGGTCATCTCGACCGCGACGACGACGATGATGACGATAGCGACGACGATTCCGACGAAGAGGAATCGGATGGCGACAACCGCCGCAAGGGCCGCAACCAGAGCCGTCGTGGCCGCGGTCGCCGTCAGGGCCAGGGCAAGGGCCGCACCCGCGCCAAGGAAGTCGACGAAGCGCGCGCCAAGCGCATGGCGCTGCGTCGCCGCTACAAGATCCAGGACGTCATCCAGCGCCGCCAGGTGCTGCTCGTCCAGGTCGTCAAGGAAGAACGCGGCAACAAGGGCGCTGCGCTGACCAGCTATCTCAGCCTCGCCGGCCGCTACACCGTGCTGATGCCCAACAGCAGCCACGGCGGCGGCATTTCGCGCAAGATCTCCAGCGCGGCCGACCGCAAGCGGCTCAAGCAGGTCGTCAGCGACCTGACTCTGCCCCGCACCATGGGGCTGATCGTCCGCACCGCCGGGCTCAGCCGCACCAAGACCGAAATCAAGCGCGATTTCGATTACCTCGCCCGCCTGTGGGACGAGATCCGCGAACGCACGCTGGATTCGAGCGCGCCCGCGTTGATCCATTCGGACAGCGACCTGATCAAGCGCGCGATCCGCGACATCTACAATCGCGACATCGAGGAAGTCGTGGTCGAGGGCGAAGAAGGCTACAAGCTGGCCAAGCAGTTCATGAAGCTGCTGATGCCCAGCCATGCCCGCCGGGTGAAGCAGTATTCGGACCCCGTGCCGCTGTTCCAGCGCTACGGCGCCGAAGACCAGCTCAAGGCGATGTACGATCCCGTCGTGCAGCTCAAATCGGGTGGCTATCTGGTCATCAACCCGACCGAGGCGCTGGTGTCGATCGACATCAACTCGGGCCGCTCCACCAAGGAGCACAATATCGAGCAGACCGCGCTGCATACCAATCTCGAAGCCGCGCGCGAGATCGCCCGCCAATTGCGCCTGCGCGACATGGCCGGTCTCGTGGTGATCGACTTCATCGACCAGGAGCACCACTCCAACACGCGCAAGGTCGAAAAGGCGATGAAGGACGCGCTCAAGACCGATCGCGCGCGCATCCAGGTCGGCCGCATCTCGAGCTTCGGCCTGATGGAGATGAGCCGCCAGCGCCTGCGCACCGGCGTGCTCGAAGCGACCACCCGCGAATGTCCGCATTGCGACGGCACCGGCCTGGTCCGCACCGCGTCGAGCGCGGGCCTGTCGGCGCTGCGCCAGATCGAGGATGAAGCCGCCAAGGGCAAGGGTTCGACCATCCGCCTGGCAGCCAGCACCGAAGCCGCAGTCTATCTGCTCAACGAAAAGCGCGCCGATCTCATGGAGATCGAACAGCGCTACCATGTGACCGTCGAAGTCGTGCCCGAAGGCGAAGACGAAGGCGCGAAGATGTCGGTCTCCAGCCATGGGCCCAAGCCCAAGGACGCGCCGCGCTTCGACACCATCGTCGATGACGAGGACGATGAGGAAATCCTCGACGAGAACGACGACGACAGCGAACGCGACGACAGCAATGGCGGCGAGGACGACGATCGTCCGCGCAAGAAGCGCCGCCGCCGCCGGGGCGGTCGCGGACGCAACAAGGGTCGCCAGCATTCCGACGATGACGATCGCGACGATTCGGATGACGACGACAATGGCGATGACAGCGACGACGACACGGACACGGATACCGACGCCGATAGCGAAAGCGACGACGGCGATGACCGGCCGAAGAAGCGCCGCCGCCGGGGTGGTCGCCGCCGGGGTGGCCGTGGTCGCGGCCGGACCTCGGACGAGGTAACGTCCGAAGACGCCGAGAAACTCGAAGGGGTTTCGGACGCGGTGGTCGAGGACATGGCCGTGGTCGCGGGTCCCGAGGATTCGCCAGAAACCGCCGAGGCTGCTGCCGAGACGGAAGAAAAGCCCAAGCCGCGCAAGCGCGCCCCGCGCAAGAAGAAGACCGATGCCGAAGCCGAAGCCGCACCCGCTGCCGACGCACCGGTAGAGGGGGACGCCGGGGCCGAAGCCAAGCCTGCGCCCAAGAAGCGCGCACCGCGCAAGAAAAAGGCCGAGACCGAAGCCGTTGCCGATGCACCGGCAGAGGGTGAAGCCGAAGCCAAGCCCGCGCCCAAGAAGCGCGCGCCGCGCAAGAAGAAGGTCGAGGCCGAAGCTGCTCCCGCAGCAGCACCGGTCGAAGCCGTAGCCGAACCCGCTACGCCGCCTGCTCCCGAGCCTGCGGCACCCAAACCGGTGACGGAAGACAGCGCGGCTTCTGCCGAGCCGGCCAAGCCCAAGCGTGGCTGGTGGCAGCGCACTTTCGGCGACGAATAACAAGCTCAGGGGGTCGGCGGGTCTTGCACTCGCCGGCCCTCAGGCCTTGCGCGCCACACCCCATTCCATCCAGCCCAGCACCTTGGGCGCTTGCTTGAGATAGGCCTGGCCGAGCGGTTCGACCGCAAAGCCCGCGCGGCGCAGCGATGCGCCCACCGGCCGCGTCAGATGGCACCCGCCTGCCAGCGGTTTCCACACCGGTTCCACGCGGTCCTGCCACTGCGCGACGCCCGCATCGGGCGCGCGGCCATGTTCGAGAAACAGCAGTTGTCCGCGCGGCGCCAGTATCCGGCGCAGTTCCGACAGCACTTTGTCCGGATCGTCGACCGAACACAGCGTATAGGTGCACACCACCGTATCGAACGATCCCGAGGGAAAGGGAATATCCTCCCCCACGCCCGCACGGATATCGGTTTCCCACCCCTTCGCCCGCGCACGTTCGCGCGCGCCGGCGAGCAGCTTTTCATGCGGATCGATCCCGGCAAATGAGGTGATCTTGTCGCTGTCGTAAAGCGCCTGGTTGAGCCCGCCTCCGCAGCCGAGTTCGAACACGCGGCCCTCGGCAAGCGGGATCAGCTGGCGGCGGCGTTTCTCGATACCGTCCTGCCCGCAGGCTGCGGTGATCAACCGCGGCATCACGTGACGATCGTACCAGGCCCTTAGCCCCATCGCGCTCTCCTTGACCGGCGCTCGTCTTGGAAAGCTATCCGTTTTCGGATTTGCGACAAGCACAAAATTCGTGACCCAGTCATGGCCCGCAGGTAAAGGCGCGCGCATGAGTCACACGATCGACCTGTTCACGATACCCGCCGCCGACAAGGATCGGCTGCGCGTCCTGTTCCTCGCCAAACACGCCACCGCCGGCGGCCAGCTGCATGGCGAAGACGGCAATCATGCGGTCTATCACCACGAGGTGCTCGACACCCTGCGCGCCATCGGCCTCGATGTGACCCCGGCGAGCGATTTCACCGCCTTGTTCGAAAAGACCGATTTCGATTACGTCTTCACCCTGCTCAACCGCGCGGGATATCCGATGAGCGAGATGCTCGGCCCGCTGTTGGCGCAGCGCATCGGCCTGCCCGCGCTCGGCGCCTCGCCCATTCTGCGCGGCCTGTCGGACGACAAGCATCTGATGAAGACCGTGGCGGTCGCGCGCGGCGTACCCGTCGCCCCCTGGCTGATCGCGCGGCGGGGGTACATGCACATTCCCTATCCCGACTTCGCTTTCGAACGGCTGGTGGTCAAACCCAACGCCTCATCCGCCAGTTGGGGCGTCACCATGCCGACCAATTGGGACGATGCGAAACGCGACATCGCAAAGCTCCACGAGGAAGGCCACGACGTGATCGTCGAACGCTATGAGGGCGCCTATGACGTGGTGGTCCCCGTGCTGGGCGGAGCCGAGCCGATCCTGCTGTCGACAATGCGCTTCGAAATGCCGGGCGATGAGGGCAATTTCCGCTCCTACGAGGAAAAGCGTGGGCTGTCCGAAGGTCCGAAGGAACGGCTGGTCGCGATGAAGAACCCGGTCATGACGCGCAAGATCCGCGAATATACGCGGGCCATGCTGCCCGAACTGTGGCCGTTCGACTACGGGCGCTTCGAGTTCCGCTATACCCCGACGACCGGCGAAGTGCTGTTCATGGAAGTTAATCTGTCGTGCAACCTGTGGTCGAAGAAGACCGTCTCGGGCGCGGCGCAACTGGCCGGGCTGACGCATGCCCAGCTGATCGAGCATATCGCGGCCTACAGCATGGACCGGCAGGGAGTGATCACGGCAGAACGGGTGCCGTTCGACCTAGCGATGATGCCCGAGGATGTCGGCGGCGAAACCATCGAAGTCTGACCCGCCATGCACCCCGCCGAACTCGCCTATTACGCCAAGAAGGCGTTCGCGCTGTTCCCCGGCGGGGCCGAAGCCGCCAGCGCCCCGGCCTTCGCTGCGCATTACGAGCGCCGCCGCCGCAGCCGGTCACCGGCGCGTACAATGCTCGACCGGGGCATTGCGCGGGGCTTTGCTGCATGGCTGCCATCACGAACCTTCGCTGTCGCGCGCAAGTACGGCATGGATGCGCAGTGGGAACGGCAGGCGCTGGCAATCGCGCGCGAACGTTTCGTCGATCCCAATGACATCGCGCTGTTCCGGATCGAGCGGCCCGAGGAGCTCGATCACTATATCCGGCGGTTCGAGGATGCGGGCTTCAACAAGATCATCAACTCGCAGGGATGGAGCCGCGCCTGCGTGCTGGTCGACAAGGCGGCGTTCTATCGCCGCTGCGCCGCGCACGGCCTGCCCCATCCCGCCGTGCACGCGGTCTACGATCGCGGATTGCGCGATTTTCGCCCCGCCCGCGGACACCCGCTGATTGCCAAGCCCACGCACGGCGAAGGCGGCCGCGGTGTCGCGCTGCTCCCCCATGCCGTGTCCGATATCACCGACCAGGCCGCCTTCGCCCAGGCGATCGCGCCCTATGTCGATGACCGGCAAGTGTGGGTGATCCAGCGCGCACTGGGCAACCACGCAGCGCTGGCGGACTATGCGATGGATGCGCTGGCGACTGCGCGGCTCACCACGATGCGTAATGAGACGGGAGAACCCGAACTGGTCAGCACCGTGCTTCGCGTGCCTTCGCTGCGCGGCCCGGTGATCGATAACATGAAGGCGGGCGGGCTGATCATGCCGGTCGATTTCGAAACCGGGCGCGCGGGTACCGCCTGCAAGGGCTATGGTGGCGGCGATTACGAATGCCATCCGGTCAGCGGCGCGGCCTTTGGCGATCTGCAGCTGCCCGATTGGGAAAAGGCCGTGGCGCTCGCCTGCCGCGCGCATGCCGCGGCGTTCCCCGAATATACGCTTATCGGCTGGGATATCGCGTTCACGCCCGACGGGCCGATGGTGGTCGAAGGCAATGCCAAGCCGGGGGTGCTGATGTCGCAGCGCAGTGGCCGCAAGGGTCTGGCAGGCCAGCGCTATGGCGAATTGCTCGCCTTCAATCTCGAGCGTGCCGAAACCGGGCGGGCGGGCGCGCTGGCCGCCTAGGCCGGAACGGCTTCGCCCTTCCAGTCGAACACGCCGCCGCTGTCCGCCACCGTCAGCCCGTCGATGACATTCAGCAGGTTGTCCGCCGCATCGGCGGGCCGGGTCAGCTGGCCCGCGGGCAGATTGGCCTGGAAGGGTTCGGACAGCGACGAATCCACCGTGCCCGGATGCAGTCCTGCCACGATCGCCTGCTTGTGCGTCCGGCGCAGCTCGATCGCAAAATTCTTGAGCAGCATGTTGAGCGCGGCCTTGCTGGCACGGTAGCTGTGCCACCCGCCCAGGCGATTGTCGCCGATCGACCCCACCCGCGCCGATAGCGTCGCGAAGACGCTGCGGCGGTCGCGCGGCAACAGGGGCAGCACATGCTTGGCCACCAACGCGGGGCCGATGGTGTTGAGCCGAAACACCTCTTCCATCGCCGCGCCGTCGATCTGCTTGTAACTGCGTTCGGGGCCCGAGCCATCGGCCAGTGTCAGCACACCGCTGGCGACCACCACCAGATCGGGCGGCGCGTCGGCCATCGCGCCAGCGGCAGTGGCGATCGAGGCTTCGTCGGACAGATCGAAGCGAAAGGCGCGCAGGGCGGGGTCGACTGCCGTGCCCGAACGGCTTCCCGCCCATACCTCGACGCCGCTCTCCGCCAGCCTCGCCGTCAGCGCGCCGCCGATACCGCCGCTGGCGCCGAAGATCGCGGCGCGCCGAAAGGGCTTTCCTACATTCATCCTACCGCTCTAGACCTCCGATAGCGCCTCGTCGTGCCCGCGAATTCACCCGATTACCGGGCTTTTGGCGCAAGAAGCTGTTTTTGCCCTGGACCGTGTAACACCCGGTCCATGTTGTAGGACACCCGTTGCAGGAAATGCGTCATACATGGCCTTGCGCCAAGCGCCCGAACCGCTAGATGGGTTGCGCAAAGAAACAGGACTGACAGCGTAATGGCGACCTTCACCCTTCCCAAGAATTCGAAGATCACCGGCAAGAGCCGCGCCCATACGGCGACCGGCGGTACGCGCATCCGCAAGTTCAAGGTCTACCGCTACGATCCCGACAGCGGCGAGAACCCGCGCTACGACACGTTCGAGCTCGACCTCGACGAATGCGGTCCGATGGTCCTCGACGCCCTGTTCAAGATCAAGAACGAGATCGATCCCACGTTGACCTTCCGCCGTTCGTGCCGCGAAGGCATCTGCGGTTCGTGCTCGATGAACCTCAACGGCAAGAACGGTCTCGCCTGCACCACCGCGATCGAGGACCTCAAGGGCGAGATCCGCATCACCCCGCTGCCGAGCATGGACGTGATCAAGGACCTCGTGCCCGACTTCACGCATTTCTATGCGCAATACGCCAGCATCCGTCCGTGGCTGCAGACCGTCTCGACCACGCCCAGCGGCAAGGAACGGCTGCAGTCGCCCGAACAGCGCGAGAAGCTCGACGGGCTGTACGAGTGCATCCTGTGCGCCTGCTGCTCGACCGCCTGCCCCAGCTACTGGTGGAATTCGGACAAGTTCCTCGGCCCGGCGATCCTGCTGCAGGCCTATCGCTGGCTGGCCGACAGCCGCGACGAGATGACCGGTGAACGGCTCGACCAGCTGGAAGACCCCTTCCGCCTCTATCGCTGCCACACGATCATGAACTGCGCGAATGTCTGCCCCAAGGGCCTGAGCCCGGCCAAGGCAATCGCCGAAACCAAGAAAATGATCGCCGAACGCGCGATCTGATGGCGCTGCGTGACGAGGTGTTCGACCACGCTCCCGACCCGGACAATCCGGGCTGGCGGCATTGGAACCTGAAGGACGAAACGCTGTTCAACGGCGCGGTGATGGGCAAGCTCATCACCCGGGTGGACGATGACGGGAAGGCGCGGCTGCGCATGTTCCCCGAACGGCGCCACCAGAACCTGCAGGGCATCATCCACGGCGCGGTGACGCTGTCGCTGATCGACATTTCGCTGTTCACCACGATGCACAATATCGGCAGCGGCAATGCCGGCCCGTCGGTGACGGTCGAGCTGTCAACCCAGTTCGTGGGCGGCGGCAAGCCCGACATGCCGCTCGACGCGGTGTGCGAGATCGTCCGCGAGACGGGCAGCATGGTGTTCGTGCGCGGCACGGTGGTCCAAGAAGACCACGCGGTCGCCAGCTTCTCGGGCATCGTCAAGAAGATCAAGCCCCGCGCCGCCGCGTGACCGGAATGCTCGCCCGCTATGAGCGGCTCGTCTCGGCGGGCGAATTGCAGGCCGATCCCGACCAGCGCCGCGCCGCACAGCGGCTCGACCGGTTGCAGAAGGACCTCGAGGCGGAGAGCTCGGGCGGGCTGCTCGCACAGCTGTTCAAGCCGAAGAAGGCGCGGCCCGAGGGCGTCTACATGTGGGGCGGTGTCGGGCGCGGCAAGTCGATGCTGATGGACCTGTTCGTCGAGACGCTGGGGATCGCCGAGAAACGCCGTGCGCATTTCCACGAGTTCATGCTCGAGGTCGACCGGCGCATGCGCGAGCGGCGGACCAGCGATCCCGGCGATCCGACCGGCAAGGTTGCGCGCGATATCGCGGCCGATGTGCGCTGTCTCGCCTTCGACGAGATGGTGGTGAACAACACCGCCGACGCGGCGATCATGGCACGGCTGTTCACCGCGCTGATCCGCGACGAGGGCGTGACCGTGGTCACCACCAGCAACCGCCCGCCGCGCGATCTCTACAAGGACGGGCTCAACCGCTCGCTGTTCCTCCCGTTCATCGACCTCGTCGAGGACGAAATGGATGTGCTGCCGCTCAACGGTCCGACCGATTACCGGCTCGACCGGCTGGGCGATATCGAGACCTGGCACGCCCCGCTGGGCGAGGAGGCGACCGCGCAGGTGCGCGAGGCTTTCTTCCGCCTCACCGATTACGCTCCCGAGGGCGCGGCCAATGTCCCCTCGGGCGAACTCGACCTCGGCGGGGGCCGGACGATCCACGTGCCCAAGAGCCTCAAGGGTGTCGGCGTGTTCAGCTTCAAGCGGTTGTGCGGCGAGAACCGCGGAGCGGCGGACTATCTGGCGATCGCGCATGCCTATCATACGGTGATCGTGGTCGGCGTCCCCGCGATGTCGCCCGACAATCGCAACGAGGCGATCCGCTTCACCAAGCTGGTCGATGCGCTGTATGAGAACAATGTGAAGCTCTTCGTCGCGGCGGCAGCCGAACCGGAAGACCTCTACACCGCCGGCGATGGCGCGTTCGAGTTCGAGCGCACGGTCAGCCGCCTCAAGGAAATGCAGAGCGCGGATTACATGGCGCGGGGTCACGGCGCCGACTAGCCGGGCAGCAAGGCGGTTACATCGGTGTTTCTTGACGGCTTTCGCGCTGCCCCCACATCGGCCGCATACCGGCGTCAACACCCCGCCGATGTGAGACTGAACCATGATCGATATCCGACCCTTCGCCACGCTTGGCCACGCCGACCACGGCTGGCTCGACGCACGGCACCATTTCAGCTTCGCCAATTACCACGACCCTGACCGGATGGGCTGGGGCAGCATCCGCGTGTGGAACGACGACACCATCGCGGCGCAGAGCGGCTTTCCCCCGCACCCGCACCGCGACATGGAAATCGTCACCTTCGTGCGCAGCGGGGCGATTACGCACCGCGACAGCCTGGGCAATGAAGGCCGCACCGCCGCGGGCGATGTGCAGGTGATGAGCGCGGGCACCGGCATCACCCATGCCGAGATGAATCGCGAGGACGAAGCGACCACGCTGTTCCAGATCTGGATCATTCCCGATCGGCAGGGTGAGCAGCCCGGCTGGGGCCAGCGCACCTTTCCCAAGGCCACGCGCGAAGGCGGCTTCGAAGTGCTCGCCAGCGGCGATGCCGAGGCCGATGATGCGCTGCCGATCCGGACGGATGCGAAGGTCGCCGCGGCGACGCTGGCGAAAGGCCAGAGCGCGGTCTGGAACACTTCGGGCGACCGCCACCAGTATCTGGTCGCGCCCAAGGGCCGGGTCACGGTCAATGGCCGGGAAGCGCAGCCGCGCGACGGGATTGCCGTGACCGGTGAGAGCGAAATCGTGGTCGAAGCGCTCGACGATGCCGAAATCGTGCTGGTCGACGCGCGCTAGGCGCTGGGGGCGAGATGGCGGATCGATCGCTCCAGCATCAACAGCTGCCACAGCACCCGGCCATGGTCGCTGCGGCCGGAAATATGGTCGTCCGCGAGGCGTGAGAGCGCCTTGCGGGCGAACCATCCGCTCCCGGTAAGCAGTTCGCTCGCTGCGACCGCCCTCGCCTCGCCCGCCAGCGGACCGCGGAACCACTCCGCCAGTGGGGTCACGAAGCCCTGTTTGCGGCGATAGAGGATGTCTTCGGGTAGATAGCGCTCCATTGTGTGCTTTAGCAGCCATTTGCCGGTGGTGCCGCGCAGGCGCTGGCGTTGCGGCAGGCGGGCGCCGAATTCGATCAGCCGATGATCGAGCAACGGCTCGCGCGCCTCGAGCCCGACCGCCATGCTCGTGCGGTCGGTCTTGGTCAGGATATCGCCGGGCAGCCAGAACTTGAGATCGGCATATTGCGCGCGGTCGAGACCGCTCCTTGCAGGCGCCTCGCGCATCAGCTTTTCAAGCGGCTGTTCGGCGCGATAAGTGCCGCGCTGCCTCAGCAGGACCTCGCCATAAAGCGCCTGCCGCTGCTCGGGCGCGAGGATCGCCAGCGCACGCGCATAGCCCGCCTCGCCGCTCTCGGCCAACGACAGCAGGGTCGTCTTCGCGCGCAGCGGGCGCGGCGCCCAGTCGGCCTTGGGCCAGACCCGCCCGAGCGCGCTGAACACCGGTTCGCGCAAGGCCCGCGGAAGGACCGAGCGCGCCTGTTCCTCGCGCGCATGGAACAGCTGGCGGCGATAGCCGGCAAAGGCTTCATCGGCGCCATCACCCGAAAGCGCCACGGTGACCTGTTCGCGCGCGAGTTCGCACACCCGCAAGGTCGGCAGCGCGCTGGCATCGGCGAACGGCTCGTCGAAGATCGCAGCAATCCGGTCTATCTCGCCGAACTGGTCGGACGACACGATCCGCTCGTGGTGGTCGGTGCCGAACAGTTCGGCGACCTGCCGCGCATGGCGCGTCTCGTCGACGCTCGCGACATCGAAGCCGATCGAACAGCTGGTGACCGGTTGCGCGCTCGCCTCGCTCATCAGCGCGACGACCGAGGAACTGTCGACCCCGCCCGAAAGGAAGGCCCCCAGCGGCACATCGGCAACCATCCGGCTGGTCACGCCTTCGCGCATGAGATGGAGCAATTGCGCCGAGAGGTCTTCGGTCCGTCCCTTCTCGCGCCGGGCGAAATCGACATCCCACCATTGGCGCGGCGGCCCCGGTTCGCGGCCATGTTCGAGCAGCAGGAAATGACCCGCGGGCAATTTCTCGACGCCCTTGAGGATTGCGCGGTGATCGGGGACATAGCCCCAGGTCATGTAATCCTCGATCGCCAGCGGATCGACCTCGCGCCGCATCAATGGGTTGGCGAGCAGACCCTTCATTTCGCTGGCGAAGGCCAGCGCCCCGCCCTCGAGCCGCGCAAGGTAGAGCGGTTTCACCCCCAGCCGGTCGCGCGCGAGGAACAGCTGCCGCCGGTCGAGATCGTAGAGCGCGAAGGCGAACATTCCATCGAGCCGCGCGAGGCAGTCGGGGCCCCATCTCTGCCATGCGGCGAGGATCACTTCGGTATCGCCGTGGGTGCGGAACCGTGCCCCGCCCTGTTCGAGCTCGCGGCGCAATTCGCGGTAATTGTAGATCTCGCCATTGAAGGAGATCACCGCGCGGCCATCGGCTGAATGCATTGGCTGCGGCGAACCTTCGAGGTCGATGATCGACAGCCGGCGATGCCCGAGGCCCACACCCGGCGCGGTCCAAACGCCGCTGCCGTCGGGACCGCGATGGCCGAGCGCATCGGTCATCCGCTCGACCCGTCGGGGATCGACCGGTTTCACCGTCTCGTAATGGAAAATCCCCGCAATTCCGCACATATGCGAGCGTGCCTAGCCCAGCTGCGCGAGCACGGCAAAGCTTCCTGCGGCCAGCAGTATCGCACCAAGGACGAGAGCCGGGTTGCCAGCACGGCCTTCCCAGCGCGCAACCAGCGGAAGGGCAGCGACCTCGTCGGCGGTCCAGCCTGCGTCTTCAGGCTCACGCTCGAACCAGCGCCATGCCACGCCCAGGACCAGCGCGATGACGATCCCGAAGAACAGCCAGCCATAGACGAGATGGTCGAACCCGCCGGCAGCCTCTGCCCCGACATATTGCGCGAGGAAGATCGTCGCCCAGGCGCGGATGCCGTTGGCGATCACCGGGACAACAACGCAGGCGAGCAGGAACCACGCGCGCCTGTTCCAGCTGGTAAAACAGGTATGTGCGACCAGCAGGCCAAGCGCGAGCATGGCGATCAGGAATTTCACGCCGGCACATTCCTCGGCGACGATAAACAGCCCTGCGGGGGTGTCGATATGGATGCCCTGCGCAACCATCTCGATCCCGCTCAGCCGCGTCAGCGCACTCGCGATCTGGGCAGTAATCATCTGCAACTGCGGGATGATCTCGCCCCCGATGGGGACCATCAGAAAGCCGTAGACGAGCGGAAAGGCGAGGATCAGGGCCGCCCGCAATCCGAACAGCGCGAGGACCGCGCCCTGCATGGCGACCACCGCGCCGCCTTGCCCGATCGTGTTGATGTCGAGGCTCCGCCCCACCAGCCAGAGAACAAGCCCGAAGACGAGCCACCCCAGCCCCGGCCACCATCCGGCTGCGCCGGCGCGCGCCAGTTCGTCGCGGCGGATCCAGACCAGCCAGGCGATGATCGGGGGGACAAGCAGGATATGGCTATAGGTGTCGATATCCCACCACTGATGCGCCATCGCGCGCCATTCGGCGAAGGTCAGCGCGAACAGCGCCGCCCACGCGATGGCGAGCATCACACCCCGAGCGCTACGCCCAGCGGTGCGCGGTAGTGGCAGGTCACGCTGCATCGATAGGCAACTCGGCGCCGCGGACCAGTTCGGCAAGCTCCGTTTCAACCTGGTCCCAGCTCATCCGCTCGATGACGAACCGCCGGGCCGCTTCACCCATCGCGCGCGCGTGCAGCGGATCGGCGAGCAGGCGATCGATCGCAGCGAGCAATTGCTGCGGGTCGGGCGAGGAGATGACCAGATGCTCGCCATGGGCCGCGTCGATCCCGGTCGCCGCCCCGGGGGTCGCCACCACCGGGCGGGCCATCGCCATCGCCTCGAGCACTTTGTTCTGCACCCCGCGCGCGATCAGCAGCGGCGCGACCACCAGATCGGCGGATTTGAGGAACGGTCGCACATCCTCCACTTCGCCCCAGACGCGCACTCCGTGCTCGCCATGGCGGTCCCGCAAGACACGCACCGGCGCGCGGCCGATGATATGGAAACGCGCCCGCGCATGCGTCTTGCGCAAAGCAGGCATGACATGCGCGATCATCCACTCGGCGGCCGCGATATTGGGCGCATAATCCATCTGCCCGGTAAAGACGATCTGCGGCCCTTCGCCCTCGTCGAGATCGGGATGCGAGGTCACGCGCCCCGGGTCGAAAAACTGCGCGTCGATGCCATTGCCCAGTGCGTGCAGGCTGACCGCATCGGGCCGGGTGAGGCGGGATCTGAACAGGTCCACCTCGTTATCGCTGATCAGCAAGGTGGCATCGGCGCGCGCGGCAAGGCGTTCTTCCTCGCGGGCGAGCAAGCGTCCTTCGCGGCGGTTGATCCATTTGCGCTGGCCGGCCTCGGCGTAGGCGGCGAATTTGGCGCTATCGACATCGCACATGTCGAACACGACACGTCCCTCGAAGCTGTCGGGGATGTATTGTCCCATCTGGCCTGAGAAAACGAAGATGGTGTCGATCCGGTGGTTGCCCAGCGTCTTGGCGACGTAGCGGTGCATCGCTTCGTCATCGAACGCGGTCAGGCTGACCGCCCTGCCCTTGAGCAGCGCCTCGACCCCCGCAAGGTGAAGCGGCCTGCTCCGCTCGATCAGCGCATGCGTGCGGGCCATTTCCACCAGCAGCGGCTTTTGCGCCATGTCCTGCACGGTTTCACCAAAGGTACCGACATGCACGGGGCCAAGCTTTGCCAGCCCCGCCAGCAGGTGGTGCGAGCGGATCTTGTCGCCGCGATCGGGCGGAAAGGGCACGCGGTGTGCGAGGAACAGCACTTCGCCCATGTCAGCCGAGCCCCCGCGCAATCCACGGCCCGACGCGCGTCGCGACCGAGAGTGGCAGCTTCTTCCACAGCGCGATGCTCGACGAATAGCCCTGGTCGCTCGGGTCGATATTGCGCGCGGTCCTGCCCTGCGCGGTCCATGTCCAATAGGTTAGCGGTTCGGGTTCGAACCCCTGCCATTTCTTGAACTTGTACGGCCCGCTGCCGATTTTCGAGCGGCCATAGTCATAGTGCGTGCATCCGCGTGCGCGGCCATGATCCATCAGCTCGAAATAGCACCGTTCGTTGGCCTTGAGCGCGCGTGCGGCGAACCCGCCCCCGCCCCAGAAGGGCATGACCGCGCCATCATGATAGAGCGACAGCACGCTCGAAACGGCTTGCCCGTTGTGTAGCGCGGTGATGATCTCGGCATCCTCGCCGAAATGATTGAGCACGGCTGCGAACAGCTGCCGCGGAAATACCGGTGTACCGAGATTGTGCACACTGGCAGCATAGCAGGGGTAGAAAGCCGCAAGATCGTCGGCGCTGCGTCCGGTGACGATTTCCAGCGGTGACTGCAGGCATTTGCGGATCTCGGCGCGGGCCTTGCGCGGGATGGCGAGCAACTCGGCTTCGCGGTCAGCGGCCAGCGGACGCGAGAAATTTGCGTGCTTGCCGGTAATCGCCTGCCAACCTTCGGGCGCGCTGCCGCCGCGGATCTCGACCGAGCTTACCGCGTGGCGCTGCGCCAGCTCTTCGGCCGCACGGCACAGCAGCAGCGAAGTGGTCTCGTTATCGGCCAGCGGGCCGCCTCCGACGCCGAAGGCGCTGGACACGAGGGCGGAAGCGAACAGCGGCGAGCGTACCTCGGTCAGCGGCAGCCAGCCTTCGAGCACACCTGCGCGTTCGGCGACGAGGCCAAGCGCGCGCTGGCCCGTCCCCTGCTCGATCGCAAGCAGCCAGGCCGGGCGGTGAAAGGGCGTCGCGCCGTGCTCCGCGACGAACGCCTCGATCCGTGCGGCTTCGGCCGGGTCGTGCAGGTCGGCCTGGCGGATCGCAACGCTATGGGAGAGCGGCGGGTTCATGCTGCCCAATCGAGGCTACGCGGCTTTTCTTGCGCGGCCAGCGCATCCATCCGGCCCCAAACGAAATCGCCGAGCAATCCGGTGAGCTTGTCCGCCATCTTGGATAGGTTGGTGTAATGCCGCAGCCGCGAACGCAGCGGTGCCCCCGCGACCCGCGGTTGGTTTGGATCGACTTCCCACGGGTGGAAATAGAACACCGCGGGCCGGCCATCGCGGTTCACCTGCCTGATCGCCCAGCGGCTGAACGCATAGGGCAGCACACGAAAGAACCCGCCCCCGCCCGCAGCCAGCCGCCTCCCGCGCAGCAGCGCGGTCGTTACGGGGATTTCGATCAGGTCGCTGCCCGCAACCGGGTTGAACGCAAAGCGCGGTGCTTCGCGCCAGCCGTAATGATCGTGAACCACCGGCGCGACAGAAGAGGAATAGGCATAGCCGTGCTCGGCCAGCACTTCATGCGCCCACGAGTTGCGCGCATCGATCGAGAAGCTGGGCGCACGATAGCCGGTGACTGCCGCACCCCCAACATCCTCGAGGATGGCGCGCGCCTTGACGAGATCGGCGGCGAATTCCTCGCGCGTGAAGGTGAACACGCGGATGTGGTCATAGCCGTGGCTGGCCAGCTCGTGCCCGCGCTCGACGATGGCGCGCATGGCCGGCTTATTACGCTCGGCCACCCAGCCCAGCGTGAAGAAGGTCGCCTTGACCCCCGCGGCATCGAACAGGTCGAGAATGCGCGCGACATTGTCGCCCACACGCAATTCGAGCCCGTCCCAGTCCTCGCGCGCAATGGTGTTCTCGAACGCGCCCACCTGGAACCAGTCCTCGACATCGACCGAGAGGCCGTTGACGATCGTCCTATCGCTCAACGCGCTCTCCCCGATGTTACGCGGCAGCGCGCGAACCCTGCGATTCGAAATAGTCGATCATCATGGTCAGCACGTGGCGCAGCGAACGCTCCTGCTCGTCGAGGCGCGCCTCGATCGACGCGAGCCGCTGGTCGACATCCGCGGGCAGATCGTCTGTCGCGCGCTCCTGGCTCAGCTTCTCGACCTCGCGGCGCAGCGCAGACATATGCTTGTCGCGCTCGGCAAAGGCCGCCTCGATGGCTTCGATCTGGTGGTCGAGCAGGCCCTTGTCGGGCGCCCCGCCAGCTTCGGCGGGGGCCGCAACGGGCGCCGCAGGGAATTCGTTGGAAGCCTGCCGTGCCTCGTCCTTCGCGCGCGCAATCGCATCTGCCGCGGGACCTTCGCGATCGGGGCGGGGCTTGGCTGACGCCTCGGCCGGAGCCGCGTCGCCGGTCATTTCCTCGACGACCGCTTCGAGCATGTCGACCTCGAGCACCGATTGCTCCTCGACTGCGCCAAGTAGCAGCAGGCGGGTCATCACCTGGTTGACCTTGCGCGGGATACCGCCGGTAGCCTTGTGCAGCTTGACCCAGATGCCGCCATCGATTTCCGGATTCTCGTTCCAGCCGACGCGCGACAGGCGGTGCATGACATAGGGTTCGATCTCGCCCGGCTGCATCGGTTCGAGATGATGCGCAGCGATCACGCGCTGGCGCAGCTGTTCGAGTTCGTCCGAGTGCGCGAGCAATTGCTTGAATTCGGGCTGGCCCAGCAGCAGCGTTTGCAGCAGCGGATGCGACCCGAGTTGGAAGTTCGACAACATCCGCAGTTCTTCGAGCGCGCCGATCGACAGGTTCTGCGCTTCGTCGACGATCAGCAGGGTGCGGCGTCCGTTGCGCGCTTCCTCGTGCAGGAACAGCTCGATCGCCGCGAGATCGGCGGCCTTGTCGCCGCCGGTGACGTCGAGCCCGAAGCTGCGCGCGGCGACGTGGATCATTTCCTCGCCGTCGAGCGCGCTGGTGACCACCTCACCCACGGTCATGCGATCATCGTCGAGCTTCTGCTTGAGATGCGCGACCAGCGTCGACTTGCCCGCACCGACTTCGCCGGTGATCACCACGAAGCCTTCGCCCTGGTTGAGGCCATAGCCGAGATAGCTCAGCGCCTTCTTGTGCGTGACGCTCTCGTAATAGAACGCCGGATCGGGCGTGAGCTGGAACGGCCGCTCGCTGAATCCATAATATTCTTCGTACATCGAACCGATCCTATCAGAAATCGTAGCGCAGGCCGAGCAGGGCCGATGCGGTCGTGAAATTGTCGGGCGCGATATCGCTGTCGAGCATCGAGATGGCGACCGCGGCGCGTGCCGAAAGGTTGCGGACAACCTCTTCCGAATAGCTCGCCGAACTGCCGAGTACACGAACATCGCCGGATCCGGCAGTCCCGCTGTCGAACCAGTTGGCGTAGCTGTTGAGCGAGAAGCTGCCACGCTGTCCGACCGGGCCCGAGACCCCCGCAGCGACGTAGTAGCTTTCATCGACGATCCCGTCGGCCAGTTCCAGCACCGTGCCCGGTGCGCCGATGAACTTGCGCCGGTCGTATCCTGCCCCGATCGCAGCGGTCATCCGGCCGATCTGGCGGCTGTAGCTGGCGACGACCCCGCGTCCGCGGAAGACCGAGGAGCGCACCGAGCCAAGCAGGCCGTCGAGACAGCCGCTGCCGTCGAGCGTGCTGACACAGCCGGTCAGCTCACCCGTGACCGGGTCGCGCGTGACGGTGAAATCGGTGGGCAAGGCGGCCAGCGCATTGTTGAGCCGCCCGCCGAAGCCCTGGATCCCGTCATAGACGCCGATCGAAAGGTTGCTCCGACTGCTCGGACGCCAGCTGAAATTGCCGTAAAAGGTCTCGCTATCGTAGCGGCGGCCGAAATGCGCTTCGAGCTGGGTACGGCTGCTGGGCGTCCAGACTACGCCGACATCCCAGATCAGCCCGCTCGCCTCATAGGCGATGATGCGCGGGCTGGCGGTGTCGGTCACATAACGGCCGTTATCGCCGATGACCGGGTTGCCATCCGCGTCGCGCACCGCGTCGCGGCTCGACACTTCGACATCCTCGACCCCTGCCCCGGCGACGAAGGCCAGCGTGGGAGTGATCGGCACGGTTACATCGCCGCGGACATAGGCGTCGCGGACGCGTTGATCGAGATTGGAGACGTCTTCCTGATAATATCCGGCGCCGACACCGATGCCGACCGGCAGCGGGTCGCCCGGGCGCGTCCCGGCACGCACGGTAGCGCTATGCGTGACGCTTTCGTCGAACAGGTCGGCCTGCGTTCCCGACTGGGTGAGGAAATCGGGGCCGTCGACGCGTGTATACCCGATACGGTAATTCGCGCTCACATCGACAGCGCCCATGCGGGTTTGCAGATTGGGCCCGGCATAGGCCGAATAGGTCTGGGTGGAGAGATTGTCGTCGACCAGCGGATTGATCACCGAACGGCCCTGCGCATCGACCCGCGTGCTGCTTGCCAGCCCGCCCGCCTCGAAGGTCAGGACCCGCGGGATGATCGTCGCATAGCCGCGCGCGAGGCCGGTGATCGTGTCCGAATCCGACCCCTCCGACTGATGCGCGAAATTGCGTTCGTAGCGCAGCGACACGCTGCCGCCATTGTTGCGCCCCGCGATCGAGGCGTCGACGCCGGCCGCTAGCTGCGTATAGGTGACCACGTCGCTGCCTGGCGAGATTTGCCAGCTGGCGAGCGAATTGGCTTCGATATAGGGATCGATGCTGGTGCGGCCGCGGTCGGAGGAGAACCCCTCGCCGCTGGATTCGCCGGCATCGGCGCCTTGGTAGGATTGCGCCTGCAGCGGCGCGCCATGCAGAAGCGCCAGGGCCGCAGCCGTCGTGGCGAGATGACGGAATTTCGCACGATAGCTCATGTGCTTACTCCCCATATCCGTAATAGCTGCCGAACTTGCGACCGCTCGGACTGAACGTCGCATCGTTGAGCAGCAGCTTGATGTCGGGACAGGCTGACAGCAAATCCACCGCGTCTTCCAACGCAGCGCGTCCGCTCATATCCGCGCGCGCCACGAGCAGCGCCTGGCCGGCATGCTTGGCCAGATCAGCTGCGGGCGTTGCCGCGAGTGCGGGCGGGCTGTCGAACACGATGATCCGGTTGCGTGCGCCGAGCGTCAGATTGTCGAGCACCTTCCAGGTCCGCTCGCTGGCGAGATATTCGCTGTCGCGCCCCGTCCGCTGGCCCGCGGGGAGCACCCACAGGCCCGGAATATCGGTGCCGACCACGACGTCCTCGACCTTCGCGGTGGGATCGGCGAGCACATCCATGAAGCCCTTGCCGTGTTCGAGACCGAGTTTGGCCATGATTGAGGGCTTGCCGAAATCGGCATCGACCAGCACGACTTCCATATCGCGTTCACCTGCCAGCGCGATCGCCAGATTGAGCGCGCAGAAGGTCTTGCCCTCGTTCGAATGCGGCGAACAGACAAGTACGCGGCGCGCCTGGGGGCCCGGCTTGGCCTTGGCGGTCGCGAGGACCTGCCGCTTCACGATGCGAAATTCCTCGAGCAGCATCGACGCGCCGCCATCGGGATCGATCAGCCCCTGTTCGCGCAGAAGCGAGCGGACGACATGCTGCTTGGGCCCGGTCAGCGTGACCACCGGCTTGTCCGGCTCCGACGGTGCCGCAGGCAGCACAGGTGGCACAGGCGTGGCCGCCCCAGCGGGCTGCGGCTGGGCGAAGCGGTCGGATGCGCGGCGCCGGGGCATTTCGGGCGGCGTCGAGGGCTCCGACTTGCGCTTGGGCGCAAACTTCTTGGCCTTCTCGTCTTCGAGCTTGTCGGGCACCGCCGCCGGGGCAAGCCGGTCGAGGCCGAAGGCGCCGCTGGCACGTTCGAGCAGCGAAGTGCGCCGGGGCTTCGCATCGCCCGATTTGGGCGGTTCGATATTGGTGGGCTTGTTCACTGACACATTCCCCCCTCAGGCGACCGAGCCGACTTGGACCATTTCGACGACCAGCAGGAGGAAGCAGACCGCTCCCAACGCTCCGACGCCCGCGACGAACTGTTTGAGCCGCAACTTCTCGTGCTTGCGCGCGGCCGTGGTCATCGAACGCGAGATGGTCCCGATGACCGGCAGGTCGAGCGTGCGCTCGAGCTTGTCGGCTGTAGTAAAGCTGGATTTGAGCTGGCCCATCACGAAGGCCACCCCGGCGCCCGCGCCAAGACCGACGATGAGCACCCCGAGAAGCAGGAGCGGCCGATTGGGTGCTGCCGGATTACGCGGCGCGGTCGGCGGGTCGATGACTTCGAACTGGAAGGCGCTGCGCTCGGTTTCGACCTGTCCGCGCAGGCGCATTTCCTCGCGATCGTTGAGCAAGTCGTCATATTTGTCCTTGAGGACTTCGTAATCGCGGCTGATGCGGTTGGCCTCTGCGGCCACGGCGGGCTCGTCGGCCTGCGCGGCGATTAGGCCGGAGATGTCCGATTGCAACGCTGCCTTGCGCGCCTGGAGCGCCTGCACATTGGCTTGCCGCTCGGCGCGGATCGAGGTGAGCGAGGTATAGGCCGGATTGGGCGTGCCGCTGGACCCGGCGGGTTCATTCGCCGCCTGTTCGCGCAGCGCATCGATCTGGCGCCGCTGCGACTGGATATCGGGGTGGCTGTCGGTCAGGCCGCGTGAGCGCATCGCGGCAAGCTGCGACTGCGCCGCCATCAGCGCGCCGCGTGCCCCGCCGCTTTCGGCGGTCATGATGCTGCGCGGTGTGCTGGCGAGCTGGCCGTTGATCGCTGCCAAGGCGCTCTGCGCGGCGGCGATATCGGCGTCGATTCCGCGCATTTCGGTGCGCATGGTCTGGAGGCGTCCGGTTACCGTGCCGGTGCCACCGATCAGATCGGGATGCTTCGCCTCGAAAATCAGGCGGCGCTGTTCGGCGGCTTCGAGTTCGCGTTTGCGGTCTTCCAGCTGCTCATCGAGAAAGGCGATGGTATCGGCAACGTCGCCGCGATTGCCGGCAATGTTGGATTCGCGGAAAATATCGATCAGGCTCTGGACGACGTCCTTGGCCAGTACCGCGTTTTCCGCGTCGCTGAGGTTTGACTTGCCAACCGTGGCGGTGATCTCGAACAGATTGTCCTGCTCGCTCTCGACCACGATATTCTCGGTCAGGCTGGCTACCGCGCTCTGCATCTCGTTGTCGGTGGCAATTTTCTCGCCAAGCTTGGTCGTGCGCACCACGCGTTCGAGATTGACCACGCTGACCAGCGTCTGGCGGACCTTGGTGATTGCCTGCTTGCCGTCGCCGGAAATTTCGAGCTGTTCGGACAGGACATCCTCGAGCTCGACGTAGATCCGTGCCCGGCTTTCATAGCTGTTGGGGATGAAGGCAACCGCAAGCCAGCCGAGGATGCAGACCCCCCAGGCCACGGCGAGCGCAAGCCAGCGGCGGTTCCACACCGTATGCAGCGCGCTGCGAAGTTCGTCGAAGACTTCCTGCATGCCCCCGCAGCCCTCTAGAAAGTGCTCTCGGGGATGATGATCACATCGCCCGGCTGGAGGAGGACATTGGCCTTGCTGTCGCCGCGCTTGAGCAGATCGGTCAGGCGCAAGGCGTATTCGCGCTGGCGGCCCAGTTGCTTGTCGAAGCGGATCAGCTTGGCGCGGTTGCCCGCAGCAAATTCGGACAGGCCGCCCACCGCGATCATCGCGTCGAGCACCGTCATGTTCGCGCGGTAAGGCAGCGAAGCCGGCTGCGCCGTCGCACCGACGATGCGGACCTGCTGGCTGAAGGTACCGGCAAACTCATTGACGATCACCGAGACCAGCGGGTCCTCGATATACTGGCTGAGCTGGAGGCGGATATCCTCTTCCAGCATCGAGGGCGTCTTGCCCACCGCCGGCATATCCTTGACCAGCGGAATGGTGATGCGGCCATCGGGGCGCACCTGGATATTCTCTGCGCCCAGTTCGGGATTGCGCCAGACATGGATCGTCAGCTCGTCGAGCGGGCCGATGACATATTCCTCGCCCGGACCTTCCTGCATCGCGACGAAGGTCGCCGGGGGCAGTTCCGTGCCACCGCCGCCCGCGCACCCGCCAAGCACCAGCGTGCTGGCGGCGCATCCGGCGACGAGAGAGGCAATACGGGTGAAGCGCATAGGTCGGTTTCCTGGTTGTGTCAGGGGATGCGCGGGCCGCATGCTGCGCCCGATACCCCCGTGTTTGGGCGAACTATTGCCCGAAAAAGGTGAACAGACGGTTAGCCATGGCGGCTGGCACCCGCAGAAATCGAAGGATTCGCGGGATTTAGCAGATCGGGTTCAGACTAGCATTTCGGCGGCAGGCCCCTGTCCCAAAAAGGCACTGGGCGAAGCGCTGGCGCCATAGGCCCCGGCGCAGAACACCGCCACCAGATCGCCGACCTCGGCGCGCGGGAGGTGGGCCTTGTCGGCCAGCCTGTCGAGCGGGGTACACAGGCACCCGACGACATTGGCCTCCTCGGCGGGCTCGGCGGCAAAGCGGCTGGCGATGGCGACGGGGTAATTGCGCCGCACCACCGTCCCGAAATTGCCCGAGGCGGCGAGCTGGTGGTGCAATCCGCCATCGGTGACGAGATAGGTTTCGCCGTAGCTTTCCTTGCGATCGACGATCCGCGTCAGGTAAACGCCCGCCTCGCCCACGAGGTAGCGGCCGAGCTCGATGAACAGTTCGGCGTCGGCAAGCGTCTCGGGCAGGTCGCGGAAGCGTTCTTCCAGCGCGGCTCCGACAGCCGCAATATCCAGCGGCTCGTCGCCCGGGAAATAGGGAATGCCGAAACCGCCGCCCATATTGAGCTTGGGCAGTGTGACCCCGGCGTCGACCGCGATGCGATGCGCGCAGTCGAGCACCTTGGCCTGCATGTCGATCACCGCTTCGGCCGACAGCGCCTGGCTGCCGGTGAAGATATGCAGGCCGCGAAAGTCGCATCCCGCGGCGACGATCTGCCGGACCAGCGCGGGGACCCGCGCGGCATCGATCCCGAAGGGCTTGGGCCCGCCGCCCATCTTCATCCCCGATCCCTTGAGCTCGAAATCGGGATTGACGCGGACCGCGAGACGCGGCGTTACGCCAAGCCGTTCGGCGATGGCCAGCGCGCGGCCCGCTTCGGCCTCGCTTTCGAGATTGAGCGTGACGCCCGCGGCGATCGCGGCTTCGAGTTCCAAGTCGCGCTTGCCCGGCCCGGCGAAACTCACCCTGCCCAGGTCGAACCCGGTCGCCCGAACCATTTCAAGCTCGCCGCCCGACGCGATATCGAGCCCGTCGGCCAGCGTTGAAACAAAGGAAAGAAGCGGGTCGAAGCTGTTGGCCTTTATCGCATAATTGATCTTCAGACGGTCGGGCATGGCGGCGCGCAGCATCTCGAAACGCTGCGCAATGCGGTCACGCGAATAGACGAACAACGGGGTCCGTCCGGCCTGTTCCACCCAATGGCTTACCGGCTTGCCGGCGATGGCCAGCTCGCCGCCGATCGCCGCATAGCTGGCGGGTATGGGGCCCAGCGGCTTCATGCGCCCAGCTCCGCCGCAATCGCGGTCCGGTCGAGCTTGCCATTGGGATTGAGCGGCAGCGTATCGCGCCAGTGGATCGCATGCGGCTGCATGAAATTGGGTAGCTCCTTCTGCAGCGCCTTGGGCAGCGCGGTCTCGGGGTCTGTGGCCTCCGCCGCGGGACGTACGACGAGATGGATCGCATGGCCGAGCCGCTCGTCCGGAACCCCCAGCGCAACCGCTTCGGCGACCAGGCCGGTGGCGAGCGCCGCGCTTTCGACTTCCTGCGGGCTGATCCTATTGCCCGCGCTCTTGATCATCGCATCGCGCCGCCCGACGAAATAGAGCAGGCCATCCTCGTCGCGCCGGACGCGGTCGCCCGACCACACCGCGGTCCCGCCATATGCGGACATTGCGGGCGCCGGGCGGAAGCGCTCCGCCGTGCGTTCAGCGTCCTGCCAATAGCCTTGCGCCACCAGCGGCCCGCAATGGACCAGTTCGCCCTCCTCGCCCGGTTCGGCGAGCGTTCCGTCATCGGCGATGACGAGGATCTCGGCGAAGAGAATGGCGCGGCCCATCGACGTGGGATGATGATCGACACACTCGGGATCGAGAAAGGTCGAACGAAAGGCCTCGGTCAGGCCGTACATGGGAAACAGGCGTGTTTGCGGGAACATAGCGCGCAAATCGCGCACGAGTTCGACGGTCAGCGCGCCGCCCGAATTGGTCAGTCGGCGCATGCTTGCAATGGCGTCGCCCGGCCATTCGACCTCCGTCAGCTGGACCCATAGCGGGGGAACCGCTGCCAGCGTCGTGACGCCGTGCCTGGCGCAGGCCTTGGCGACATCGCGCGGGAAGAGATAATCAAGCGGGACCACGCAGCCCCCCGCATACCAGGTCGACAGCAGCTGGCTCTGGCCATAGTCGAAGCTGAGCGGCAGCACCGCGAGCGTGACATCGTCGCTGGCGAGCCCGAGATAATCCGCCACACTGACGGCACCCAGCCACATATTGGCGTGGCTGAGCATCACCCCCTTGGGCTTGCCGGTCGAGCCGCTGGTATAGAGGATTGCCGTCAGATCGTCGGGATCGTGTGTCGACGCAGCCAGTGACGCGCCCTCTGCCTCGGCCGCCGCAAAGACGTCGTTCTCGTCCACGACATCGCATGACGGCGGCACATCGCCGCCGCCCAGCGACGCCAGGCGCGCCTTGGTCCCCATCAGCAGGACCGCGCCGCTATCGCCGAGGATATGCGCGACCTGTGCCCGCTTGAGCAGCGGGTTGATCGGGACATGGACCAGCCCCGCGCGCGCTGCGGCCAGCGGCAGCAGGCAGGTCAGCTCGCCCTTCGCCGCCCAGCTGGCAACGCGGGCGCCCTTTCCTGCCCGGCCTGCCAGCCATCCGGCGAGCAGCGCCACACGGTTTCTCAACTCCTCGAAGCTAAGCGTGCGATCGCGCAGCACCAGCGCAGGCGCCTGTGCATCCCCGCGCTCGGCCAGTTGATCGAGCGGATAGGGCGTGGGATCAGGCATTAACGCTCCGAGGCGAGGGAATTCCGGTGGGCATCGCGGTCAGCTATCACGACACGGTTACCAAACTGCAAGGGCTGGATGAGCCCGGTGCGGGTCCTTTCGACAGGCTCGCGTGGTTTGCGTTGCTGGAGACGGGTGACGCCCATCCGCTGATCGCGGTCGCCGAACGCAATGGCGAGCAGCTGGCCCTGCCGCTGCAGCACCAGCCTGCCGGGCTTGCCAGCCTGGCAAATTGGTTTTCCTTCACCTGGCGGCCGCTGGGGCACAACGCCGACTTGCTCACCGCGCTTGCCCGCGACCTGCGCCGCAAGACGCACCGGATCGATATGGCACCCCTACCCGCGGAGGACGGCAGCACCGCCGCTCTCGAACGGGCCTTTCGCGAGGCCGGCTGGTGGGTCTGGCGCGCGCAATGCGACGAGAACCACGTGCTCCCTGTCGCAGGGCGCAGTTTCGCCGACTACTGGACGCAGCGCCCCGGCAAGATGCGCACCACGCTCAAGCGCAAGGCGAAGAAGGTCGACGTGGATATCCTCGACCGTTTCGATGAGACCGCCTGGCGCGACTATCAGTCTGTCTATGCCGAAAGCTGGAAGCCCGCGGAAGAACGCGCCGACATCCTGGAGCAATTTGCCCGGGCTGAGGGCGCGGCCGGTCGCCTCCGGCTAGGTATCGCGCGCGCCGATGGAGTCCCCATGGCAGCGCAGTTCTGGACGGTCGAGAACGGCACCGCCTATATTCACAAGCTGGCGCATATCGAAGCGGCCAAGCCGCTCTCTGCCGGGACCACCCTCAGCGCCGCGCTGTTCGAGCATGTCATCGACACCGATCGCGTCGAGATGGTCGATTTCGGCACCGGCACCGACGCCTATAAACGCGACTGGATGGAGGCCAACCGCCCGCGCTATCGCCTGACCTGTCTCGACTGGCGCCAGCCACGCGCCTGGCCGGCCGCGGCCAAGGCCTGGGTGCGCCACCTTGCACCGCACAATCGCCCCAGCTAAGGGCATCGCCTTTATGCACAGGCCAAACGCAGGGGAAGCCGCAGGAATGACCGCCGAGACCGCACATGCCGCGCCGACCGGGCCGAGCCGCAGCGAGATCGATCAGACGCTGCGCGGGATTCTGCGCGACGTCCTCGGACTGGACCAGGCACAGGTCGACGGTTTCGACAATGACACCGGCCTGTTCGGTCATCTCCCCGAACTCGATTCAATGGCTGTCGCGGGCCTGTTCACCGAAATGGAAGACCGGCTCGATATCGTTATCGACGATGAAGACGTCGATGGCGAAATGCTCGAAAGCTACGGCGGCCTGCTCGTCTTTGCCGAAGCCAAGGCCATCGGGGTCTGACCTCGACCATGTATGCCACATGGCCTTGTCCGCTGCCGAATGGCCGCATGGGCGAGGAAATGGTACTCGGCTTCGATGCCGCGCGGGCGCAGCGCCTGCTGGTGATCCCGCCGCTCTTCGATGAAGCCAACAAGTTCCGACATCAAATATTTGAAATCATGCGCAGGATCGATTCTCGCGAGGTGGATTGCTTCCTCCCCGACCTGCCCGGCTGCAATGAGAGCACGGCCGATCTTACGCAGCAGACGTTGGGCCAATGGCGCGCCGCCGTGGCGGCAGCAGCGACGCATTTTCGCGCGACGCACGTCCTCGCGATCCGCTCCGGCGGGTGGCTGGTGCCCGGCGATATTCCGGGATGGCTCTATGCCCCGGTCAAACCCCGCCAAGTCCTGCGCAGCCTGCTGCGCGCGCGGATTATCGCGGCGCGCGAAGCGGGGCGTGACGAGACCTCCGACGGGCTGCTCGAGACCGCGCGGACCGAAGGCATCGAACTGGCCGGATGGCCGCTCGGCGCACAGCTTGTCCGCGAGCTCGAAGCGGAGGAAGCGACGCCCACCGGCGCGCAAATCGTCATCGAACATTCCGATGTCGGGGGCCAACCGCTGTGGCTGCGCGCCGAGAATGACGATGACCCCGAGCAAGCCGATGCGCTCGCAGCGATCGTCGCGATTGGCATCCACGGCCTGTGACTCGCCTCCACCTCACCTTCGAATGCCAGGGCGTGCGCTGCGCCGCGACGCTCGACAGCGCACCGGGAACGACCGGGCTGCTCATGGTCAGCGGCGGCAACGAGATCCGCGCGGGCGCCTTCAACGGCCAGGCACGGCTGGCGGCGACGATCGCCGCGGCGGGCTTTCCCGTGTTCCGCTTCGACCGACGCGGGATCGGCGACAGTGAGGGCGACAATCGGGATTTCCGCAAGTCGAGCAAGGATATAGCGGCCGCTCTTCTCGCGTTTCGGGCAATTGCGCCGCAGGTCCAGCGGGTGACCGGGTTCGGCAATTGCGATGCCGCATCGGCGCTGATGCTGGCGAGCGGCGCCGAATGCGATGCGCTGGTGCTGAGCAACCCGTGGACCATGGAAGACGGCGAGGACGACATTCCGCCCCCTGCCGCAGTCCGTTCGCGCTATGCCGAAAAACTCAAGAATCCACGGGAACTTGCACGGCTTGTTTCAGGCCGGGTCGACCTCGGCAAGCTCGCCAAAGGGATGGTCCGGGCGGCACGGCCCCGCAGCAAGTCCTCCTCGCTTGCAGACAAGATGCGGACCGGGCTTGCCGGGTTTACAGGACCGGTGAAATTTCTGCTCGCGGATGGTGACCGGACCGCGCAGGTCTTTGCCGAACGCTGGGACGCCGACGATACGCGGATCGCGCGCTGCCCCGGCGCCGACCATGCCTATTCGAGCGTGGAAGCGCGCGCCTGGCTGCGCAGCCGCATCCTCGAGACGTTGCGCCGCTAGCGGGTGAAGTAGCTCGTCACTTCGACATGCGTCGACCAGCGGAACTGGCCGACGGGACGCAGCGTTTCGAGCCGGAACCCGGCCTCGGCCAGCAATTTGGCATCGCGCGCCCAGCTTGCCGGATTGCAGCTGACATAGACCACCCGCGAGGCGGTGCTCGCGGCGATCTGCGCCACCTGCTCGCGTGCGCCTGCGCGCGGTGGATCGAGCAGGACCGCGCCGAACCGGCTCACCTCGTCGCTTTGCAGCGGGTTGCGGAACAGGTCGCGGTGCAGCGTCAGCACCGGGAGCCCGCGCATATTGGCCGCGGTCTTGCACGCAAGATGCGGCTCGCGCGCCGCCTCGACCGCGAGGACCTTGCGCGGACCGGCCAGCGCGAAGGCGAAGGTGCCGAGGCCGGAAAAGAGGTCCGCAATCGTCTCCGCCCCGGCAAGATACTCGCGTGCATCCTCGATCAGCACGGCCTCGCCATCGGGGGTTGGCTGGAGGAAGCTGCCCTGCGGAAACGGGACGGGGACCGCACCCAGCGAAACCGTCAGCGGTTCGGGTTCCCACAGCGTCTCGGGCCCGAAGCCACTATCGAGCGAGAGCCGCGCGAGCGCGTGGTCACGCGCGAAATCGAGCAGCGCCTCGGTCGCGGCCAGTCCCTCGGCTGCAATGCCCTTGAGCAGGCAATCGATACCCTGGTCCGCCAGCGTCAGCTCGATATCGACCGGCTGGCGCCCGCCATGCGCGGCGATCAGCGCCCTGAGCGGAGCGACGAGCGCGAAGAGTTCGGGCGTCAGGATATGGCATTCCCGCATATCGACGATGCGGTGCGAGCCGCCCTCGCGAAAGCCCAGCACCGCACTGCGCCCCGTGCGCAAGCCGTGAAGTGTCGCCCGGCGGCGCGACCGGGGCGGCGACAGATGCGTTTCGAGCAGCGTTTCCGGCGCGATGCCCTGCCCCTCGGCGGCATGGACCACGCGGTCGGTGACGAACTGGCGCAGCGCCTCCTCGTCGGCATGCTGCAGTTGGCAGCCGCCGCAGGTCGGGAAATGTCGGCACGGCGGGGCGACATGATGCGGCCCCGGCGTCAGCGTGCCATCGGGCGCGACATGGTCGCCGGGGACGCCGCCCGCGACATGACGGCCCGAGGCGGTGATGCCGTCGCCGCGCGCGGCAATGCGCTGGATGATCTCGATTTCGCTCACAGGAACGACGCCATGGCCGGTTTGACCGCATGGGCAAGGCCACCGGCCGAAAAAGCGGGTGATGCGATCCGCGCCGCCTCCTGGTGGAGCCATACGCCTTCGGCGCAGGCGCGCTGCGGGTCGCCATGCACCGCAAGCCGTGATGCGACGATCCCGGCAAGGACATCGCCCGTGCCGGCTACCGAAAGCCAGCTCGACCCGCGCGGGAAGAAGTGCGTCATGACGTCACTTGCGAGGATCGTGTCGGGGCCCTTGGCAAGAACGGTCATGCCGGTGACGTCACGAAGGCGTCGCGTGCGTGCAAGCTTGCCGTCAGCACTCACGCCGAAAGCGTCGCAGAGCTTGGCGAGTTCGCCCTCATGCGGGGTGAGGCAAACCGTCGTGACGTCGGCTCCCTCGAGCATATCCGGGCCGAGCAAGTGCAGCGCATCGGCATCGAGTACGACAGGCAGCCGCTGTTTGAGGGCCTTGGCGAGGCGCCCCCGAGCATCATCATTGCGCCCCAATCCCGGACCGACCAGCAAGGCCGAAATCCGCTCATCGGCAAGGTTTCCTGCGAAATTGCCCTGTTCGATCACCAGTTCCGCCGGCGCGTCGGGGTGCGAATGCTCGCTGAGCAGTTTCACATAGCCCGCTCCGGCGCGCATCGCCGCTTCGGCGGCCAGCAGTGGTGCGCCGGGCATCGCGCCCGCCACGATCGCGAGCAGTCCGCGGCGGTATTTATGCGCATCGGGCGAAGGTACCGCCAGATGCGGCCGCGACGAGAAACCGGTCGAGACCGGTCCGAGGTCGAGTCCGATCGGAACCAGCCTCCGCGTGCCCATCGCGGCCATCGCGGGCATCAGTCCATGGGCCTGCTTCCATGCCCCCAGCGCCAGCGTCATATCGTACTGCGGCAGCGGTCCGAGCACTTCGCCACTGTCGCTGGAAACTGCGCTCGGCACATCGATTGCTATTCTATAACAGTCTCTTGTGCCGACTTGTTCGAGTAAAGCGGCAAATACACCCTCGACCTGCCGCGTTAGACCGTATCCGAACAGGCAATCGACTACGACCGGATGGCGCGGCGCTGCCTCCGCGGAGACGGTACCGCCGAACTGCGTCCGCGCCTTGCGCGCGGTATCGGTGGCAGGCTCGACCGGTGCAATCACCTGCACCGTGGTCCCGTTTCGCAAGAGGGTTTCGGCGATCACATAGCCGTCACCGCCATTGTTGCCCGGGCCGCACAGCACGGTCACCGGTCGTCCCGCGGCGACCCGCGTGACCCATTGCGCCGCGCCCTCGCCCGCGCGCTGCATCAATTCCCATTCGCTGGTCCCCGCAGCCATCGCCGCGCGTTCGGCGGCGCGCATCTGCGCGACGGTGAGGATCGGCTCATTCATCGCCTGGTGCCTCCCAGCGGTAGCGGTCGTCGCCAATGGAGAGGACGATCTCATCGCCTACCCGCTGGCTCTCGGCGCGCTGCGCGCCGTCGAATTCGACCAGCCCCGCCGGGGTATCGGCGCTGGCTAACTTGCGGAAGCCGCCATCGGGATGGTGCATGACGAAATAGGGTTCGACGCCCCTGTCCATTTCGACAAGGCGGCACTCGCTCGCATAATCGCTCGCCCCGCGCAGGGCGCAGGCGACGGGCGTGCCACCCTCGGTATCGATAGGGGGTGAAAGATCGCAGGCGCCGAGCGCCATCAGCGCCAGCACCGGCACAGGGAGGAAGCGCCGTAAAATTGCCATGCCCCGCCGCTGCCATGCGCGAGGGCGCGGAGCAAGCCTCAGCCGCGCTTGATCTGCGAAACGTCGCGGATCGCGCCGCGCGCAGCAGAGGTGGTCATCGCGGCATAGGCTTCGAGCGCGGGCGAGACGCGGCGCTCGCGCGGCTTGGCCGGTGCCCAGCCCCTGGCCTCCATCGCGGCGCGGCGCTCGGCCAGCACTTCGTCTGCCACCGCGAGGTTGATCGAGCGCTCGGGAATGGAAATCTCGATCCTGTCGCCGGTTTCGACCAGGCCGATGGCGCCGCCTTCGGCCGCCTCGGGCGAGACATGGCCGATCGACAGGCCCGACGTGCCCCCCGAGAAACGCCCGTCGGTCAGCAAGGCGCAGGCCGCGCCCAGCCCCTTCGATTTGAGATAGCTGGTCGGATAGAGCATTTCCTGCATGCCCGGCCCGCCGCGCGGTCCTTCGTAGCGGATCACCACCACGTCGCCTTCGACCACCTGCCCGGTGAGGATCGCGGTCACCGCATCGTCCTGGCTTTCGAAAACCTTCGCCGGACCCGAGAAGTCGAGGATGCTTTCATCGACGCCCGCGGTCTTCACGATGCAGCCGTCGCGCGCGATATTGCCGTAAAGCACCGCGAGCCCGCCATCCTTGCTGAACGCATACTCGGCGCTGCGGATCACCCCGTTTTCGCGGTCGAGATCGAGTTCGTCCCACCGGCGCGCCTGGCTGAAGGCGGTCTGCGTCGGCACCCCGCCCGGCGCGGCAGCAAAGAATTCGCGCACCTTGTTGTTATGCGTGCGGCCGATATCCCAATCGTCCAGCGCATCGCCCATCGTCGGACTGTGCACCGTGGGGAGCGCGGTGTGCAGCAGCCCTGCTTTCTCGAGCTCGCCGAGGATCGACATGATCCCGCCCGCGCGGTGAACGTCCTCCATATGGACATCGCTCTTCGCGGGCGCGACCTTGGACAGGCAGGGCACCCGCCGGCTCAGCCGGTCGATATCCTTCATGGTGAAATCCACCCCCGCTTCATGCGCGGCGGCGAGCAAGTGGAGCACCGTGTTGGTCGATCCGCCCATCGCGATATCGAGGCTCATCGCATTCTCGAACGCCTCGAACCCGGCGATCGTGCGCGGCAGGACGCTTTCGTCATCCTCTTCGTAATAGCGCTTGGCCAGCGTCACCACGAGCCGCCCGGCGCGTTCGAACAAGCCCTTGCGGTCGGCATGCGTCGCCAGCGTCGAGCCATTGCCGGGCAGCGAAAGCCCGAGCGCCTCGGTCAGGCAATTCATCGAATTAGCGGTGAACATGCCGCTGCATGATCCGCAGGTCGGGCAGGCATTCTGTTCGATCGCGGTGACTTCCTCGTCGGTGTAGCTTTCGTCGGCGGCGGCGACCATCGCATCGACGAGGTCGAGCGCGACTTCCTTGCCCTTGAGCACGACCTTGCCCGCTTCCATCGGGCCGCCCGAAACGAACACGCTGGGAATGTTGAGCCGCATCGAGGCCATCAGCATGCCCGGCGTGATCTTGTCGCAGTTCGAGATGCAGACCATCGCATCGGCGCAATGCGCGTTGACCATATATTCGACGCTGTCGGCGATTAGGTCGCGGCTGGGCAGCGAATAGAGCATGCCGTCATGCCCCATGGCGATACCGTCATCGACCGCGATGGTGTTGAATTCCTTGGCCACGCCGCCCGCCGCCTCGATCTCGCGCGCGACCAGTTGGCCAAGGTCCTTGAGGTGGACGTGCCCCGGCACGAACTGCGTGAAGCTGTTCACGACCGCGATGATCGGCTTGCCGAAGTCGCCATCCTTCATGCCCGTGGCGCGCCACAATCCGCGCGCGCCGGCCATGTTGCGGCCGTGAGTGGTGGTGCGGGAACGATAGGCGGGCATGATATTGGTCCGGTCGGCTTCGGGGAGGATGGCAGACTAGAGGATCGGGAGTGCGGGTCGAAGCGGAAAATCTTTACGCGAAGCTAGATGCGGGATTTGCGCGCTGTGGCGCGGAGGAACCCTCGGGCCCGCAGCCGCCGCGTCGCCCCTGCGCAGGCAGGGGCCCAGATGCCCTTCGTTCTTTAACGCCACGTCAGCTGGATCCCCGCCTTCGCGGGGATGACGGGAAAGCGGGAGAAAATCTGCCTTCGCGTCTTGGCGAGGGAAAAGCGGCACCGCCTCCGCCCGCAACAGGCGAAAGGACCAGCTCAGAACTCCAGCGCGACGCGGCCCATCACATCGGCAATCATCACCGCCCAGCGTGCTTGACCGGCCTCGTTGGCGATCTGGTCCTGGCGGATCTCGATCGTGCAATAGGGGATGCCGTGCGCTTCGGCATGGCGGTCCATCGTCGCATTGAGCTGCTTGCCCGAATAGGGCTGGTTGTCGCCCACATTGAGGCCCTGCTCGCCAAACAGGCGGATCGCATGGCGGGCCGCGCGATCGTCCTGGTTGTAAAGCAGCGCGACTTCCCACGGCCGCTCCTCGTCGCTGGTGGCGAGGCTGGGGGTGAAACTGTGCAGCGCGACCAGCAGCTTGGGTTTCGCCTCGGCGACAAGATCGGCGAGCGCCGCGTGATAGGGACGATGAAAGCGGTCGAGCCGCGCCTCGATATTCGCGCCGATATTGCCCGGGATCAGATGGCCGTCGCTGGTCGCCGGGACGACCGCGGCTTCGTCTTCCTTGCGGTGCATGTCGCACACCAGCCGGCTGACGCAGGCGATATGCGCGGGCATGCCATGGCGGCGGGCAAGACGGTCGGCGATCCCCTCGACCCCGATATCGACCGCGATATGCTCGGTGAGCAGTTTGCGATCGATGCCCAGTTCGATGTCTTCGGGAACGAAGTTCGACGCGTGATCGGCAACGCACAGCAGGCCGCCGGGCCGCAGGTCCTCGGTGCCGACCTGGCGGTAGGGCAGATTGTCGATCATCATCGCAGGGATCCCTTCAGCTGCCACCAGCCCGAATGCTCGGCGGCGATGCGTGCCGCGGCTTCGTCACGCGCGGCGTCGCTGTCGAACAGCGCAAAACACGTCGCGCCGGAGCCTGACATACGGGCGAGCACGGGCGAGGTTCCGCGCAATGCGGCGAGCACGCCGGCGATCTGCGGACACAGCGAAATGGCCGGAATTTCGAGGTCGTTGCGCCCCTCAAGCGCAATGGTGTGGGCATCGCCTTTTGGCAGCGCACCGCGATCGCTGCCGTCCCAATGCGCAAACACCGGACCGGTGGCGAGCGGTATGCGCGGATTGACCAGCAGCACGGGGGTGCCCGCTAGGCTGTCGTCCACCGCTTCGAGCTCGGTTCCGGTCCCGCGGCCGATACAGGTGCGGCTCTCGACACACGCGGGCACATCGGCGCCGAGCGCGGCGGCGCGCGCGTGCCAGTCCTCGGGCAAACCATAGCGCTCGCGTATCATCCGGAAGACTGCGCCCGCATCGGCTGACCCGCCCCCCAGCCCCGCCGCGACAGGCAGGTTCTTCTCAAGCGTCACCGCCAGCCCCTCGGCGCGTGGAAACTTGCCCAGCGCCTTGGCGACGAGGTTGTCGAAGGGATTGTCGAGCCCCCCGAAAAATTCCCCGAGCACCCGCACGCTGTCCTGCGCCGCGGTGGTCGCGGTCAGCACATCGCCCGCATCGACGAAGGCGAACAGCGTCTCGAGCTCGTGATACCCGTCCTCGCGCCGCCTGCGGACATGCAGCGCGAGATTGATCTTGGCGTATGCGGTCTCAGCAATGGCCACGCATAGGCTCCCTCGTCATTGCGAGCGAAGCGAAGCAATCCAGGGCGCTACCGTGGATTGCCGCGTCGCTTCGCTCCTCGCAATGACAGAGCAAGCGACGCCGGCGATCACATATTCGGATAGTTCGGGCCGCCGCCGCCTTCGGGAGTGGTCCATTCGATGTTCTGGTTCGGATCCTTGATGTCGCAGGTCTTGCAGTGGATGCAGTTCTGCGAATTGATCTGGAACTTCATCTCGCCCGTGTCCTCGTCGGCGAGCCATTCGTAGACGCCTGCGGGGCAATAGCGGTTCGAAGGGCCGTCGTATTCGGCCAGTTCGCTGGTCTTCTGCAGCTCCCAGTCGCACACCTTCAGATGGACCGGCTGGTCCTCGGCGTGGTTGGTGTAGCTGAAGGCGACATTGGTCAGCTTGTCGAAGCTCAGCTTCCCGTCGGGCTTGGGATAGGCGATCTTCTGGTGCAAGTCGGCGCGCTGGAGCATTTCGTGATCGCGGTGGTGCTTCATCGTGATCGGCAGGCCGATCTTCAGCGTGCGCATCCACATGTCGATGCCCGCCAGCACCGTGCCGAGGTCTTCGCCCCACTTGGCCACCGCGGGCTGCGCGTTCTTCACCTTCTTGAGCTCTTCGGCAATCCAGCTCGACCGGACCGCGGCGTCGTAATCCATCAGCTCGCTATGCTCGGCGCCGCCGGCAATCGCCGCGGCGATGCTCTCGGCCGCCAGCATGCCGCTCTTCATCGCGGTGTGGCTGCCCTTGATCCGCGGGACGTTGACGAAGCCCGCGGCGCAGCCGATCAGCGCGCCGCCGGGGAAGGCCAGCTTGGGGACCGACTGCCAGCCGCCCTCGTTGATGACGCGGCCGCCATAGGCGACGCGCTTGCCGCCCTCGAGGATCGCCGCGATCGCCGGATGGTGCTTCCAGCGCTGGAATTCCTGGTAGGGCGAGACGTAGGGGTTCTTGTAATCGAGCGCGGTGACGAAGCCGAGCGCGACCTGGCCATTGGCCTGGTGGTAGAGGAAGCCGCCGCCCCAGGTGCCGCTCTCGCTCAGCGGCCAGCCCTGCGTGTGGATCACGCGGCCGGGCTCGTGCTTGGCGGGGTCGATATCCCACAGTTCCTTGATGCCGAGGCCGTAGACCTGCGGCTCGCAATCGGCCTCGAGGTCGTATTTCGCCTTCATCTTCTTGGTCAGATTGCCGCGCGCACCCTCGGCGAAGAGCGTGTATTTCGCGTGGATCTCCATCCCCGGCTGGTAATCGCCCTTTTGCGAGCCATCCTCGGCGATGCCCATGTCCTGCGTCACCACGCCGGTAACCGCGCCCTGCTCGTCGAATAGCACTTCGGCGGCGGGGAAGCCGGGGAAGACCATCACGCCCAGGCCCTCGGCCTGTTCGCCCAGCCAGCGCGCCAGATTGCCCAGCGACCCGGTGTAATTGCCGTGATTGCCCATGAAGGGGGGCAGCAGGAATTCGGGCAGGTCCGACTGGCCGGTTGCCGACAGCACCCAGTGGTGGTTCTCGGTTACCGGGGTTTCCGCCATCGGGCAGTCCATGTCGCGCCATTCGGGCAGCAATTCGTCCAGTGCCCGGGGATCGACCACCGCGCCCGACAGCACGTGCGCACCGATTTCGCTGCCCTTTTCGAGCACCACGACCTCGAGGTCCTCGTTGATCTGCTTCAACCGGATTGCTGCCGCCAGGCCGGCGACACCGCCGCCGATGATGACGACGTCGCAGGGCATCGATTCGCGTTCGCTCATGACTCTCTCTTTTCGTCGCGTAACTTGTGCGAGTGCCTTGATTGGTGGCGCTATTGAGGTCAAGACCTGCGCTTCGAGGAATGATGCACGCCGACCCGCCGAACCCGCGCGATTTTACAGCGCTCGCGAGCCTCGAAGGTGCGCTCGACTGGTGGCGCGAGGCCGGCGTCGATGCCGATTTCGCCGATGAGGCCAGCGGCTGGCTGGCCGAACCCAAGAGCGACGATGCCGTAGCGGCTCCCCCGCCGCCCGCCCCGCCGCCGATCATACGCAAGACCGCGCTCGAGCGCGCACTCGCGCAGCCCGACGGAACGGCCTCGGGCATCGATCGGACCGAACTGCCCGACACGCTCGAAAAATTTCGCGAATGGTGGATGACGGCGCCCTCGCTGGCGGATGGTGCGCTCGACCGGCGCGTCCCGCCGCGCGGGGTCGCGGGTGCCGCGCTTATGGTGCTGCTGCCCCAGCCGTTCGACGACGATGCCGACGGCGTGCTGAGCGGGGGGCGCGCGCATTCGCCGAGGCGATGCTGCGCGCGATGGGCCTGGCAGCGCATGAGGTCTATGTCGCCAGCGCGCTCCCCGTGCCCACGGCCATGCCCGACTGGACGCGGCTGGCCGCCAGCGGGCTGGGCGAGGTAGCGCGGCATCATATTGCGCTGGCCGCGCCGCAGCGCGTGCTCCTGTTCGGACGCGCACAGCTCGAACTGTTCGGCATTGCGCGTGAACGCGCGCGCGAGCCCCTGTCGCTCGATTGCGCGGGCAAGCCCCATCCGCTGCTCGCCGCGCCCGACCTGCGCAACCTCGCGCGCTCGGCTGCGCGGCGCGAGAATTTCTGGAACCGCTGGCTGGACTGGACCCAATGACCATTCGCCCCCTCCCCCTCACCCTCGCCGCCATCCTCGCCGCCGCGCTGCCCGCCGCGCCCGCGCTCGCGCAGCAGAGCAGCGTCGAATATTTCACCCGCTCGCATTCCGCTGCACTGCCGCAATTGCTGTCGAGCGACGACCGCGCCTTTTACGGCTCGCTGTTCGAAGCGATCGACAGCCGCAACTGGGACCGGGTCGAGGTCATGCTGGCGGGCCGCGCGGACGGGCCGCTGCACGGCGCGGCGCTGGCGAGCTATTATCTCCACCCCGAAAGCCCGCGGATCGAACTCGGGCGGATCGAAAGCTGGCTCGACCGCTATGCACGCCTCCCCGAGGCCGAGGCGATCGTCCGGCTCGGGCTAACCCGCGGTCTCGAAAATCCGCCCAGCCTGCCGCGCGCGCGCAATCTGGTGCGCCAGCCCGGTTCGACCAAGCGGATCCGGCCCAGCGCGATCAATGACGGGACGATGCCCGAAAGCGTCAAGGCGGCGATCCTCGAACGGATCACCAATGACGATCCCGATGGTGCCCGCCTGCTGCTCGACGGAGTGGACGCGACGCTGAGTTCGCAGGCGCGCGCCGAATGGCGCTACCGGGTCGCGTGGAGCTATTACATCGAGAACCAGGACGCGCAGGCCTGGGCGCTGGCCGATACCGTGCGCGACGGCGGCAGCGGAGCCTGGGTCGCGGAAGGCGATTGGGCCGCGGGCCTCGCCGCCTGGCGGCTGGGCGATTGCGACAAGGCCGCCGAAGCCTTCCAGCGCAGCGCCGCGGGTGCGGTCAACCCCAATCTCGCCGCCGCGGCACATTACTGGGCCAGCCGTGCACTGATCCGCTGCCGCTTTCCCGAAAAGGCCGACGAACAATTGCGCGGCGCGGCCCGCTTTCCCGAAACGCTCTACGGAATGCTCGCGCATGAACAGATGGGACGCGACCTTCCGCGCACGCATGCGCAGCCCGATCTGACCGAAGCCGACTGGCGGCGCCTGCGCGACGCGGAAGCCGCGCGGCAGGCGGTCATGCTGGCCGAGATCGGCCGGCGCGAAGAAGCCGAGCGCGACCTGACCTGGCTGGTCCGCACGGGCGACCCCGACGATTACGGCGCGCTTTCGCGGCTGGCGCGCGCACTCGGGCTGACCGATGCGCAGACCTTCATGGCCTATAATGCGCCGCGCGGCGAAGGCGCACACCCGAGCCTGCGCTACCCCGTCACCTTCCGCACCCCGGTGGGCGGCTGGCGCGTCGACCCGGCGCTGGCCTTCGCGCATGCGCTGCAGGAATCGAATTTCCGCGAACGCGTGGTCAGCCCCGCGGGCGCGATCGGGCTGATGCAGATCATGCCGATCACGCAGCGCGAATATGCCGCCTCGATCAACATGAGCAGCAATGCCGATCTCAAGGACCCGGCAGTCAATCTCGCCTTCGGGCAGCGCACGCTCGAATCGCTGGGCAGTTCGAGCTACACGCAGGGCCGTCTGCCCAAGGTCATGGCTGCCTATAACGCCGGGCCTTCGCCGGTTTCGCGCTGGGAAAGCGAGATCCGTGACCAGGGCGACCCGCTGCTGTATATGGAATCGATCCCCTATTGGGAGACGCGCGGCTATGTCGCCATCGTGATGCGCAATTACTGGATGTATCTGCGCCAGGCGGATGCCGCGGCGCCCAGCCGGGTGGAGCTGGCCGAAAACGACTGGCCGATGTTCCCGGGAGTGCGCTGATGGCGATCGACGAGAGCCTGCCCTTCAAGCCGGTCCGTATCGCGCTGCTGACGGTTTCCGACACGCGCACACTAGCCGATGACAGCTCGGGCGACATTCTCGCCGCGCGGATCGTGGACGCGGGGCACACCCTCGCCGCGCGCGAGATCAGCCGCGACAGCAAGAACGAGATCGCCGCGCATCTGCATCGCTGGATCGACGACGAATTGATCGATTGTGTGATCACCACCGGCGGCACCGGGCTGACCGGGCGCGATGTGACGCCCGAGGCGCTCGACCGCGTGAAGGACAAGGACATTCCCGGCTTCGGCGAATTGTTCCGCTGGCTCAGCTTCGAAACCATCGGCACCAGCACGATCCAGAGCCGCGCCTGCGCCGTGCTCGCGCGCGGGACCTATATCTTCGCGCTGCCCGGATCGAACGGCGCGGTGAAGGACGGGTGGGACAAGATCCTCCACCACCAGCTCGACAGCCGCTTCCGCCCCTGCAATTTCGTCGAACTGATGCCGCGGCTGCGCGAGCGGTAAGTTCTCCACCCAGTCATTGCGAGGAGCCGAAGGCTCCGCGGCAATCCACCTCCCACTTTTGCGCTACCCGGAACAGCGGAGCGATGGATTGCTTCGCTTTGCTCGCAATGACTATGGAAGGCTAGTTTTGTTCCGTGTATGTTCTCAAACATGGAACGACGACTCGCCCCTGCCATATCAGGACGCGGCGCACAGGGCGCGGCGGTGCCGACGCGCTTCGGCCTCGCCACGCGCGAGGAGGACGGCGACTGGCGGGATTACATGGAGCAATTGGTCTCTCAGGATGAAGGACCACCCGTAAAGCTGCGCACCGAGGTGACCGAGGAATTCCCGCGCACCATCCTCAGCTTCAACCAGTCGCCCGACGTGCCCTTCGACCGTTCGGTCAATGCCTATCGCGGCTGCGAACATGGCTGCGTTTATTGCTTTGCGCGCCCCACGCATGCCTATCACGACCTCTCGCCCGGGCTCGATTTCGAAACCAAGCTATTCGCCAAGCCCAATGCGGCGGAGCTGCTGCGCGCCACGCTGGCCAAGCCCAAATACCGCCCGCGCCCGCTAGCGATGGGGACCAATACCGATCCCTACCAGCCGATCGAGGCGCGCTACAGGATCACGCGGCAGGTCCTCGAAGTGTGCCTCGATGCACGTCATCCGGTGACGATCACCACCAAGTCCGATCGCGTGCTCGCCGATCTCGACCTGCTGGCCGAACTGGCCGAGCGGCGACTGGTGGCCGTGGCGATCTCGGTCACTTCGCTCGACCCGAAACTGTCGGGCAAACTCGAACCGCGCGCGGCGGCCCCGGCCAAGCGGCTGCAGGCGCTGGGCAGGCTGGCCGCGGCGGGGGTCCCGACGCATTGCTCGGTCTCGCCGATCATTCCCGCGATTACCGACGAGTTCATGGAGGAAATTGTCCAGCGCGCCGCCGCGCTCGGGGTCGACAGCGTCGGCTGGATCCCGCTGCGCCTGCCGCATGAGGTCGCCCCGCTGTTCCGCGAATGGCTATCGGTCCATTATCCCGAGCGCGGTGACAAGGTGATGAGCATCGTCCGTTCGATCCGTGGCGGACGCGACAACGATCCCGATTTCAACACGCGCATGAAACCCACCGGCGTGTGGGCCGACCTCTTCCGCGCGCGCTTCCGCCTTGCCTGCAAGCGCGCCGGAATGGGCAAGGCGAAGTTCGAGCTGGATTGCACGCAGTTCAGGCCACCCGCGCTGGGCGGACAGATGCGTTTGCTATGACACCCTCCCCACCCTGGGGAGGGGGACCGCCGAAGGCGGTGGAGGGGCACATCCTGTGATCACAGGGCCACGGGAAACGGTCAAACGTGCACGGCAGTTACGCAGCGAAATGTCGGTGCCCGAACGAATTCTCTGGCGACATCTTCGCGGCCGCCCGCGCGGTCACAAGTTCCGCCGCCAGCATCCTGCCGGCGTTTACATCATCGACTTCTATTGCGCGCGGCTGCGGCTCGCCATCGAGATCGACGGCTGGACGCATGACAGCGCGGAAACGATAAAAAGGGATCAGGCCAAATCGGCGTTCCTGCGCTCGCAGGGAATCGCAACCACGCGGATTCCCGCCGCCACGGTGATAGACGATATCGAAGCGACGATGACCCGCTTGCTGGACATATGCGACGCCCGAGCGAGCGACCTGCCCGAGCGGTGAAGGTGCCCCTCCACCACTTCGTGGTCCCCCTCCCCTGCCGGGGAGGCTAGAAGCCCTCACCCGCTTCGCCTGGCGTGAAGCGCATCAGGCGGCTGTCGACCAGAGCGGCGGTGCGGTTGACCACTGCCTGCTGGTATTCGGGATCCTTGATCATCTCGAAGAAGGCACCCGAATTGGGGTATTGCGCGATGAAGCCGTCGTGCCAGCGCTTGGCTTCAGGCCCGGTCACCATCGTCTGGAACGCGCCGCGCCAGACCATCGTGCCCCCTACGCGGCGGAAGATCGGGCCGCTGGTCTTGCCGTATTCCTCATAGGCGCGCCGCCCGCTCCAGCCCTTGCCGGCGTGTTCGTTACCTTCCGGATATTCCGCCTGCTCGCGATATTCGAGCAGGTTGAGCATGTGGATCGGCTCGTCGCGCGGCAGGTCCTTGAACGCCTGGAAGTTCGCGGGGCTCGGATCGATATAGCTGTCGGCCATGGTCAGATCTCCAGCGCGTAATCGCTGAACCGTTCGCGCAGGTCCTTCTTGCTGATCTTGCCCGTCGCAGTGTGCGGGATGTCGTCGACGAATTCGACCGCATCGGGCAGCCACCACTTGGCGACCTTGTCGGACAGGAAGTTGATCACCTCTTCCGCGGTGACTTCCTTGCCTTCCTGCTTGACCACGAACAGCACCGGCCGTTCGTCCCACTTGGGATGCATCATGCCGATCGCGGCGGCTTCGGCGACCGCCGGGTGGCCCACCGCGGCGTTTTCGAGTTCGACCGAGCTGATCCATTCGCCGCCCGACTTGATCACGTCCTTGGTCCGGTCGGTGATCTGCATCGTGCCGTCGGGATGCAGGATCGCCACGTCGCCGGTGTTGAACCAGCCGTCCGCATCGATCGCGTCTTCCTCGGCCTTGAAATAGCGCTTCACCACCCAGGGCCCGCGGATATGCAGCGCGCCCGAGCTTTCGCCGTCGCGCGGTAGGACCTTGGTCGGATCATCGAGATCCACCGTGCGCAGTTCCACGCCGAAGATCGGGCGACCCTGCTTCATCGTCTTCTCGACTTTCTGGTCGAAGGTCAGCTGGTCCCAGTCGGCCGTGGGGCCGCCAACGGTGCCGATCGGCGAGGTCTCGGTCATCCCCCAGGCATGCTGGACGCGGGTGCCGTTCTTCATCAGCCGTTCGATCATGAAACGCGGCGCGGCCGAACCCCCGATAGTCGCCGCGCGCAGCTTGGGCAGTTCGAGATTGTTGGCGTCGCAATATTGGAAATGCGCCAGCCACACCGTGGGCACACCCGCCGAATCGGTGACCTTTTCGGTCTTCATCACCTCGTCGAGCACCGCCGGGTCGTTGACCGCGCTGAAGACGAATTTGATCCCCGCCATCGCCCCGGCATAGGGCAGGCCCCAGCTGGCCGCGTGGAACATCGGCACCACCGGGAGCATCACAGATGACGCGGTAAAGTTGAAGGTCGACGGCTGCAGTCCGGCCAGCGCGTGCAGCAGCGTCGAGCGATGCTCGTACTGCACGCCCTTGGGATTGCCCGTGGTGCCGCTGGTATAGCAGATCATGCAGGGATCGCGCTCGTCGCCATCGACCCATTCGAAGTCGCCGTCCTGCTCGCCGATCCAGTCTTCGAAGCTGGTGGTGTGCTCGCCGCTGTCGAAGCAGATGTAATGTTCGACCGTGGGCCATTTGTCGCGCATCTTGTCCACGATCGGCTGGAACGCCGCATCGTAGATCATCACCTTGTCCTCGGCGTGATTGACGATGTATTCGAGCTGGTCTTCGAACAGGCGCGGATTGCAGGTGTGCAGCACGCCGCCCATTCCCGCGACGCCGAACCAGCTGACCAGGTGGCGCGCGTGGTTCATGGCGAGGCTGGCGACCTTGTCGCCCTTGCCGAGGCCCAGCGCCTGCAGCGCCTGGCTCATCTTCTTCGCATCACGGCGCACGCCCGCCCAGTCGGTGCGGGTCTCGCTGCCATCCGCCCAGCGGGTGACGATTTCACGGTTCGGGGCTTCCCGGGCTGCGTGGTCGATCACATGCGAGATCCGCATGCTCCAGTCCTGCATCGCGCCAAGCGACATATGTATTCCTCTCCATTCTGGTCATTGCGAGGCGCCGAAGGCGGCGCGGCAATCCAGCTTCACACGTCGCAAATCGGAGCGACGGCGGGAAATGGATTGCTTCGCCTGCGGCTCGCAATGACTTTGTTTTCAAGCGACGAGGCGCAGGTTTGCCTTCCCTCGTCGCGCGGTTAACTGCACCTTGGCAAGGCCGGGCACGCTTGCCAAGCGTTCGGCGAGCTCGCCGTCGATAGAAAATGTTCGGCCCAGCCGCACGACGGGCGGGGTCGGGTCGCCGGTGAGCAGTGTGGCGACCGCCTCGTCGCCCCCCTGCCCGCCCTCGCCCAGCGCCAGCGCAAGCTGGGTCACCGCCTCGACGCTCTCGATCTCCAGCGTCAGCAGCATCGCCATGCTCCCGCGCACCGCATCAAGCGGGACCGCCCCGCGCACGGTGATCCGCGGCGGTTCGTCGGGGCTCGGGCTGTCGAGTTCGACATCGAGCTTCACGCAGGTGCCGTTCTTCGCCCATTCGAGGAACTTCTCGACCAGCCCCTCTTCGAAACAGGCGGCGCTGAACTGGCCGGAGGCGTCGGAAAAATCGGCGCGGATGAAGGGTTTGCCGCGCTTGGTCGTGCCCTTGCTGGCGCCTTCGACCTGCACCGCCATCACCGCGCCCATGCGCCCGCCACCAGGCACGCCGCCGGACATCAGCGAGGCGTGCGAACGTGCGCCTTGCGCGCTGGCGATCTCGCGATAGGCGGCGGTCGCATGCTGCTTGAAGGAGAAGCCCATGTTCTCCTTCTCGCGGGCGCGCGCCTCGCTGAGCGACCAGTCTTCCGCGTCCTTCAATCGCAGATCGTCATCGACCGCAGCGTCCTCGCCGCCGAACAGGCCCGCCTGGCCGCTCGATCGCTCGCGCTCGGCCGCGTCGGCCACGGCCAAGAGCATGTCCGCATTGGCCATCAGCTTGGCGCGGTTGGCTTCGAATTCGTCGAGCGCGCCCGCGCCGATGAGCGCTTCGAGCTGGCGCGAATTCATCGATCCCTTGGGCAGGCGTTCGAACAGGTCCTTGAGGCTTTCGAACCGGCCCGCAGTCTCGCGTTCCTCGACGATCGCTTCCATCGCGCGTTCGCCGACATTGCGGATCCCCGCCAAGGCATAGCGCACGGCGTAACCGTCGTCGGTCTGCTCGACGGTATATTCGGCCTCCGAGTGATTGAGCGAGGGCGGCAGCACCGTGATCCCGCCGCGGCGCGCGTCGTCGACGAAGATCGCCAGCTTTTCGGACTGGTGCATGTCGAAACACATCGAGGCGGCGTAGAATTCTTCCGGGTAATGCGCCTTCAGCCACGCGGTCTGGTAAGCGAGCAGCGCATAGGCGGCGGCGTGCGACTTGTTGAAACCGTAGCCGGCGAACTTGTCGATCAAATCGAACAGCGCATTGGCCTCGGCCTTCTCGATCCCGCTGACTTCCTTGCACCCGGTGACGAAGCGTTCGCGCTGGATGTCCATTTCGGCCTGGACCTTCTTGCCCATCGCGCGGCGCAGCAAATCGGCATCGCCGAGCGAATAGCCCGCGAGGATCTGCGCCGCCTGCATGACCTGTTCCTGGTAGACGAAGATGCCGTAGGTCTCGGCCAATATGCCTTCGAGCTTGGCATGCGGAAACTCGATCGCGACCTCGCCCGCCTTGCGCTTGCCGAACAGTGGGATGTTGTCCATCGGGCCCGGGCGGTAGAGCGAGACGAGCGCGATGATATCGCCGAAATTGGTCGGCTTCACTGCAGTCAGCGTGCGCCGCATGCCTTCCGATTCCAGCTGGAACACGCCCACCGTGTTGCCCGCCTTCATCAGTTCGTAGACCTTGGGATCGTCGAGCGGCAGCTGCGACAGGTCGATGTCGATCTCGCGCCGCTTGAGCAGGTCGACCGCCTTCTTGAGCACCGACAGCGTCTTGAGCCCGAGGAAGTCGAACTTGACCAGTCCCGAGCTCTCGACATTCTTCATGTCGTACTGTGTCACCGGCATGTCCGAACGCGGATCGCGGTAGAGCGGCACCAGCTTGGCCAGCGGCCGGTCGCCGATCACCACGCCCGCCGCATGGGTCGAACTGTTGCGCGGGAAGCCTTCGAGCTGCATCGCCAGGTCGACGAGGCGCTTCACCTCATTGTCATTGTCGTATTCGTTCTTGAAATCGGCGGCGCCATTGAGCGCGCGTGGCAGCGTCCACGGGTCGGTCGGGTGATTGGGCACCATCTTGCACAGCCGGTCGACATGGCCGTAGCTCATCTGCAGGATCCGCCCCGTATCGCGCAGCACCGCGCGCGCCTTGAGCTTGCCGAAGGTGATGATCTGCGCGACGTGGTCGTGGCCGTATTTCTGCTGGACGTAACGGATCACCTCGCCGCGTCGGGTTTCGCAGAAGTCGATGTCGAAGTCGGGCATCGAGACGCGTTCGGGATTGAGGAAGCGTTCGAACAGCAGGCCGAGCTGGATCGGGTCGAGATCGGTGATCGTCAGCGCCCAGGCGACGAGGCTGCCCGCGCCCGAACCACGCCCCGGTCCCACGGGAATATCGTGGTCCTTGGCCCATTTGATGAAGTCGGCAACGATCAGGAAGTAGCCCGGGAAGCCCATCTGGTTGATGATGTCGACCTCGAACTGCAGCCGGTCGAAATAGACCTTGCGTTCCTCCTCGCTCATCTCGCCATAGGGTTCTAGCCGCGCCTCCAGCCCCTTGCGCGCATCTTCCTCCAGCGCGCGCGCCTCGCCTTCGAGGTCGCCCGCAAGGCTGGGCAGGATCGGCTTGCGATAGGGCGGCGCATAGGCGCAGCGCTGCGCCACCACCACGGTGTTCTGCACCGCTTCGGGCAGGTCGGCGAAGGCCTCCTCCATCATGTGGTAGGTCTTCACATAGCTTTCGGGGTTCGACCGCGCGCGTTCCTCCGCATCGACATGCGTCGAGCCGGCGATGCACAGCATTGCGTCATGCGCCTTGTGCATGTGCGGTTCGGCGAAATTGGCGGGATTGGTCGCCACCAGCGGCAGATCGCGCGCATAGGCGAGATCGACCAGCGCGGCTTCGGCGCGCTCCTCGATCGGATCGCCGCGCCGTGCCAGTTCGATGTAGAGCCGGTCGGGGAACAGCGCCTGCAGACGACTCAGCAGGACATCGGCATGGCTCTGTTGGCCTTCGGCAAGCAGCCGCGTGACCGCGCCTTCGCTCGCACCGGTGAAGGCGATCAGGCCGTCGGTACGGCCATCGAGGTCGCCGATCCGGACATGCGGTTCGAATTCGAGCGGGCGTTCGAGATGCGCCTTCGACACGAGGTGGCACAGATTGTCGTACCCCGCCTCGTCCTGCGCGTAGAGCGGCAGGTAATCGACCTGCTTGCCCTCCGCCCCTTCGTCGCGGCTTGGGCGCGCCACGCCCAGCAGGGCGCCGATGATCGGCTGCACGCCTTCGGCCTTGCAGGCATTGGCGAACATGACCGCGCCATACAGGCCGTTACGGTCGGCAATCGCGATAGCGGGAAAGCCGCGTTCCTTCGCCAGCTTGGCCATCGCCTTTGGGTCGATCGCGCCTTCGAGCATCGTATAGGCCGACAGGATACGGAACGGGACGAAGGGCTTGAAGGACATCAAGCCAATATGCGGTGCGGGAGGGGATTCGCCAACCCGCGCGCGCCGCGCTTTCCTCCGTTCCGTCATCCCGGTCCGGATGACGGGTTCGCCGCCGCCTAGAGCAGCTTCTCGATATCCTTGGCGATCGTCTTGGGCGCGTCGGTCGGCCCGTATCGCTTCGCGACCTGACCTGAACGGTCGATCAGGAATTTGGTGAAGTTCCACTTGATCGTCTTCGATCCCATCACGCCGGGCTTTTCACGCTTCATCCAGTCGAACAGCGGGCTGGCCTTGTCGCCATTGACATCGACCTTGGCCATCAGCGGGAAAGTGAGGCCGAAATTGACCTTGCAGAATTCGGCGATCTCGCCCGCATCGCCCGGCTCCTGGCCGCCGAACTGGTTGCAGGGGAAGGCAAGCACTTCGAAGCCCCTGTCGCGGTAGTCCTGGTAGAGCTCCTCAAGGCCGTCATATTGCGGAGTGAAGCCGCATTTGCTGGCGGTGTTGACCACCAGCAGGACCTTGCCCAGCTTTTCCGAAAGGGCGAGCTCGTCGCCCTTATTCGTGGTGACGGCGAAATCGGCGATAGTGGTCATGCGGGAGTATTCCTTGCAGCGACGAACAAGTGGGACAGGATCTGCACGCGCGGCGCTGACCGCACAAGGGCGGCCATCGCCGGCGCGCAGAGCGCCTGTTCAGCCGGCAGGGAAATCCGGACGCTGCGACAGGCCCGCTACCTCGGCGGCGTGATATTCGCGGTCGCCCGCCTTCTCGATGCAATATTGCGCGCGTTCGTCTTCGGGCATCAGCATCATGTGGCGGATCAGTTCGGCGAAAGTCCCGCTGCGCAGCCCCTTGGCGGCATCGAGCACGCCGTCGCCGTCATCCACGCGGTGCAGGCTGGCACGGTCGTCCCATTCGATGCCGTGAGCGTGGTTGTCGTCGCCTCTGAAAGTGCTGGGGTGGTCGGTCATTGAAATCTCCTTCGCGAGACCAACGACCGAAGCGGCTTGCGGGTCCGCTATGCCAGCACGCCGTCGTGCAGCCGGACCACGCGGTCCATCCTCTGCGCCAGGCGTTCGTTATGCGTGGCGATCAGCGCCGCGCTGCCTTCGCCGCGCACCAGCCCGAGGAATTCGGCGAGCACCTTGTCGGCGGTGGCCTCGTCGAGATTGCCAGTCGGTTCGTCGGCCAGCACGAGATCGGGCTTGTTGGCCAGCCCGCGGGCAACCGCGACGCGTTGCTGTTCGCCGCCCGAAAGCTGGCTCGGGCGATGATCGAGTCGGTGCCCGAGCCCCAGCGCGATAAGCAATTGTTCGGCGCGCGCCTCGGCCTCGCCATGCGAGCGGCCGGCGACAAGCTGGGGCAGGACGACATTTTCGCGCGCATCGAAATCGGGGAGCAGGTGATGGAACTGGTAGACGAAACCGAGATGGTCGCGGCGTAGCAAGGTGCGCGCGCGCGAGTTCGATTTTTCCGCCGAATGGCCGCCGATGACGATCTCGCCGCCAAAGCCCCCCTCGAGCAGGCCGACCGCCTGGAGCAGCGTCGACTTGCCTGAGCCCGAGGGACCCAGCAGCGCGACGATTTCGCCCGGGCGGATCGCGAGGTCGACCCCGCGCAGCACGTCGATCCGCTCGCCGCCCTGCTCGAAGCTGCGGGTAAGCTGCTTGAGCTCGACCACCGGTTTCACGCCCATATTACTCATAACGCAGCACCTGCACGGGATCAGTGTTCGCCGCCTTCCACGCCGGGTAGAGCGTAGCGAGGAAGCTGAGGCCCAGCGCGAGCAAGGCGATCATGGTCACTTCGCTGCCATCGACCTTCGACGGGATAGTGGTGAGGAAGCGATATTGCGGGTCCCACAGGTTTTGCCCCGTCAGCGCGCCGATCGCCTGCACGATCTGTTGCCGCCCGGCGAGGATCGAGAAGCCCAGCGCAAGCCCAACGACTGTACCGATCGCGCCCACGGTAAACCCGGTGGTGACGAAGATTTTCATCAGGCTTTGCCGCGAGGCGCCCATGGTCCGCATGATCGCAATGTCGCGCGTCTTGGCGCGCACCAGCATGACGAGGCTGGAGAGGATGTTGAACGCCGCCACCAGCACCATGAAACTGAGCGCGAAGGCCATCGCCGCGCGCTCGACCTGCAGCGCCTCGAATAGTGTCGCGTTGATGGTCTTCCAGTCGGCAACCACCGCCCTGCCCTCGACCGCTCGCTGGACCGGCTCGAGGATTTCGCCGACCTCGTCGGCATCCTCCACCGTCACCTCGATCATGCCGACCGTATCGCCGATCAGCATCAACGTCTGCGCGTCCTGCATCGGCATGACGACGAAAGCCCCATCATAATCATAAACGCCGACTTCGAAGATCGCCGCGACTTCGTAGCCGACCTGCCGCGGAACCGTGCCGAAAGGGGTCGAGCGCCCCTGCGGATTGATGATCGTGATCGTGTCGCCGACGCGGGCGCCGATGTTCTCGGCCAGCCGAATGCCGATCGCTACCTTGCTTGCGCCCGCTTGCAGCGCATCGAAATTGCCGCTGACTGCCTTGCTGGCGAGTTCGTCGATGTCTTCGTCAGTGTTGCCGCGCACGATGATCGCCTCGACGCGTCCGTTGAAGCTCGTCAGCAGCGGTTGTTCGATCAGCGGGCTCGCATCGACCACGCCCGGCGTCTGCCGCACTTCCTCGAGGATGTTCTCCCAATCGTCCATCCGTCCGCCATAGGCCTGGACGATGGCGTGGCCATTGAGGCCGACGATCTTGTCGAGCAGTTCGGCGCGAAAACCGTTCATCACGCTCATCACAACCACCAGCATGGCGACCGACAGCATCACCACGCCGATCGAGATGCTTGCCACCAGGGCAATGAAGGCCTCGCCCTTGCCCGGAAGCAAATAGCGTTTGGCGATAGTCCATTCGAATGGGGAGAGGATCAAGACGGCCCTGGTTTATGGCTGCGGAGTGCAGCGCGTTTAGGCAGGCAATCCTTGCGGCGCAATGAAATCGTGTCGGATGGGCGGGCATTGGTCGCACTGCCCTTGTAATCGGTTCGTAACACCGCCATTGGGCGCGCATCCCGATCAGCCGCGGCGGACAGGCCTTTCGATGAACCTCACGCACCCGTTTCTAGACGAGGATGGCGACAAGTTGCGCGAAGAGTGCGGCGTGTTCGGCGCAGTCAACGCGACCGATGCTTCCGCCGTCACCGCCCTGGGCCTCCACGCGCTGCAGCACCGCGGCCAGGAAGCCGCGGGTATCACGAGTTTCAACGGCACCGAATTCTTCACGCTGCGCGGGCTGGGCCATGTGGCGGACAATTTCTCCAGCCAGGAAGCGATCGCCGAACTGCCCGGCATGATGGCCGCGGGCCATGTCCGCTATTCGACCACCGGCGGGTCGGGCCTGCGCAATATCCAGCCGCTCTATGCCGATCTGGCCAGCGGCGGCTTCGCGGTCGCGCATAACGGCAATATCTCGAACGCAGGCGTGCTGCGCGAGGACCTCGTCCGGCGCGGGTCGATCTTCCAGTCGACCAGCGACACCGAGGTCATCATCCACCTCGTCGCCACCAGCCGCTATCCCACCATCATGGACCGGCTGATCGATGCGCTGCGGCTGCTCGAAGGCGCCTATGCGCTGATCGTCATGACCCCCGAGGGCATGATCGCCTGCCGCGATCCGCTGGGCATCCGCCCGTTGCAGATGGGCCGGATCGGCGATGCCACGCTGTTCGCGTCGGAAACCGTCGCCTTCGACGTCGTCGGAGCCGAGTTCGTCCGCCAGGTCGAACCGGGTGAAGTGATCAAGGTCGATTTCGACGGCAATATCGATTCGCTGCATCCCTTTGGCAATCATTCGGCGCGGCCCTGCATTTTCGAGCATGTCTATTTCAGCCGCCCGGATTCGGTGTTCGACGGGCGCAGCATCTATGCCGCACGCAAGGCGATCGGCGCCGAACTGGCGCGCGAGACACCGGTCGAAGCCGACCTCGTCATTCCGGTGCCCGACAGCGGCGTCCCCGCGGCCATTGGCTATGCGCAGGAAGCGGGCATCCCGTTCGAACTGGGGATCATCCGCTCGCACTATGTCGGCCGCACCTTCATCCAGCCGAGCGACGGCGCGCGCCATGCGGGCGTCAAGCGCAAGCACAACGCCAACCGCGCGCTGGTCGAGGGCAAGCGGATCGTCCTGATCGACGACAGTATCGTGCGCGGGACCACCAGCCTGCAGATCGTCGAGATGATGCGTGAGGCAGGGGCCACCGAAGTCCACTTCCGCGTCGCCAGCCCGCCCACCGCGCATAGCTGCTTCTACGGCGTCGACACGCCCGAACGCAGCAAGCTGCTCGCCGCGCGGATGGATGTCGAACCGATGCGCGAATTCATCAAGGCCGACAGCCTCGCCTTCGTCTCGATCGACGGTCTCTATCGCGCGGTCGGCGAAAAGCCGCGCAATTCGGCCTGCCCGCAATTCTGCGACGCCTGTTTCACCGGCGACTATCCCACCGCGCTCACCGATCTGACGCGGCGCGAGGACAAGCAGCAGCAGCTCTCCTTCACGTCCGAACAGGTCGCCTGATGGACCAGCCGCTCGCCAATCGCCTCGCGCTCGTCACCGGGGCAAGCAAGGGTATCGGCGCCGCCACCGCGCGCGCGCTGGCCGCCGCCGGGGCGCATGTGGTGCTGACCGGCCGCGACGTTCCCGCGCTCGAAGCGGTCGAGGATGCGATCCACGCAGTCGGCGGGGCATCGACCATCGCCCCGGTGGACCTTGCCGAAAGCGACGGGCTGGCACGGCTTGCCTCGGCCATTGCAGGCCGCTGGGACAAGCTCGATTATCTCGTGATTTCCGCAGCCTATCTGCCGGCCCTCACACCGGTTACGCAGATCGACGGCAAGCAGCTCGGCCAGGCGCTGACCGTCAATTTCCTCGCCACGCAGGCGCTGCTGGCCAATTTCGACCCGCTGCTCAAGCGCGCCGAAGCGGGCCGGGTGATCGGCCTGACCAGCAGTGTCGGGGCCAGCCCGCGCGCCTATTGGTCGGCCTATGGCGCGACCAAGGCGGCGTTCGACAATCTGCTCGAAAGCTATGCGCAGGAAGTCGAGAAGATCTCCAAGGTTCGCGTCGCGCTGGTCGATCCGGGCGCCACGCGCACTGCCATGCGCGCCAAGGCCTATCCGGGCGAAGACCCGCAATCGGTCAAGGACCCTGCCACCGTCGCCGACCGTCTTGTCGAATTGCTTGTTAACGATTTCACCGGGTTCCACCGCGAGCGCGTCGACGGGTGAATTAACCAGCTTCGGCGACGAATGCTAAACCCTGATCCGCGATACTCGTTAAATCCCGTTGCGCATACGCCGGGTCACACTTCATCCGGATTGATCGAGGAGGGGCGCCCGTCATGATCCAACATTCGCAAGATCCATACACGCTGGCCGCGCAGGAAGACCGCTGTGCACCGCGCGCCAAATTGTCCATCCCCGGCCAATTGCGCGCCAGTGGAGGCCGCGCCTTCCAGACCGTGATCCACGATCTGTCGGTGTCGGGCTTTTCCGCCGCCGCGCTCAACCGCATGCATGAAGGCCAGCTGTGCTGGCTCACCCTGCCCGGGCTTGAATCGCTGCAGGCACAGGTCGTGTGGTGGGAAAACTCGATGGTCGGCTGCGCCTTCAGCGAATTGCTCGGCTCGATCGTCCACGACAATATCCTCGCCCGCTACACCAGCGAAGGCGCCGCCTACCGGCCCTACTGAGCGTAGAGACGATCCGGGGACGGTGCGCCGTTACCCGGACACCGCCACCCTGCCCACCCCTAGTTAGTCTTCCAGCGTTTCGACCAGCCTGCCCACCAGCGTGCGGAACCCGTCGCGGTGCGCGCGGCTGGTCGCGGTTGGCCAATTGCTCACCACGGCCACGACCAATTGCTCTTCGGGTACGATGGTGATCGCCTGCCCGAAAATCCCCTGCGCGCCGTACATGTCGCCGGGATAGGTCCACCACTGGTAGCCGTATCCGAAGCCGGGGGCCTCGGGTGCGAAGTCCACCAGCGGCGAGCCCGCCTTGGCGAACCAGCCCGCGGGTACCACGCCCTCCCCGCCCTCGAGCGCGAACTGGCCCATGCGGGCATAGTCCGACAATCGCAGCGAGAGGCAGCAGCCGCCGATATTGCCGCCGGTCAGGTCCTGCATCCAGAACAGCCCGCCCTCGAACCCGGCGGGCTCGACGATCTTCTCGGCCGCATAGGCCGCGAGCGACTGGCCGGTCGCCTGTTCGACGATCAGGCCGAGCAGATTGGTCTCGAGCGTCTTGTAGACCCATTTCTCGCCCGCGGGCGCCTCGCGCGTCAGCGTGCGGGCATAGGTCACGGCCTGCGATTCGCCCGCCACCGGGGCCACGCCAAGCATCCGCGCGACATCGCTGTCGGGATCGGTGTAATCCTCGTTCCACGCCACGCCCGAGGTCATCGTGGCGATCTGGCCGACACTCACCCCGTCATAGGCAGTACCTGCCAGCGCGGGGATGATGTCGGTGACCGGCGTATCGACGCTGGCGATCGCGCCATCCGCGATTGCCGCACCCAGCAGGGTCGAGGTAAAGCTCTTGGCGACCGAGAAGCTGGTCCACCGTCCGGTCGGGCCGAAACCCAGACCGTAATCCTCGAACACGATCGCACCGTCCTTGAGGACCATGACGCCGCCCGCCTGCGTTTCGGCCATATAGGCACGGATATCGGCCTGCAGCGCGGCGGGCACGCGGCCTTCCTGCCGCGGCAGCGTGCGGATCGTATTGGCAGGCGCCACTTCGAGCCCGGGGAAGGCAGATTCCATATCGCGGAACGCGGCCGAGCGGCGCGCGTCGTTCCAGAACAGGATCGAATCGCCCGGATCCAGGCTCGCCATTTGCGCGGGCATCGACTGGGTTACCGCCGGCGGTGCCGGGGGTGCGGTTGCGACGGTGTCGTAAGCCGCCGCGCAACCCGCCAGCGCCAGGGCCGCCGCCGAAATCAATAATCCACGCATCACATCTCTCCCTCTTTCACCAGTGTAACCTGGTGGACGTCGATCCCGCCACCGCGGAACCCGCCTTCGCAATACATCAGGTAATAGCGCCATAAATCGCAGAACTGCTCGTCGAATCCTTCGGGTAGGTGTCCTGCGGCAGCCGCCGCGTCGAAATTGTGCCGCCAGTGTTCGAGCGTGGCGGCATAGTCGCCGCCGAAATCGCGCTGGTCCCGCCAGGCGAGCCCGCGCTCCTCCGCCAGCCGGCGAAATTCGCTCGTGCGAATCAACAGCCCGCCGGGGAAGATATAGGCCTGGATGAAATCGGCGCTCTTGGCATAGGCATCGAACAGATCGTCGCGCATCGCGATATACTGGATCGCCGCGCGCCCGCCCGGTTTCAGATTGCGCGCTATGCAGTCCATGAAGGTCGGCCAGTATTCGCGTCCCAGCGCCTCGACCATCTCGACGCTGACGATGGCGTCGAACTGCCCTTCGCAATCGCGGTAGTCCTGCTTGCGGAAATCGACCCCGGCGCCGTGGTGCGCGGCGGCCCAAGCCAATTGTTCGTCGGACAGGCTGATCGCTGTGACGTCTGCCCCGCGCGCGGCGAGAAAGCTTGCCAGCCCGCCCCAGCCGCAGCCGATTTCGAGCACTTCGCGGGCCGTGCCGATACGTGTGGCCAGCGCGTCCCACTTTCGCCGCTGCGCTGCCTCGAGGCCATCGTCGCCAGGCTCCAGCGCCGAGGAATAGCTCATCGTCGGGTCGAGCCACGCCGCGTAGAAATCATTGCCGAGGTCGTAATGCGCGCTGATATTCTTCCGCGCGCCTTCATGCGTGTTGCGGTTGACCAGATGCGCCAGCTTGAGCGCGTGGCGAAACGGACCCTTGGCGCGGGCGGTATCACCCAGCCGCGACGCATGCTGCATGAACAGCGCGAACAGCGGGACCGGGTCTGGGCTCCACCATTCGCCCGCCTCCCATGCCTGGTACCAGCCGACCGAGCCATTGCTCGCCAAGCGGATCAGCGCATTCCAGCTGCGCAGCTCGACTTCGCATTCAAACCCCGGCGCATGCCCGCCCAGCGTCCGGCGGCTGCCGTCGGGCAGGACCCCGTGAATGGTCCCCGAGGTCAGCGCGGAATCGATCCGGCCGAGAATTCTCTCGAAACCCGGCGCCACCAACCGCGCGAACCAGCCGGGCCGGCGCGCAAAGCGTTGTGATCCGGCGATAAGGTCGTGCGTGCGCGGGGTGGTCGGCATATCCATTGCGCGCTCCTATTGCGCGGCGCGGCGGCGGACGCAAGCTAGCCTTTGGCCGACCGGTACGCCGCCAGTGCCCGCGCGCGCGCTTCCCTGTGGCCGATCATCTTGACCGGATAGTCGCCGCGCTTCCCGTCGGGCGGGTCGTGGATGCAATCGTCGCCCAGATCGGCCAGTTCGGGGACATATTCGCGGATGTAATCGGCGGCGCAGAACTTCTCGCTCTGCGTCAGCGGGGCCATGATCCGCACGAACATGTTGCTGTCGACCCCGGTGCCCGAGATCCACTGCCAGTTGACGCCGTTATTGCCGTAATCGGCATCGACCAGGCAGTCCCAATACCATTGCTCGCCGAAGCGCCAGTCGATCAGCAGGTGCTTTACGAGGAAGCTGGCGCAGATCATCCGCACGCGGTTGTGCATCCAGCCGGTCTGCCACAGCTGGCGCATCCCCGCATCGACCACCGGATAGCCCGTCATGCCCTTCTGCCAGCACGTGAGGTCCTGCGCGATCAGATGCCCCGCATTGGGGTTCCGCCACAGCGTGCGCTCGTCGTAGTCGCGGTAGCTTTCGCGCGGGTAATCGGGGAACTGGTCGATCACGTTCTGCGCATAATCGCGCCAGATCACTTCCTTGGCGAAGGTGTTCCAGCCGTCGCTGCGCTTGTCCTTCAATGCGTGCCACACCTGCGCGGGACTGACCTCGCCCCAGTGCAAATGCGGCGACAGGCGCGAGGTGGTGTCTTCGGACGGCAGATTGCGGCCCTCGTCGTAATCGCCCACCACATCGGCCCACCAGTCGAGCCGGTCATGCGCAGCGTCCTCGCCGAAGTCCCAGAAATCGCGGATGCCGCCCGCCCAGTCGGGCTTCGTGGGAAGCAGCGCCCAATCGGCCAGTTCGTCGCTGTCGGGCCAGCTATCGGGCGACGACAGCGTTTCCGGCTCGGGCAGCGGGTCGCGCGGCGGCATCACCTCCAGCATGGATTTCGCAAACGGGGTGTAGATCTTGTACGGATCGCCCGAACCGGTGGTCACACTGCCGGGCGGAAGCAGGTAGTTGCCGTCGTAGAGGCACAGTCTGCGCTCCTCACCCCCCAAACCCGCAAGCGCATCGCGCAGCTCGTCTTCGGCTTCCTTCCACCACGGCTCGTAGTGGCGCATCGCGTGGATGCAGGTGGCCCCGACCTCGTCGGCGAGCGCGGCAAGCACCTGCGGGGCGTCGCCCCGGAGCAGCACGATCTTCGAGCGACGCTTCCCAAGCGATGTGCCGAGGCTTTCGAGCGAATAGTGCAGCCAGACCAGCGAGGCACCGCCATAGGCATGATCACCTGCGCGTTCGTCGTCGAGCACATAGACCGGGATGACGGGGCCGGCCTGCGCGGCGGCATGGAGCGCAGGCTGGTCGGCCATGCGCAAATCGCGCCGCAGCCAGACGATATGTGGGTTAGCGATAAGTCTTCTCCCGATGCCACCTATCAACCCCGTCATGCTGAACTTGTTTCAGCACCCATTCTTCGGCCCACTCAGGTCGAGCGGGAGGCAGGATGGACCCTGAAACAAGTTCAGGGTGACGGATTGGCTAGAGGTTCGCACTCGACATCGGGCAGCGCCACCGAGAACCGATCCCGCGCGCGCGGATCGTAGAAGCGAGCGTCGCGGAGGATGACCGAGCCATCGGGTGCGCGTTCGGCGAAGGGGGCGCGGGACCAGAAGAGGAAGGCGTCAAGTTGGCTGTTGTCTGTATGCCCGACCACCATATCGGGAAACTCACATATTGGCTCGCCGAGGGGTTCAGCGAAGCAATCATCATAAGTCCAACACTTCTCCTGTAGCCATCTGCCATCCCGCCCGAACATGAGCTCGCGCTTCCAAAAAGCAAACGGCACCGGATTGGCAATCACTTCAGCTGCAACTGGTCCTTCCAAGACAAACCCATTACCGATCCGAATGTGCTCTCCGAATGCTATTACTGCATGCAGAGAGCCGTGCCTCTCCTGTTGAGCAGTAATACCCGCATTCACTCCAATATACGCCAGCCCCACCGCTATCGCGATCCGCGCAGGCCTTCGCCACTCTCCGCCCCGCTTCTCCCGGCGGAGCGAAAACCATGTCGCGAAACCCAGCAGCGCCCACAGCCACACATCGATGATGAACAGCGTGTCGCCGTAGAACCAGCGGCTCGAGAACGGCTCGAGCAGGCGGATGCCGTAGACGTTGAGCCAGTCGAGCGCGGGATGCGTCAGGCAGCCGAGCAGCGCGAGTGCGTACAGCCATTTGAAATTGACCGGCAGGCGCGCCTCGGGCCGCTTGCCGCGCCTCGCCTGCCAGCGGTCGAACCCATAGAGCAGCCCCGCCAGTAACAGCGGCAGCAGCACCCAGGCGATCGGTCCATGCGTGATCCCGCGGCGGAAGCCGAGGTGTTCGACCCCGTCGAGCCAGAAGAAACAGGCCGCATCGACATCGGGCAGGTTCGCGCCGATGATCAGCGCGGGCATGGCCAGCCCGGTCTTCCGCTTGAGCCCCGCCTGCCCGATCAATGCCCCGACGAGGCTGTGTGTAAGATTGTCCATTGCGCGCGAGTGTTAGCTCGCCCCGCCCAAAAGAAAAGGGCGGCAGGTCAGCCCGCCGCCCGTGTCCCATCGGTTCAGCCTCGATCAGGAATCGGACGTCTCGCCGCGGCGTGCCGCAGTGAATTCGCGGCGGTCGAGATAGGTGTCGCCGTCCATATCGTAATAGAAGAAGCTGTCGGCGGCCTTGTTGATCGTGTCGGCCTTCAACTCGGGCTCGCCCTGGTCGTTGATCGCCTCGTGCTGCGGATTGAGCGGGATCGCCCAGATCGCATATTCGGCAACCGAGAGCTGGTCGTCGTCATTACGGTCGAGATAGCCCCAGGTCATGTTCTGGCGCAGGCGCATGTTGGTCTCGCCATCGCGTTCCTGCGACGCGGCATCCATTTCCTCGCGCTCGTCATCGCTCATGACCTGCGAGGCGTCGGTAGCATCGGCCTGTGCGACCTGCTCGTTCACCACCTCGTCGCGATAGGTGCGATATTCGCTGCGGAAGGCGTCGGAATCGAACGCATCGCGGCGCGTCTGCGCATCGTCGCCCAGCATGTAATCGCGCGTCATGGGATCGTATTCGTCCACCATCGCGGTTTCGGTATCGGCCATTTCGCTGCCGACTACCGGGTCCTCGGCCACGTCGTCGCCGCAGGCGGCAAGCGCCAGCGCAAGCGTGGACAGTGCGGTCGTCTTGATCGAAATATTCATGTCTTCTCCATTGGTTGAACGGTCCCTGCAGCGGCAGGGATATGTCCAACCAACGGAGCCGAACCGCGATCGGTCCGAAAAACTGCGAAATGCTGTCAGCGCGTCAGACGGGATCCTGCGCGGTGCCGTCGACGGTCCAGGTCTGGCCCTTGCCGAGCAGTTTGGCGAGATTGGCTTCCTTGCCCTGGCTCGCGGCGGCTTTTTCGGCCATCGCGGCGGCCTCGAAGGTCGGGCGCGGATCGTCATAGAGCACGCCCAGCGCCATCGGGAACGGCCCGAAGGGCATTTCGACCAGCATATGCGCGATCGAGCGGTTGCTGACATCGTGGACGATCACCCCCGCGGCTTCCCAATCGCCATCGACCACATCGACCACCTTGAGCTCGAGCTTGTCGCGGTCGAGCGCGATGCCCTTGGCATCCTTCGCGAACAGCATCGGCTTGCCGTTTTCGAGCCACAGCTGCTGGTCCTCGGCGCCCTTGGGCGCAGCGAAATCGTTGAACACGTCCTTGTTGTAGACGATGCAGTTCTGGAAGATCTCGATGAAGGCAGCGCCCTGGTGCGCATGGGCGGCTTTCAGCACATCGGGCAGGTGCTTCGACACGTCGAACCCGCGGCCGACGAAGCGCGCGCCGGCACCCAGCGCAAAAGCGGCGGGGCGCGCGGGATGGTCGTAGCTGCCGATCGGGGTCGAGGGCGACTTGGTGCCCTCGCGGCTGGTGGGCGAGGCCTGGCCCTTGGTGAGTCCGTAGATCTCGTTGTTAAACAGCATGATCTGCATGTTCACGTTCCGGCGCAGGACATGCATCAGATGGTTGCCGCCGATCGACAGGCCGTCGCCGTCGCCGGTCACCAGCCAGATATCGAGATCGGGATTGGCGAGCTTCGCGCCCGTGGCGAACGCGGGCGCGCGGCCGTGGATCGTGTGGAAGCCGTAGCTCTCGACGTAATAGGGGAAGCGGCTCGAACAGCCGATGCCGCTGATGAACACGGTGTTCGCCGGGTCCGCGCCCAGCTGCGGCAGCGTGCGCTGCACCGCCTTGAGGATCGCGTAGTCGCCGCAACCCGGGCACCAGCGGACCTCCTGGTCGGTTTCCCAGTCCTTGAGCGTGGTTTCGATTTTCACTGGTGCGTTCACGAGCCGAGCTCCTGCGATTGCGGTGACGACTGGTTCTTCAGCGAGCCGTCGTCATGTCCGGATTCCAGATGCGGCAATTGGTCGTCATTGACCGGTACTTCGCCGCCTTCATTGCCTTCGACGCCGTCGAAATACTTGCCGATGGCTTCTTCCATTTCGGCGATCTGGAAGGGCTGGCCGCTGGTCTTGGTCAGCGGTGTCGCATCGACGAGGAACTGGTCGCGCAGCACGGTCTTGAACTGGCCGGTGTTCATTTCCGGCACCAGCACATGCTCGAACCCGCGCAGCAGGTCGCCGAGGTTCTTCGGCAGCGGCCAGATGTGGCGCACATGGATGTGGCTCACGTCGCGCCCCTGGCGGCGCGCATTGTCCACCGCGCGGTGGATCGGGCCGAACGTGCTGCCCCAACCGACGACCGCGAGCTTGCCCGAGGTGTTGCCGAGGCAGACTTCCTGGTCGGGTACGGCGATGCCGTCGATCTTGCCCTTGCGCAGGTCGGTCATGCGCTGGTGGTTGTCGGGCGAATAGTCGATATTGCCGCTCAGCTCGTGCTTCTCGATCCCGCCGATGCGGTGCATCAGGCCGGGCGTCCCGGGCTTGACCCAGGGCCGCGCGCCCTTCTCGTCGCGCTTGTAGGGCAGGAAAGTCTCGGCCCCCTGCTCGTCGACCGCGTTCTTCTCGGTCAGGAACTGCGCCGGGAACGGTTCGAACGTGGCCGGATCGGGCACTTTCCACGGCTCGGCGGCATTGGCGATATAGCCATCGGTGAGCAGCATGACGGGGGTCATGTACTGCACCGCGATGCGGCAGGCCTCGATCGCCACCTCGAAGGCATCGCCCGGGCTGCTGGCGGCAATCACCGGCATCGGCGCATCGCCATTGCGGCCATAGACCGCCTGGTAGAGATCGCTCTGCTCGGTCTTGGTCGGCAGGCCGGTCGAGGGGCCGCCGCGCTGCGAGTTGACGATCACCAGCGGCAATTCGGTCATGATCGCGAGGCCCATCGCCTCGCCCTTGAGCGCAATACCCGGACCCGAAGAACTGGTGATCCCGAGGCTACCCGCATAGCTGGCACCGATGGCGGCGCAGATCGCGGCAATTTCGTCTTCCGCCTGGAAGGTGGTGACGTCGAATTCCTTGAGCCGCGCGAGATGGTGCAGGATCGCGCTGGCGGGAGTGATCGGATAGCCGCCGAAGAACATCGGCAGGCTCGCCAGCTGCGCGCCCGCCACAAGGCCCAG